>CAXRBM010000173.1:0-11814 GCA_964228675.1 Gemmatimonadaceae bacterium
CTCGAAGAGCGTCCGCTTCTCGGTGTGGTCGGGGCAGGCGGGGTACCCGGGCGCCGGGCGGATCCCCTGGTACTGCTCGCGGATCAGCGCCTGGTTGTCGAGCGCCTCGTCGGGGGCGTACCCCCAGAGCTCGCGGCGCACCCGTTCGTGCATCCGCTCCGCGAACGCCTCGGCGAGACGATCCGCCAGCGCCTTGAGGAGGATCGACGAGTAGTCGTCATGCGCCGCCTCGAAGGCGGCGACCCGCTCGTCGAGCCCCACGCCGGTGGTGACGACGAAGGCGCCGAGCCAGTCGGTCACGCCGGCGCTCTTGGGGGCGACGAAGTCGGCGAGCGCGAGATTCGGGCGCCCATCCTTCTTCACCATCTGCTGACGGATCGAGTGCACCGTGACGCCTCGACCGGGGAGGATGATGTCCTCCTTCCCGTCGGAGTGGGCTTTGAAGAACCCGACCGCCGCGCGCGCGGTGAGCCACTTCTCTTTGACGATCTTATCGAGCATCCCTTGCGCATCACGCCAGAGATTGCGCGCCGCCTCACCCACCACGGGGTCGTCGAGGATCGCGGGATACGACCCCGCGAGCTCCCAGGTCTGGAAGAACGGGGTCCAGTCGATGCGCGGGACCAGCTCCTCGAGCGGCACGTCGTCGAAGACGCGGACCCCCTCGAAGCTCGGGCGCGGCGGGGTGACCCCAGCCCAGGAGAGCGCGACCTTGTTCGCGCGCGCCTCCTCGAGCCGCTGCCGCGGCGCGTCGTTCTGCCGCGCGGCCCGCGCCTCGCGCACCTGCTGATACTCGGTGCGGATCTCTTCCACGAAGTTCTCGCGGAGCCCATCGCTGAGTAGGCTCCCCGCCACGCCCACAGCGCGGGAGGCGTCGAGCACATGCACCACCGGCGCCGAGTAGTTCGGCGCGATCTTCACCGCGGTGTGCACCTTGGAGGTCGTCGCCCCACCGATGAGGAGAGGAACGGTCCATTGCTCGCGCTCGAGCTCGCTCGCGAGGAAGGCCATCTCCTCGAGTGAGGGGGTGATCAATCCTGAGAGGCCGATGATGTCGACGTCGTGCGTGCGCGCGGCCTCGAGGATCTTCGCCGCCGGCACCATCACGCCGAGGTCGATCACCTCGAAGTTGTTACACTGGAGCACGACGCCGACGATGTTCTTCCCGATGTCGTGCACGTCACCCTTCACCGTGGCGAGAAGGACCTTCCCCTTCGCCTGACGCTCACCCCCCGCCGCGGCCTGTTCGGCCTCGATGTACGGGATGAGGTGCGCCACCGCCCGCTTCATCACGCGGGCCGACTTCACCACCTGCGGGAGGAACATCTTCCCCGCGCCGAAGAGGTCGCCGACGACGTTCATCCCCTGCATGAGCGGCCCTTCGATCACCTCGATCGGGCGATCGTACAGATGGCGCGCCTCCTCGGTGTCCTCCACCACGAACTCGGCGATCCCGTGGACCAGCGCGTGCGTGAGTCGCTCGTTCACCGGCGCCTCGCGCCACGAGAGGTCGACCTTTCGCTGCTGCGCCTGGCCCTTCGCGTCGTCGGCGACGGCGAGGAGCCGCTCCGTGGCATCGGGGCGTCGCGCGAGGATCACATCCTCGACGCGCTCGCGCAGGTCGGCGGGGATGTCCTCGTAGATGACGAGCGCCCCCGCATTCACGATCCCCATGTCCATCCCCGCCTTCACGGCGTGGTAGAGGAAGACGGAGTGGATCGCCTCGCGCACCGCGTTGTTCCCGCGGAAGGAGAAGGAGACATTGCTCACCCCGCCGGAGATCCGCGCATGCGGGCAGCTCGCCTTGATCTGCCGCGTGGCCTCGATGAAGGCGAGCGCGTATCGGTCGTGCTCCTCGATCCCCGTGGCGACGGCGAAGATGTTCGGATCGAAGATGATGTCCTGCGGCGGGAAGCCCACCCGCTCCACGAGGAGTTGGTAGGCCCGCTGGCAGATCGTGACCTTCCGCTCGACGGTGTCGGCCTGCCCCTGCTCGTCGAACGCCATCACGATCACCGCGGCGCCGTACCGGCGGACGAGCGTCGCCTGCTGCAGGAAGGCCGCCTCCCCCTCCTTGAGGGAGATCGAGTTCACGATCGACTTCCCCTGCACGCAGCGGAGCCCCGCCTCGATCACCTGCCACTTGGAGGAGTCGATCATGATCGGGACCTTCGCGATCGCCGGCTCCGTCGCCACGAGGTTCAGGAACCGGGTCATCGCCGCCTCGGCGTCGAGCATCCCCTCATCGAAGTTGATGTCGATGACGACGGCCCCCGCCTCCACCTGCTGGCGCGCCACCTCGAGCGCCTGATCGTAGTGCCCGCCGAGGATGAGGTCGGCGAACTTCTTGGAGCCGGTGACGTTGGTGCGCTCCCCGACGTTCACGAAGTTCGAGTCGGGGCCGATCACCAGCGGCTCGAGCCCGGAGAGGCGGAGGACCGGGGGCGGCGCCGGGATCGTGCGCGGCGCGACATCACGGACGGCGTTCGCGATCGCGCGGATGTGATCGGGGGTCGTCCCGCAGCACCCACCGACGATGTTCACGAGCCCTGACTCCGCGAACTCCTTGAGGATCGCCGCAGTGAAGCCCGGGGTCTCGTCGTAGCCCCCCATCTCGTTGGGGAGGCCGGCGTTCGGGTGCACCGAGACGCGGCAGTCGGCGATACGCGAGAGCTCCTGCACGTAGGCGCGGAGCTCCTTGGCGCCCAGGGCGCAGTTGAGCCCCACGCTGAAGGGGCGCGCGTGCATCACCGAGGTCCAGAACGCCTCGGTGGTCTGTCCCGAGAGGGTGCGCCCGCTCGCATCGGTGATCGTGCCCGAGATCATGACGGGCACGCGGAGCCCGCGCGCGGCGAAGACCTCCTCGACCGCGAAGAGTGCCGCCTTGGCGTTGAGCGTGTCGAAGATCGTCTCGACCAGGATGATGTCGGCGCCGCCGTCGAGGAGCCCTTCGGTCGCCTCGACGTATGCCGCGACGAGCTCCGCGAAGGTCACGTTGCGCGCGCCGGGGTCGTTCACATCAGGGGAGATGCTCGCCGTGCGGTTCGTGGGGCCGAGGACGCCGGCGACCCAGCGCGGGCGTCCGTCCTGTGCCTCGAACTCGTCGCAGAGGCGGCGCGCGAGGGCGGCCCCCTCGACGTTGAGCTCGCGGACCAGCTCCTCCATCCCGTAGTCCGCCATCGCGATGCGCGTGGCGTTGAAGGTGCTCGTCTCGATGATGTTCGCGCCCGCCTCGAGGTAGGCGCGATGGATCCCGCCGATCACATCGGGGCGGGTGAGGATCAGGAGGTCGTTGTTCCCGCGGAGATCACGCGGCCAGTCGGCGAAGCGCGGGCCGCGATAGTCGGCTTCGGTGAGGCGATGCTGTTGCACCATCGTCCCCATCGCGCCGTCGATGATGAGGATCCGCTCGCGCGCCTCCTCGTGGAGGCGGGCGTTGCGCGTCTCGCGCGTGAAGGAGGTCTGGCTCATCGGGGGGTCACCTCCCCGCGCAGCCCCTCGGCGGGAGTGCGTGGATGCGGGCGGAGCCCCAGGATGTGGCAGAGGGCGTAGGCGAGGTCGGCGCGGTTGAGCGTATAGAAGTGGAATTCCGTCACCCCGGCCTGCGCGAGTTGCTGACACTGTTCGGCGGCGACGGTCGCGGCGATCAACTTCCGCGTCTCCGGGTCGCCGTCGAGTCCGTCAAAGACGCGCGCCACGCTCGCCGGGATCGCGGCCCCGGTGGCCTGCGCGAACTTCCGCGTCTGCGTGAAGTTCGTGATCGGCATGATCCCTGGGACGATCGGGATCGTGATCCCCGCCTTCCGCACGCGATCGAGATAGCGGAGGTAGGTCCAGTTGTCGAAGAACATCTGCGTGATCGCACGCGTGGCGCCGGCGTCGATCTTGCGCTTGAGGTTGTCGAGGTCGGCCTGCGGGGAGAGCGCCTCGGGGTGCGTCTCGGGGTAGGCAGCGACGGTGATCTCGAAGTCGTGACGCCGCTTCAGTCCCTCGACGAGGTCCGAGGCGAAGGCATAGCCATCGGCGTTCGGCGTGTAGGTGCCATCGCCGTTGGGCACATCACCTCGGAGGGCGACGATGTGCCGCACCCCCACCGCCCAGTAGTCATCCGCGACCGCATCGACCTCGGCACGCGTCGCCCCCACGCAGGTGAGGTGCGCCGCAGGGACGAGCGAGGTCTCCGTCATCAGGCGGCGCACCGTGTGGTGCGTGCGCTCGCGGGTCGACCCGCCGGCGCCGTACGTGACCGAGACGAAGCGCGGGTTCAGCGGCGCGAGGCGGGTGATCGAGCGCCAGAGCGTCTCCTCCATCTCCGCCGTCTTGGGCGGGAAGAACTCGAAGGAGACGAGGAAGGGGATGGGGAGGGCGAGAGAGCTCACAGCAGACTCCAGAAAGCACGAAAGCCCGAGGCGTCGAGGCGCACCGGGCTGGCGCTTTAGCGGGATGTTTTACGTGGCCGCAAGTTGCCTCGAAATCGCCACGGGATCAGTTGTGACTAAAACCTATCATCCGGATGAACGGATGGCAAGGCCAGGGGTCAGGGGAGAGAGACCAGGGGTCAGGGTCCTGTTCCCTGATCCCTGGTCCCTGACCCCCTGATATCAGAGTGCGCCCCGATTCGATGGGAGGTGCGTCGAATCGGTGATGGCGGACTCGGGTCTACCCCACAACCTCCCCCGTCGCTCGCGGACTGGATGCGCCTCCCCCTCCGCGGCTGTGGACCTCTCCCGGTTGGACCGACCCTCACTCACCTCTCATCCGGAGTACCGTATGACCCAGATCCTCGCTCGCTGGCGCACCCTCAGCGCCACCCTTCTCCTCCCCGTCGTCTCGGGGCCGTTGCTCGCGCAGGGCTCCGGGACCACCGCGCCCTCGACCCCCACGGAGGTCATTGCACAGTGCCTCGATGCCGCGGCGACCGCCTTCGTGCAGTGCCTCACCGACCTGCCGTGGTACGCCGAGGGGCTCTGCTACAGCAAGTACGCCGCCGACGGGATCCTCTGCGCGCCGTCGACGCTCCTCAAGTTCATGATGAGCTGATGGACACCCTGGTCGAGGCCCGTGGGGTCCAGCATGCGATCGGCACGCGCGGGATCCTCACGGGTCTCGCCCTGTCCATCGCGCGAAGGGAAGTGGTGGGGGTGGCGGGACCGAATGGGGCGGGGAAGTCCACGCTCGGGCGACTCCTCCTCGGGTTCCTCTCCCCAACCTCGGGGACGATCACCATCGGGGGGACCGATCCGATGACCTATCGGCAGTCCCACGGGGTGGGGTTCCTCCACGAGGATGGTGGACGGG
The DNA here is from genome assembly GCA_964228675.1 of Gemmatimonadaceae bacterium. GTDB lineage: Bacteria > Gemmatimonadota > Gemmatimonadetes > Gemmatimonadales > Gemmatimonadaceae > Pseudogemmatithrix. The sequence goes on from CAXRBM010000173.1 coordinate 5,299, forward strand.
GATGGGAGCATGCGACCCCCCGTGCCCTGCTCGCGCTACATGTCGATGATCCGGGGGCGCTGACCCGCGATCCCATCTGCCGCACCCTCGGGATCGCGACGCATCTCGATCGACGGGTCGCGACCCTCTCCAAGGGACAGTGGCGCGCCTGTCAGCTCGCGATGGTGCTCCTCCCGCGCACCGCGTTCCTCCTCCTCGACGAACCGGAGGCAGGACTCGATCCCGGCGCACAGGGACGTCTCCACGAGGTGATCGCGATGCGTGCGGCGGCGGGGGCAGCGATCCTCGTCCTCTCGCATCACCTCGATTCCCTCGCGACCGTCGCGCAGCGGATCCATCTCCTCGTGCGCGGGGGGTTCCAGGATCAAATCGATCCCACCGAGATGAGTCTCGCCGCCTTGCGCCTGCGGTATATGCGCGGGGTCGATGCGGTGCTCGCGAACCAACTGATGCGCGGGAGGGCCGCCTGATGCTCCCCCACCTCCTCGTCCGACTCCCATCGGCCTGGCGCGCGCCCGCCCTCCTGCTCGCCACCTGGCGGCGCTGGGGTTCGATGCTCGCGGCCTGTCTCGCGAGCGTCGTGCTCCTCGCGAGCATCGATGGCACGCGCGCCGAGCTCGTGATGGCGATCCTCCTCTACGCGCCCCCCATCCTCGCCCTGATGGTGATGGGTGGGGTCTTCGCCCATTGGCGTCGCGCCTCCGTCTGGACGACGATCGCCCAACGCGCGGGGGCGGGGCTCGCCGACGGATGGCGCCTCCTCGGGCTCGCGGCGGCGCTCTATCTCGTGCTCCTCCTCCCGATCGCGGGGCTCGCGCTCCAGAACATGCCCCTGCCATCGCCGGCAGTCGACGTCCCGCACGCCTTCGAGCGGGCCGCCGTCTTCGTCTCGGCTTGGGGGATCATCTCCTTCCTCACCGTCGCGACGGTCGCCGTCCTCGCGCGACGCGGGGTCGCGGGACTCATGATCGGCTGGATGGCGGTCCCGGCGGTCCTCGCCTTCGCCGGTCCGGCGATGGGTCTGGAGAAGGAGGTCACCGAATCCCTCGCCTACCTGGCACCCCCCTTCCATGCGGCGGCCCGTCTGCACGATGTGCTGATGGGGGGGAGCGCCGAACTCACGCGGCGCGTGGTCACGCATCTCCTCACCTTCCCCATCCTGTGTGCGGGGCTCATCACCCTAGGGCTCCAGCGATTGGTGAACGCCCCGACCGAGGTCGACCCCTAGCCACTGCGGAAGCAGCCGTTACGGCGTCGCGCGCTCAGGTCACCGCGCGGCCGAGGACGGTCAGGAGCGGGGCGGGGGACTCCACAGGGGAATTGTGACGGGAGAGGGGGCCGCAGAGGTAGTGTGGGGTGTGACGGCTGGCACGTCGACGGTCGGAGCGGTGGTGGTCCCATGGCGCGGGATGCGGAGGGCTGGTCATACTCCCGAGACCGCGCCTATGTCGTCCTCGTCCCCCACCTCCCCGATCGACCCTTCGCTGCCGTTGCGGGCGAAGGGGGGCGACCGCCAGGCCTTCGCGCAGTTGGTCGAGCTCTGTTATCCGCGGTCGCTCCGGTTCGCCCTCCACATGGTGGGGAACCGGGAGGATGCGGAGGAGGCGGTGCAGGACACCTTCGTCCGGGTGTATCACCACCTGGGGCGGTTCCGGGATGATGGGCGGTTCGAGCCCTGGCTCTTCCGGATCCTGGCGAATCGGTGTCGGACGGTGTCGGCGAAGCGGCGGCGGCATGCGGAGGTGATCCAGTACGGCGACGTGCCGGATCACGATGCGCCGACGGCGGTGGATGGGCCGGATTGGATGGAGGAGATCCACAAGGTGTTGGCGACGCTCCCGGTGGAGCAGCGCGAGGCCTTCCTCCTCCACCACGTGGAAGAGTTGGCGTACGAGGAGATCGCCGCGGTGACGGGGGTCAAACTGAGTGCGCTGCGAATGCGAGTCAAACGGGCATGCGATGTGTTGCGCGTGCGCCTTGCCGAGGTGAGACGGGATGATCGATGAACGCGATGTGGTGATCGAGGCGGTGCGCGGGCGGTTGCGCGCCTCGGTCGCGGACGAGGCGGACCCACGGGCGGTGGCGCGGATCCTCTCGGCGGCCTTCGCCGCGCCGGCGCCATCGCGCTGGCGGCGGTGGCTCGACGCGTGGCACCTCCCTGTGATGTCGCGTGTGGGAGCGGCGGTGGTCGCGATGATCGCGCTCGCCGCGGGATTCCTCGCGCGCGGGGTGTTGCCGAATCGTGCCCCCGCCGACCCGATGGCGGTGACGGGGGAGTTCCCGATCCCGGTGACGCCGGCGTCGGATCCGCGCTCCGGTGCGGTCGCGACACAGTTCGTCTTCGAGGCGCCGGTCGCGCAGTCGGTCGCCCTCGTCGGTGACTTCAATGGGTGGGTGCCGACCGCGGCCCCTCTCGTGCGGCTCCCATCCGGCGTCTGGACGGTCACGGTGCCGCTGATGCCGGGGCGCCACGTCTATGCCTTCCTCGTCGATGGCGCGCGCCTGGAGTCCGATCCGCGGGCCGCTGCGGTCGTCGATCCCGACTACGGCCGCCCGAGCTCCGTCGTCATGGTACCGGGCCGATGATGTCGACCATCTCATCTCGCCTGCACGCGGCGGGCGTCGCGCTCGTCGGACTGATGTGCGGTGCGCCGCTCGTCGTCACCGCGCTCCACGCGCAGGCGCCGTCACAGGCGATCGCCCTCGCGATCCCCGATGCCAAGACCCGTCAAGCGGTCGAGCGTGAGATCGCGCGCGCCGTGAGCCGCGGACTTCCCTCGGCGCCTCTCGTCGCGAAGGCCATGGAAGGGATCACCAAGCAGGCGGCCCCCGATCGCATCCGCTCCGCCGTCGCTGCACAGGCGCAGCGACTGGAGCAGGCGCGTGGGCTCCTCGGTCCGACCCCCTCCGAGGCGGAGCTCGTCTCCGGCGCCGAGGCGCTCGCGGCCGGGATCCCGACGGCGATGCTCAAGCAGGTGCGCGCGGCGTGGCCCGCGCAGTCGGTGGTGATGCCGCTCGATGTGCTCACCGAGCTCGTGGCGCGCGGCGTGCCGCCCAAGCAGGCGCTCGAGCGCGTCGTCACGCTCATGCGGCGTGGCGCGACCCCGGTGCAGATCGCGGGGCTCGGCGCGGCGGTGCAGGCCGATGTCGCGGCGGGACTCGCCCCCGATGCCGCGCTCGAGGTGCGCGCGCGCGGCGTGATGTCGCTCCTCCCATCGCCCGCCGCCGCGGCGGCCCTCGCCCCGAGCGGTCGCCGCCCGTAACGCGTTCGCGGACCGTGGCGAGTGCGCCACGGACACTAAGATGCGGAGGTGAGGGAGGGAGGCGTATCCGCGCTCGGCGGGGTACCTTCGAATCATGCCGCGCCGTGGTCCCCCCCTCGCGCTCGCCGCGCTCGTCCTCCTCGGGCGAGTTGTGGGCGCGCAGAGCGATCCGGTGCTCCGTCTCGACGTCGGACTCGCGACCATCCAGCAGCCCGCGATCGGCACCGTGCGCGGACGCGAGACCTCCGATGCCGCGCTCCTCGCCGCCTTCTGGCGACGCCCCCTCGAGCGATCGACCCTCCTCGCGAGCGGGAACCTCACCTACGCACGCGATTCGCTCGCGGCGATCCAAGGGGTCGCCGTCCTCTCGACCCCCTGGCGTCGTGAGCCGAATCTGCGCACCGATGTCGGCGTCGCGGGGGCGAGCTTCTCGCTCAGGAGCGCCGGGACCGGTGGGAACACCAATGCCTTCGTGCGACAACACGTCGTGCGCACCGATGACGGCGGGTGGGTCGGTGGGGCGATGGGTCGCACACGCCGCGATGGCGTGCCCAGCGCGACGACCTCCGCCGACCTCGGGCGCTGGCGGCGCTGGCGATTCCTCTACGGCAGCGCCTCGGTCGCCTATCAGCACTCCACCGACTGGCTCCTCCTCTACACCACGGGTGAGCTCGATGCGCGAGCGGAGGCCGAGTACGATCTCGTCGATCTGCAGTTCGTGCTGCAGGCGCGCGCGGGGCCGCACGATCTGACCCTCTCCTGGACGCGACGCCGGGTCTTCGCCGACGGCCCCCTCTCGCTTCCGGCGCTCCAAGGGAGCGGCACCTTCCAGCTGACCGATCGCCTGGCCCTCCTCGCGACCGTGGGGCGCCAACTCGCCGACCCGATGCGCGGACTCCCGCAGGCCGATCTCGCGATGGCCGCGGTGCGCCTGAGTCTCGGTCCCCAGCCCCTTCCGGTCATGCCGCGTGCCGTGATCGCCGAGGCGCTCGTGCACACGGTGGTCGGGACCGACTCGAGTGGTTCGACCTCGGCGCCCCGCGCGATCCTCGAGATCCGCGTCGAGGCGAGTGATACCGCCGCGGTCACCGTCGCCGGCTCCTTCTCGCAGTGGGAACCGATCCCCCTCCGATGGGAGGAGGGGGTCTGGATCGCCCGCGTCCCGATCGCGCGCGGGACGCATCGGCTCGGGGTCCGCGTGGGGAACGGGCCCTGGCGCGCCCCGCGGAACCTCGCCCGCGTCCGCGACGGCTTCGGCGGCGAGTCGGGGCTCTTGGTGGTACCTTAGCGCCCATGCCTACCTCCTCGCGTCGCGACTTCCTCACCGGGCTCGCCGGAGCCGGTCTCGCCCTCCCCATGCTCTCCGAGCGCGCCATGGCGCAACTCGTGCGGGCGAACCTCGTCGCGGGGGACCGATCCCCCACCGCGCTCGCGGATGACGAGAGCTACTGGTCGCAGATCCAGCGCGCCTTCGACGCCGATCGCGTGATGGTCAACCTGAACAACGGGGGGATCTCGCCGACGCCATCGCATGTGCTCGAGCAGTTGATCCGGGACCTGCGCTTCGTCAATGAGCTCCCCGTCGAGCACAACTGGCGGATCCTCGAACCGCGGATGGAGAGCACGCGTCGTGAACTCGCGCGCGAGTTCGGATGCGACCCCGAGGAGATGGCGATCAACCGCAACGCCTCCGAAGGGATGGAGACGATGATCCTGGGGCTCGACCTCGCGAAGGGCGACGAGGTCATCGTCACCAATCAGAACTACGGTCGCATGCTCCAGGCCTGGGAGCAGCGCGAACGCCGCGACGGGATCGTGCTCAAGCAGGTGTCGTTCCCCGTCCCGCTCACCGATCCGCAGCTCCTCGTGAAGGCGATCGCGGCGCAGATCACCCCGCGGACCAAGGCGATCGAGCTCCCGCATATCACGAACCTCACCGGGCAGATCCTCCCGATCCGTGACATCGTCCGCCTCGCGCGGCCGAAGGGGATCCCTGTCTTCGTCGACGGGGCGCACGCCTTCGGGCACTTCCCCTTCACGCGCGACGCCCTCGAGTGTGACTACTACGCGACCTCGCTGCACAAGTGGATCCATGCGCCGATCGGCGCGGGATTCCTCTCGGTGCGGAAGTCGGAGATCCCGAAGCTCTGGCCCCTCATGGCCGCGCCCAAGACGAAGGATGCTGACATCCGGAAGTTCGAGGAGTTCGGCACCCACCCGCAGGCGAACTTCAATGCGGTCTCGATCGCGCTCACCTTCCATCGAGGGATCGGGATCGAGCGCAAGGTCGCGCGGCTCCGTTACCTCCGTGATCGCTGGGCAAAGGCGTTGCTCGCCGAGAGCCCGCGCGTCAAGGTCCTCACCGAACTCGGCCCCGATAAGGCGGGCGCGATCTGCATGTTCGATGTCGAGGGGATCGACCCGGGTGCGCTCGGTGGCTGGCTCATGAGCAAGCATCGGATCGTCACCACACCGATCGTCCACCCCGAGTTCAAGGGGATACGCATCACGCCGAGCATCTACACCACGCCCGATGAGCTCGACACCTTCGTCGAGGCGGTGAAGGTCGCCATCAATCGAGGGATCGCGTGAGATATTGGCTGGTCAAGTCGGAGCCCGATGTCTTCTCCTTTGCTGACCTGCAGGCGGCGCCGAAGAAGACCACGCATTGGGACGGCGTTCGCAACTACGAGGCGCGCAACACCCTGCGCGACGCGATGAAGCAGGGCGATCGCTGCTTCTACTATCACTCGAACGCCGAGCCCCCGGGGATCGCGGGGATCTGCGAGGTGGTGCGTGAGGGGTATCCCGATCATACGGCCTTCGACAGGAAGGATCCGCACTACGATCCCAAATCGAAGCCCGACGCCCCGACCTGGTACATGGTCGACGTCAAAGCGGTGAGGCCCTTCCCGCGGCTGATCTCCCTCGGTGAGCTGCGCGAGGTCACGGCGCTCAAGGGGATGGTGCTCCTCCAGAAGGGGAGCCGGCTCAGCGTGCAGCCGGTGACCAAGAAGGAGTGGGAGACGATCTGCGCGATGGCGGGCGTCTCCGCCACCTGACGCGCGTGCGGGAGCGCTAGCGGATCATGCGGACCGGCACGCCGACCTCGAGCCCCTGCCAGGCGCGGTCGGCGGTCCATGCGGTCCCTCCCTGATCCTGTGCCGTCGCGAGACAGACGGCGTCGCCGAGGGAGAGCCCGCGATCACGCGCGGCGGCGTGGATCGTGGTGGCGCGCTCGATCATCTCCCCC
>CAXRBM010000174.1:0-13886 GCA_964228675.1 Gemmatimonadaceae bacterium
GGTCGAATCCGAGTTGCAGTACCCCGGTCAGATCAAGGTCGTCGCGATCCGCGAGACGAGGGCCTCCGACGTTGCCCGCTGAGCGCATCGATGGGGTCGCGATCGCGGCCAAGGTCCGAGCGCAGGTCGCCGCGGACGCCGCCGCGCTCATCGCCGAGGGCGTGGTCCCAGGGTTGACCGTGGTGCTCGTCGGCGATGATCCGGCGAGCGCGGTGTACGTGGCCTCCAAGGAGAAGGCGTGCACCGCGGCGGGGATGCGTGGCGAGACCATTCGACTCCCCGCCACGACGCCCGAGGGGGAGTTGCTCGCGGTGATCGATCGTCTCAACGCCGATCCGGCGGTGCACGGGATCCTCGTGCAGATGCCGGTGCCGAGGCACATCGACGCGCAGCAGGTGATCCGACGCATCGACCCGCGCAAGGATGTGGATGGCTTCCATCCGGTGAATGCGGGGAAGGTGTTGATCGGCGATGCAGACGGGTTCGCCCCCTGCACGCCGGCGGGGGTGCAGGTGATGCTCGTCGAGAGCGGGGTCGAGACCGCCGGCAAGGAGGCGGTGATCCTCGGGCGCAGCACGATCGTCGGGACGCCGATGGCGGCGCTCCTCATCCAGTCAGGGAAGGGCGCCGACTGCACCGTCACCATCTGTCACTCGCGGACCACGAACCTCGCGGCGCACACGCGGCGCGCGGACATCCTGATCGCCGCGATCGGGAAGCCGGAGATGGTCACGGCGGACATGGTGAAGCCGGGGGCCGTGGTGATCGATGTGGGGATCAATCGCGTCGAGGACCCGAGCGCCAAGAAGGGGTATCGCATCGTCGGGGATGTGAGGTACGACGAGGTCGCCGCGGTGGCGTCGAAGATCACTCCCGTCCCTGGTGGGGTGGGACCGATGACGATCGCGATGCTCCTCGCGAACACGGTGCGCGCCGCACGGCTCGCGCACGGGCGCTGACCACGATCGTGTTCGACGCGCCCGGCAGTTCGCCGGACCAGGCCTTCGGCGTCGGCGAGCTCACCACGCTCGTCAAGCAGACGCTCGAAGGGGGATTCCCTCCGCTCTGGGTGAAGGGGGAGGTCTCTGGGTTCAAGCGCCACACCAACGGGCACTGGTACTTCTCCCTCAAGGACGCCACCGGGCAGCTGCCCTGCGTGGTCTGGGCGCGTGATACGCGCCGCATCCCCGCGCCCCCCGATGAAGGGATGGCGGTCTTCGCGCGCGGACAGCTCACGGTCTACCCCGCGCAGGGGAAGCTGCAGTTCATGGTCGACGCCCTCGAAGCCGAGGGGGAAGGGCTCTGGAAGAAGGCGTTCGACGCGCTCAAGGCGAAGCTCGACGCTGAGGGGCTCACCGATCCCGCACGGAAGCGGCGCCTGCCGCGCTTCCCGCGCACGGTGGCGGTGATCACGAGTCTCGATGGCGCGGCGCGACGGGATATCGAGGCGGTGATCCGTCGTCGCCACCCGGGCGTGCATCTCGTACTCATCGGCGCGGTGGTGCAGGGGGAAGGCGCGCCGGCCTCTCTGGTCTCGGCGCTCGATCGCCTCGCGCGCTGGGGCGGTGCCGACGTCGCGATCATCGGTCGCGGCGGGGGCTCGCGTGAGGATCTCTGGTGCTTCAACGATGAGTCCGTCGCGCGCGCCATCGCCGCCTCGCCCGTACCGATCATCTCCGCGGTGGGGCATGAGATCGACGTGACGATCGCTGATCTCGTGGCGGACCTGCGAGCTGCGACGCCGTCAGTGGCCGCGGAGCACTCGGTGCCGATCCTCTCCGAGGTGCAGGAGCAGCTCCGGCGATTCGGCGGACGCCTGGCCGATGCCCTCGAGGACCGCGTGGTGACCGAACGACGGGCGCTGACCACCCAGCTGGAGCGCTTCACCCTACGAGCCACTCGGATGGTGGAGCGCCGCCGCGCCCGCGTGCAGCAGGTGGCGGGGCGACTCGAGGCCCTCTCCCCGGTCGCGACCCTCTCACGCGGGTTCACCGTGGCGCGGGACGCCGCGGGCCGGACCCTCGCCACCCGGTCGGCCTTCGCCGTCGGTGCTACATTCGACCTATTGGTGCAGGACGGGCGTGTGCGCGCCCGAACCGAATCCGTCCACGACGACGCCCCGCATCGCCCCTCTCGCGCATGAGTTTCGAGCAGACCCTCGCCCGGCTGGAGCAGATCGCCTCCTCCCTCGACCGCGACGATCTCCCGTTGGAGGAGGCGTTGCGCCTCTTCGAGGAGGGGATCGCGAAGCTCCGTGAGGCGAACGCCGCGCTCGGTGAGGCGGAAGGGAAGGTCCAGCGGTTGATCGAAGGGGCGTCGGGGGTCTTCGAGCTGGAGGAGGAGTCGTGACCGAGCCCGTCGTCGCCCCGGTCGATTTCGGCGCCGACCGCACCGCGGTGGGGCGTGCGCTCGAGTCCCTGATGATCCGCACCCTCGACGGACGTGACGGGGTCGTCTACGAGGCGATCCGCTATGCGCTCGAAGGCGAAGGGAAGCGGTTGCGAGCGATCCTCGTGATGAGCGCGTACCGCGCCGCGGGGGGTGCGGGGGATGCCAGTCATCTCGCCGCGGCCGTAGAGGTGGTGCACGCCTATTCCCTCGTGCATGACGACCTCCCCTGCATGGACGATGACGACATGCGGCGCGGGCGCCCGACGGTGCATGTGGTGCACGGGGTCGGCGCGGCGACGGCAGCCGGGATGGCGATGGTCCCCCTCGCCGCCCGGGCGTCGTACGAGGCGGCGATCGGCCTCGGGCTCACGCCAGCGGAGTCGCTCGCCATCGTCCATGTGCTGATGCGTGCCTCCGGTGCCGGCGGGATGATCGGCGGCCAGCTGCTCGACCTCGAGGCCGAGGGGAAGTCGCTCTCGCTCGAGGAGCTCGAGCGGATCCATCGGCTCAAGACGGGCGCGCTGATCGAGGCCGCGATGCGGATCGGCGGGCTCGCGGCGCGCGCTCCCGAGGGGCTCCTCGAGGCCTTCGGGACCTACGGCGCCTCGATCGGGCTCGCCTTCCAGATCGCCGACGATGTGCTCGACATCACCGCGACCACCGACCAGCTCGGGAAGACGGCGGGGAAGGACATCGAGTACCGGAAGAGCACCTATCCCGCCCTCCTTGGTGTCGCGGGAGCGAAGTCCCGCGCCGAGGCGTTGGTCCAAGAGGCCTGTCAGGGGCTCCAGGCGCACGGGGCGCTGACCCCTGAGCTCGATTTCCTCGCGCGGTTCGTCGTCGCGCGGCGTTCCTGATGTCATCTTTCGGGTTCCCCATCTTCACCCGTCGTCGCTCATGACCCTTCTCGACCGTATCCAGCGTCCTGCGGACCTGCGCACCCTCTCCTCGGCGGAGCTCACGCAGCTCGCGCAGGAGGTCCGTGACTTCCTCATCGAGACCTGCTCCGTCACCGGTGGGCACATCGGCGCCGGCCTCGGGGTCGTGGAACTCACGATCGCGCTGCACAAGGCGTTCGACACGCCGCGCGACCAGCTCGTCTGGGACGTCGGGCACCAGGGCTATCCGCACAAGGTGCTCACGGGGCGGAAGGACCGGATGCACACGCTCCGTCAGGAGGGTGGGATCTCGGGCTTCCTCAAGCGGACCGAGAGCCTGTACGACACCTTCGGGGCGGGACATGCGGCGACGTCGATCTCGGCCGCGCTCGGGATGGCGGCTGGGCGCGACCTGCGTGGCGAGGACTTCAAGGTCGTCGCCATCATCGGGGATGGATCGTTGGGCTCTGGGCTCGCCTATGAGGCGCTCAACAACGCCGGCGCGATGGATCGCGACTTCATCGTCGTGCTCAATGACAACGAGATGAGCATCGCGCCGAACGTCGGGGCGATGCACAAGTATCTGACCTCGGTGCAGCGCAATCCGATCTACAACCGCCTGCGGAGCGCGATCGGCGATTGGGCCGATCATGCGTCGGGCGTGTTCAAGGATGCGGGGACGATCGTCCGGAAGTGGGAGGAGTCGGTAAAGGCCTTCCTCACCCCCGGGGTACTCTTCGAGGAGCTCGGCTTCCGGTATTTCGGTCCGATCGATGGGCATGATATCGAGCTGATGGCGGCGACCTTCGAGTCGATGAAGCAGTTCACGGGGCCGCGCCTCGTCCATGTGATCACGCAGAAGGGGAAGGGGTTCCCCGCGGGTGAGCATGGGGAGAAGTGGCACGCGCTCCCGCCGGGTCACGATCCGGCGACGGGGAAGCAGCGTAGCGTCTCGACCGCGAATCCGAACTACACCGCCGTCTTCGGCACCGCGCTCACCGAGTTGATGCGTGAGGATCCCGCGCTCGTCGCGATCACCGCGGCGATGCCTGGGGGTACGGGGATCGGGACGGTGCAGAAGGCGCACCCGACGCGGACCTTCGATGTGGGGATCGCCGAGGGGCATGGCGTGACCTTCGCCGCAGGGCTCGCGACGCAGGGGGCCAAGCCGGTCGTCGCGATCTCTTCGACCTTCTTGCAGCGCGGCTACGACAACATCGTGCACGACGTGGCGATCCAGTCACTCCCGGTGATCTTCGCGATGGACCGCGCGGGACTCGTCGGCGAGGACGGGGAGACGCATGCTGGGCTCTACGACATCGCGTACATGCTCGCGGTGCCGAACATGACCGTGACCGCGCCGAAGGATGGGGCCGAGTTGGTGGGGCTCCTTCGCTCGGCGATGGCGCATCAGAGTGGCCCCTTCGCGGTGCGGTATCCGCGTGATGTGGCCCCGGACCTCGTGCCCGCGGCGGCGCAGATCCCGGCGGTGCCGCATGGCACCTGGGAGGTCCTGCGGAAGGGGGAGCGCGTCGCGATCCTCGCCGTGGGGACGATGGTGCACGAGTCGCTCAAGGCGGCGGAGGCGCTCGCCGCCGACGGGATCGACGTCACCGTGGTCAACTGTCGCTATCTCAAGCCGTACGACGAGACGACGCTCGCGGCGATCCTCGCGACGCACGATCGTCTCCTGGTCGTCGAGGAAGGGACGGAGGTGAACGGGTTCGGCGCCTTCATGGCGGCGGTGGTCGCCAAGCACGATGCTGATGTGCGCGTGCACACGCTCGGGGTCCCCGATCGGATCATCTATGCGGCGTCGCGGGCGAAGCAGCTCGCGCAGAGCGGGATCGATGCGGCGGGGATCGCGCGAGCGGTGCGGGCGCTGCGCGAGTCCGAGGCGCTCGCCGGGTGACCCAACGGCTCGGCGTCGTCGGGCATCTCGGCTATGAGGGGCTGACCGAGGTCCTGGCGCTCCTCAAGCGCGAGGCGCCGCGCCATGGCTTCACGCTCCGGTACGAAGCGGCGCTGCGTGACTCGCTCGGGGCGGGTGAGCGGCTCTCGAGTCCCGATGAGATCGATGCCCTCCTCGCGCTCGGGGGCGATGGGACGCTGCTCCGTGGCGCTCGGTTCCTCGATGGGGCGTCGGTCCCGATCTTCGGCGTCAATCTCGGGAAGCTCGGCTTCCTGACGACGTGCAGCCATGAACAGTTCGGGGCGGCCTTCGCCGCCTTCGCCGCCGGCGACTACCAGATCCAGTCGCGGTTGACGCTCGAGGCCTCCACGCGGTCGGTGACGGGCGCCGTCGGCGTCCAGCTGCGTGCGCTCAACGACGTGGTGGTGCACAAGGGCGGCTTCGCGCGCGTGCTCCGCATGCGTGTCTTCGCTGACGATGAGCTCGTGGGGGCGTTCGCCGCTGACGGCGTGGTGATCGCGACCCCGACGGGATCGACGGCCTATTCGCTCTCTGCCAGCGGCCCGATCGTGGTGCCATCGCTCGAGTCACTCGTCATCACGCCGGTGGCCCCGCACACGCTGGCCCTGCGCCCGACGATCCTCCCGCTGGAGACGGTGTTGCGCATCGAGGTCGATGAGCTCCCTGAGGAGGTCCTCGTGACCGCCGACGGACAGGTGGGCACCTCGCTCGGTGCCGGGCAACACCTCGTCGTGCGGCGAAGTGCGGCGCCGGTGCGTCTCGTGACCCTCTCCGGCGATTCGTTCTTCAGTCGGCTCCGGCAGAAGCTCGGCTGGGGCGGCCTCGCGGATCGCGACGGATGAGCTCGATGGCCACGCATCGCGCTGTCGTGATGCGAGCGCCGCGGTCTCGTCGATCTACGCTCCCGTCATGCTGACCGAACTCCGGATCAAGAACCTCGCGATCATCGACGCGGTGACCCTCGCGCTCGCGCCGGGGTTCAACGTGCTCACCGGTGAGACGGGGGCGGGGAAGTCGATCATCGTCGGGGCGCTCGGCCTGCTCATCGGCGAACGCGCATCGGCGGATCTCGTCCGAACCGGGGCGGAGAAGGCGACCGTGGAAGGGATGTTTGACGTCAGTGGTCGTGATACGTTGATCCGCGACCTCGACGAGCGCGGGATCGATTGCGACGGGACGTTGATCCTCAAGCGCGAGGTCGCGGCGGCCGGCGGACGTGCGCGCGCCTGGGTGAATGGCTCCCCGGTGACCGCGGCGGTGCTCGCCGAGATCGGTCGATCGCTGGTGAACGTCCATGGGCAGCACGAGGCGCAGGTGTTGCTTGGTACCGATGTGCAGCTCGAGATCCTTGATGCCTTTGGCGGTGCCTCCGCCGCACGAACGGCCACGGCCGAGGCCTTTGAGGCGCTCGCGGTGGCGGAGTCGGCGATCACCGAACTCTCCTCGCGGCGGGCGACCGCGCAGCAGCGCGCCGAGTGGCTCGCGCATGTGGTGCAGGAGATCGGGGAGGCGCAGCTCCAGGACGGAGAGGAGGTGCGTCTCGACGAGGAGGCGCGGCGACTCACGCATGCGGAGGAGTTGCAGGGGTTGATCGGGGAGTTGACCGAGACGCTCGAAGGGGAGGAGGGGGTCCTGCCGCGCCTTGGGCATCTCCAGCGTCCCCTCGCCTCGCTCCAGCGGATCGACCCCTCCACAGCGCGCCTCCAGGAGCTCTTTGATGCGGCCTGGTATGCGCTCGAGGAGCTCGCACATGCGGCGCAGGCGTATGCTGATGGCGTGGAGCACGACCCGGCGCGACTCGACGAGGTGGAGCGTCGGCGTGAGCTGATCTTCCGGTTGAGCAAGAAGTACGGCGGCTCGATCGCGGCGGTGCTGCAGATGGGGCGCGAGTCGGCGGGGGAGCTCGATCTCCTGGACACCGCCGGACTCGACCTGCGTACGCTCGAGGCGCGGCGTGAGGCGGCGGCCACGCGCTATCGTGAGGCCGCGGCCGTGCTCTCTAAGGCGCGGGCGAAGGCGGCGAAGGCCCTTGCTGCTGCCGTCGATGCACGGCTCCCCGAGCTCGGGATGCCCGATGGGCATCTCTTCGTGGAGCTTCTCCCCCAGGAGGCGCCGAGCGCGACGGGGGCCGAGCGTGTGGAGTTCCGCGTGGCGCTCAACCTCGGGCATGAGGCGCGTCCCCTCGCTCGGGTGGCGTCCGGCGGCGAGCTCGCGCGCGTGATGTTGGCGCTCAAGACGATCCTGGCCCGACTTGATGGTGTGCCGACCCTGATCTTCGACGAGGTCGATGCGGGGATCGGTGGTCGTACCGGGCGCATGGTCGGGGATGCGATGCGGGATGTCGCCGCGCATCACCAGGTGTTCGCCATCACCCATCTCCCGCAGATCGCGGCGCGCGCGCATCACCACATCGTGGTGAGCAAGGGAGCACGGGGCGGGGTGACGACGTCAGACGTAATGGTGGTCACCGACGAGGCGCGGGTCGACGAGATCGCCCGGATGTTGGGTGGGAGCACCGAGAGCGCGACGAGCCGGGAGCATGCCCGCGAGCTCTTGGCGACGGCGCAGCGACCGACGAGCGCTGCGCTGCCTGCGTCTCCTCAGCGCGCGCGGACGCGCGGATAGAATCGGAGCACGATCCGGTCTTCGAAGCGATTGGGGACATTCCCCGCGCCACTCGCGATGGTCTGCAGATGGAGATAGCTGATCTCGAACGCGCGTCCATCACGTCCGCGGGCACGGGCCGCGAGGGTGGAGTAGGTCGCGCCGAGGGCGGCGCGATGCGATGAGGTCGCGGTGCGGGCATCCAGCAGTGCCGCGTCCATCGGGAGCTGGCCCGGGAGGAGATCCTCCACTGGGGCGCCCACCGCGAGCGCATGCTGATCCGCCGTCGTACGACGCCACTGCCAGAGCGCGGTGAGCGCGATGTAGTCGCTCACCTGCCACCGGGGAGCGACCTCCGCCTCGAGCGTGGAGCCCGGACGCACGACCGTCGGCCGGCTCCGCCAGGCCTCGAGGAATTCCTGCGAGGCAAGCGAGGGCAACCGCAGGTCGCGCGTCACCGAGCCGATCCCTTGGGCGAAGCCGAGGTTCACCGTCGCCCAGAACCGCTCGTCCCAGACGAGATCGGTGTGCGAACGCATGGTGACAGCGTGCATCCCCGTGCCGGTGCCGAGATCGATCAGGCCATCAGGGTCATCCGGTGTCCCCGTCCCGATCCGGAGGTCGAGCCCGATCGACTGCCGGATCCCGCGTGCTGCTGAGGCGAATCGCCCGCGCTCGCCACGCGCGATCCGGTCGAGCACCACGATCTTCGCGACCACATGCACGTCTCCGATCGCGGTCAGGGAGTTGTCGTTCAGCGTACGTGCGCCGTAGCCCCGCGTCGAATCCGTGACGAGCGCACTGAGATCAGTGGCGGTGAGCGGTGTCTGCGCCCCGCGTGGGAGCGTCGCGCCAGTCAGCGAGGTGATCCCGTAGCGCGACATCGCCGTCGCCAGGGAATCGCTCCGCGCCTTCAAGGCGGAGTCGATCGCCGAGCCCGCCATCGGGACGTAGGGGCGCCCGGCGGTGCTCGTCGTCCCGTAGAGCTGCGTGAGTCCGGTGGCGAACTGTCCCGTGAGTGAGGCGAGGGTCGCGACGCGCGAGAGCTCGGCCAGGATCGTCGGACACTGCGCCGATGTCCCTGGGTTCGCCACGCAGGCATCGCGCCGGGCGATCAGCGCCATCGCCGCCGCGCTGTAGCGCCCGATCGCCGTCCCGTTCGCTGCGGCGACACCGCTGCCGAGGGCGATCGGATTCACCCCGACATTCGCTCGTCCACTATCGCCGCGCATCCGGAGCAGTGCTTCGGCGCGCGTGCGCACCAGCGTGGCGCGTACCCCGAGCGTGATCCGATCGCTGAGCCCGTATTCGAGCCCGACCGGCGTCACGAAGAGACGTTGGCGCACATCGAGGCGCGGCGAACCCAACGTACTCGCGAGGCCCGACACGCCCAGTGCGCTCAGCGAGGCGTCGAGCGGCCCGAGCAACGAGAGGCGCGCGGCGTTCAGTGAATCGCCGGTGAGCGGGGCTCCGAGCCCCTGGAGCGTGCCGTCGCGCCAGCGATCCCGTTGCACCGACGACTCCCCGCCGATCGTCGCTCGGAAGGTGCGCCGAGGCAGGGTGACGGCGTCCTCGGTGGGACCGAGGATCCGCTGCGCATGCACCGAGGTCGCGCTGGCGAGGAGCGCGGCGAGGGTGACGAGGAGGCGCCGGACGGCGCGCGAGGTCCGAGGGAGGGGCACTGAGGATTAGTTTCTTGATACCGTGTCCGAAGATAACCTGACGCCTTCTGCTACCGAGTCGACCCCGACCGGGATCCCCGTGCCCGCGATCCCGTGGCAAGTGACGGGGAACCACTGGCTCGCCCTCCCGTGCATCCATCCCGGCGACGCGTCGATCCATGCCGTGGGGCTACTCCATCGTGGGGCCCGCGCCGCTGTGGAGTTCGCGGGCCATGCTGACTTCGTGCAGGGGCAGGGTCCCGCGCTCGCGCGCCCGCGCCTTGTCGTCGACGGGCAAGCGGTCGCGCTCGGATCCGGCCGCATCGCGTGGGAGCGTGCCCTCCAATGGCTTCCGACCTTCACGGCGCAGGTCGGCGACCTCCTCGTGCGCGGGACGATCTTCGCGCCCTTCGGACAGGATGCCGATATGGCGGGGGCGGTCTACGCGATGGCGCTCGAGAACCGCGGGAGCGTCCCGCACACCATCGACGTCGGGCTCGAGGGGACGCTCGGCCATCGTCAGATCCGCGTGCGGACCCCGCGCCCCGCTGAGGATGCGCATCGCATCACGCGCTCGGCGCACGATGTGGTGCTGCTGGATGGGGCCGCGGTCCCCGGGCTCGTCGCGCTCGCAGTTGCCGCAGATGGCGAGGCGGTGGTACAAGGGGGGGAAGGGGCGACGCCGACCTATGCGCTCACCCGCACCGTGACGCTCGCGCCTGGGGAGCGCGCGGAGGTGGCGTTCTACCTGGCGGCTGGTCCCGAGCGCGATGGGGCGGAGGCGACCTGTGCGGTGATGCGCCGCCGCGGATGGCGGCCTCTGCTCACGGCGACGCGCGATGCGCTCCGGATGCTCGAACAGTCGACCGGGGTGGAATCGCTCGATGCGCTGATCACGCGCCATCTCTGCTTCGCCTACTTTTTCTCGGTCGGCCGCGCGCTGGATGACGCGCACTTCTACATCGTGCGGAGTCGTGCGCCGTGGTGTCCGTTCGGGATGACGATCCGTGATTGGGAGGCGCTCGCCTGGACGGTGCCCGCGGTGCAGCTCGCCGATGCGCCGCTTGCGCGCGAGTTGATCCTCCGGATGTGCGAGGTGCATGGCTACGCGCCAGGGCGCGGGGTGCACTATCTCGACGGGACCCTCTTCGAGCCGGGATTCACCCTCGAGGGAGCGGCCGCCTATGCGGTGGCGGCTGAGCGCTACATCCGCGAGACCGGCGATGACCAGATCGTCGAGGAAGGGGTGCTCGCCGATACGCTCTATCTCTCGCATGACGATCTCGTCGCACGGCGCGATGCGCAGCATCCGCTCTATCGCACCGAGGTGACGCTCGATGGGCGGCCCTCGCCGCTCCCCTTCTCGCTCCACGGCAACGCCGTCGTCGCCTTCGCGATGGATGCCTTCAAGAAGCTCCTCGACGAAGAGGGGGCGAAGGAGGTGCAGGATCCCGCCGCGATCCGCGCCGCGCTCCGTCGGCACTTCGTCACCGGCGGGGAGGGGAAGAGCACCTTCGCCGCCTCGGCCGATCTGCGCGGGGAGCGCACCATCGATGACGACCCGGTGAGCTCGGCGCTCTGGCTCCCGCTGTGGGAGGCAATCGATCGGACGGATTCCACGTATCGCCGCACGGCGAAGCGGATCGGGGCGTCGGAGGCGCTGACGGTACAGATCGCGCGGCTGCTGGGGCCCGATGCCGGTGAGTTGCTGGAGTGGTTGCGACGGGCGCCGCTCGCGAATGGGTGGGCCGCCTCGCGCACCGATGCGGATGGGCGGGCGCAGGTCGATGGGGGGGATGCGGCGCTGAGTGGTCTGCTCGCCGCGACCCTCTGGTTCGCGGTCCATGCGCACGGGGTGCGACCGAACTAGTGCCGGGGGTGGGAATCGAACCCACACGGGGGTCACCCCCCAAGGGATTTTAAGTCCCTCGCGTCTCGCCAATTTCGCCACCCCGGCGGGGAACGACCTACGGGGACGGCCACGCCGCCCCCGCTTGGCCCTGCATCAGACTTCCAGAGCGGGAAACGGGACTCGAACCCGCGACCCCAACCTTGGCAAGGTTGTGCTCTACCAACTGAGCTATTCCCGCGTGAGGCGAAGGTTAGGCCATCCTCTCGGAGGGGGCAAGACGATTCGGCGCGATGAGTGACTGAGGGCGGCGCGATATCGGGGGCGGCTATCAACTGATGGCGCATTCCCGCCTACCTTTCTCCGATGCGCTGGTTCGGTCTCCCTGGCGATAAATCGATCTCGCACCGCGCCCTGATCCTCGCCGCGGTCAGCGCGGGGCGTGCGCGAATTCGAGGGGTCCTGCCGTCCGCCGATGTCGCATCGACCGCCGAGGCCCTTACCGCGCTGGGCGTCGCCGTCCCGGAGCTCGATCCCACCGAGATGGTGATCCCCGGGGTGGGGCGTCGCGGTCTCAGTGCGCCGCAGGTCGACCTCGACTGCGGGAACAGTGGGAGCACCGCGCGCCTCCTCGCCGGGCTCCTCGCTGGTGCTGGACTCTCTGCGCGCCTCATCGGCGATACGAGCCTCAGTGCGCGACCGATGCGTCGTGTCGCCGAGCCCCTCAGGGCGATGGGCGCCGACGTCGCGACGAGCGCCGCCGGCGGACTCCCGATGATGCTCGGGTCGAACGTATTGCACCCCCTCTCCTGGCGGAGCGAGGTGCCAAGTGCTCAGGTGAAGAGCGCGCTCCTCTTGGCTGGGCTGATGGCCGGGGTCCGCGTCGCCGTCGACGAGCCGGTCCCGACCCGCGACCACACCGAGCGGATGCTTCGTGCCGCAGGCGTCGACGTGCACGTCGAGGGCACAGAGGTCGTGCTCGAGCCCGCCGATCGGATCGCCCTCGACACCATCGAGATCCCCGGCGATTGCTCGAGCGCCGCCTTCCTCATCGGCCTCGCCCTCCTCGGTGGGAGCCCCGCGCTCGCCCTGCGAGATGTCGGCGTGAATCCTGGTCGCATCGGTGCGATCGCGGCGCTTCGGCGGATGGGGGCGTCGATCCGTTTCGAATCGGAGCGCACCTTCGGCGAGGAGCCCGTCGCGACGATCGTTGCCGAGCCGAGTACGCTACGCGGGATCACGATCGGCGGGGCGGAGATCCCCGCGCTGATCGACGAGCTCCCCCTCCTCGCCTGTGTCGCGGCGCGCGCGGAAGGGGAGACGCGCGTCACCGGGGCGGGTGAGCTCCGTGTGAAGGAGAGCGATCGGATCCGCGCCGTGGTCGAGAACCTCCGAGCCGTCGGGGCGGAGGCGGAGGAGCTCCCGGATGGTTTCGTGGTCCGCGGGAGCGATCACCCGCTACAAGGCGCCGTGCGCACCCATGGCGACCATCGGATCGCGATGGCCTTCGGCATCCTCGGCGCGCTCCCCGGCAACGCGATCGCCCTCGATGACCCATCGTGCGTGCGAGTCTCTTGGCCTACTTTCTGGGATGTCCTCCGTGCCGCCAGCTGACCCTTCGCCCCCCATCGTCGTCGCCATCGACGGCCCCGCCGCCTCGGGGAAGTCGACCACGGCCAAGCGAGTCGCAGCCACGCTGGGGTTCCGGCACGTGGATTCCGGCTCGATCTACCGGGCGGCGACGGCGGCGACCCTCCGGCGGGAGCCCGATTCCACCAGCTGGACCGAGGCCCTGGTCCTCGAGGCCGCGCAGGGCGTCACCCTCGAACCGGGCGCCGGCACCTTCCACCCGCGGCTCGACGGCCGGGCGGTGGACGAGGAGCTACGCGGGACGGCGGTGACCTCCCGGGTCTCCCTGATCGCCGGGATGCCCGGGGTGCGGCGCTGGGCGAACGGGATGGTGCGCGGGGCGGCGGCGGGGCACGACGTGGTCTGCGACGGACGCGACATGGGGACCGTGGTCTTCCCGGCGGCCGCAGTGAAGGTCTTCCTGGTGGCCGACCCGGCGGAGCGGGCGCGGCGGCGGGTCTTGGAGCGGGTGGGGCGGGCCCCGACCGAGGTGGAGGTGGCGGCGGAGGTGGAGGCGCTCCTCCGGCGGGACGCCCTAGACGAGCGGCAGACCCAGCGGGCGGCGGACGCCGAACTGATCGACACCACCCACCTGACCCAGGACGAGCAGGTGGCCCGGATCGTGGCGCTGGCGCGGAAGGCGAGTCGGGGCTAACTTCAAAGGCTCCACTTACTTCCACCCCATGCCTCGACGCGGCGAGCCGAACCCTCCGCGACCGGATGTCTCACTCATGACCGTTACAGAAGAACTGCTCTCCCCCGAGCTGATCGCGCGCCGCAAGCGCGACGCCCAGAAGGCCCAGCTCCGCCCCCTCGCCAACCGCCGCCCCGAGCTGTACGACGAAGACGAGCTCTCGTCGTCCGAGTTCGATGCGATGATGGAGATGTACAACGGGACCCTCGCCTCGATCGAAGAGGGCGAGATCGTGAAGTCCCGCGTC
>CAXRBM010000175.1:0-9185 GCA_964228675.1 Gemmatimonadaceae bacterium
GCGGGAGCCCCGCTCGCGGCAGAGGCGCAGGCACTCGTGGCGCGGTGTGCGGCCGATGCCGCGCGGGCGACCGCCGCGGTGGAGCAACAGCTCCAGTAGGCCACGCTCGTCTAGTCGAGCGTCGTCAGGATCCGCGGCCCCTCGGCCGTGATGGCGATCGTGTGCTCGAAGTGGGCACTCAATGCGCCGTCGAGCGTGACGATGGTCCACTTGTCGGCGAGGGTCCGCGTCGCGGCGCCCCCCGCATTCACCATCGGCTCGATCGCGATCGTCATCCCCGCCTGCAACGTGGCGCCGCGCTTCGGCTTGCCATGGTTGGGGACCTGCGGCTCCTCGTGCATGCTCGTCCCCACCCCGTGGCCGACGAGGTCGCGCACCACGGTGTACCGCGCGCGCGTCACCACCGCTTCCACCGCGTGCCCGATATCGCCGATGTGGTTCCCCACGCGCGCCGCCTCGATCCCGGCGTAGAGGGAACGCTCCGTCACGTCGAGGAGGCGCTGCGTCTCGGGAAGGATCTCTCCCACGGCGTAGGTCCACGCCGAATCGGTGTGGAAGCCACCAAAGTGCACACCGATGTCGACGGTGACGATGTCCCCCGCGGCGAGGATCCGTCGTGGCGAGGGGATCCCATGCACGATCTCGTCATTGATCGAGATGCACGCGGAGGCCGGGAAGCCGTAGAGCCCCTTGAAGGAAGGGGTCGCACCGGAGTGAGAGCGGATGAACGCCTCCACGTGTGCGTCGAGCTCAAGCGTCGTGATCCCCGGGGCGATCGCGGATCGGATGTGGCGATGCGTGGCGGCGAGGATCCGCCCGCCCGCCGCCATCGTCTCGATCTCGCGCGGGCTCTTGAGTTGGATCACCGGCCGACGGCGGCGAGCGCTCGCGCCGTGACGGCGTCGAAGGCGCCGACGGCGTCGATCCGCTGCACATTCGCCCCGTGGGCGACATACCAATCGAGCACCGGCGCCGTCTGCGCCTGGTACACGCGGAGGCGGTTGCGGATCGCCTCAGGCTCGTCATCCGCGCGGCGCACGAGGGTGCCACCGCACTGATCGGGGCAGCGCGTCCCCGGCTGGAGCCCGGTGAAGGGCTTTTGCGTCTGATCGCAGGTGGTGCGGCCGGAGAGGCGCTCCACGAGCACATCGTCCGCGATGTCAAAGGTCAGCACCACATCGACCTGCGTGCCGAGCTCCTTCGTGGCCGCGGCAAGCCCTTCGGCCTGGGGCACCGTGCGTACCACCCCATCGAGGATCGCGCCCTTGGCGTACGTGGGCTGCGCGAGCGCTTCCTTGATGATGCCGAGGATCACCGCATCGGGGACGAGGTCCCCGCGATCCATATACCCCTTGGCCTCGAGGCCGAGGCGCGTCCCCGCCTTCACCGCGGCCCGAAGCACATCGCCGGTCGCCAGCTTGGGGACGTCCAGGGCCGCGGCGATCCGCTCTCCCTGTGTTCCCTTGCCAGCGCCCGGCGGGCCAAGCAGGACGACGATCATCTCAGGGGCTCAGAAGCCGCCGACGCCCGCATTCCGCCCACGGAAGCGCACCCGGCCCTTCTTCATGAACCCATCGTACTTCCGGAGCAGGAGATGCTGCTGCACCTGCGCCATCGTGTCAAGCGCGACGCCGACCACGATGAGGAGCGAGGTCCCACCGAACTGGAACGGCACCGCGAAGAGGTCCGCGAGCCAGATCGGGAGGAGGGCGATGAAGGTCAGGAAGATCGCCCCGGGGAGGGTGATCCGCGTGACGATGTCCTGGATGTGATCGGCGGTCTTCGCGCCCGGCTTGATCCCCGGGATGAACCCCCCCTGCTTCTTCAGGTTCTCCGCCACGTCCGCTGGATTGAAGATGATGGCGGTGTAGAAGTAGGTGAAGAAGACGATCAGGACGGCTGAGAGGACGAAGTAGAGCCAGGTCCCCGGCGCGAGGTAGTCCGCGACGTTCGCGAGCGCCTGGTTCCCGGAGAACTGCGCGATCGCGCCCGGGACGACGATCAGTGACTGCGCGAAGATGATCGGCATCACGCCCGCCGAGTTGAGGCGGAGCGGGATGAAGTTCTTCGCCGCCTCGCGCTGCCGGCCCTTGGCCATCGTGCGTTGCGGAATCTGGATGGCGATGCGGCGTGCCGCGAGGGTGATCGCGACCACCCCCGCCACCACGCCGATCATCACCGCCGTCATGGCGAGGAGCGAGAGGAGCGAGACCGCCCCCGTGCTCACGAAGCCGAAGGCGCTTCCGATCGACGGGATGAACCGCTCGACGATCGAGAAGAAGATCAGGAGCGAGGCGCCGTTGCCGAGGCCGCGCTCCGTGATCTGCTCACCCAGCCACATGACGAAGAGCGCGCCCGTGGTCAGGAAGAGCACCATCTGCAGGGTGAAGCTCGTCCCGGGGTTCACGACCGCCCCGGTGACCCCCGCGGTGAAGAGCGCGTAGCCATACGCCTGCACCGCCGCCAAGGCGACGGTGAAGTAGCGCGTCCACTGCGTGATCTTCTTCCGGCCTTCCTCGTCCTTCTGCATCTTGTCGAGCGTCGGGATCACCGCCGCCCCGATCTGCATGAAGATGCTGGCCGAGATGTAGGGCATGATGCCCAGGGCGAAGATCGTCGAGCGTGAGAGGTTCCCGCCGACGAAGAGGTCGTAGAGCCCGAGGAGCCCGCCGCCCTGGTTCTGCTGGAAGAACGCGATCATCGCGTTCACGTCCACGCCCGGTGCCGTGACATGCGACCCGACCCGGTACACCAACAGGATCAGGAAGGTGAAGGTGATCTTCTGCCAGAGCTCCGGCGTGCTACGGATGTTGCCCAGCGCGCCGAGCGCGTTCCCCTGTGCCATCGGTTAGGCCTCGACCGTCCCGCCGGCCGCGACGACCTTCTCGCGCGCGGAGGCGCTGACCTTGAGGCCACGGACGGTGACCGCGCGAGCGATCTCGCCGTTGGCGAGCAGCTTGACCGGGCCCGCCGAGGCGCGCACCAGCCCGACCGCGGCGAGGGTCTCGACCGTCACCTCGCTGCCGGTGAGGCGCGCGAGATCGTCGAGGCCGACCACCTGGGCCGCCTCACGGAAGGGGTTGGTGAAGCCACGCTTCGGGACGCGCCGCGTGAGCGGCATCTGCCCACCCTCGAAGTGCGGCTTGTTGCCGCCCGGGCCATGATGGCCCGCGCGCGCCTTGATGCCTTTGTGGCCCTTCCCGGACGTCTTCCCGGTGCCGGAGCCCGGGCCACGCCCGAGGCGCTTCCGGTTCCGGTGCGACCCCGGCGTCCGCGCTAGGGTCGAGAGAGTGATCTTCTCGTCGCTCATTCGGTTATTCCTCCACCGGCGTGACGGACACCAGGTGCCGGACGCGCTTGATCATGCCACGGAGCGCGGGCGAATCCTGATGCACCACCGACGCCTGGTGGTGACGCAGGCCAAGGGCCTGCAAGGTGTCGTTCATCTTCTGATTGTGTCCGATCCCGGACCGGACCTGCGTGATCCGGACCTTCCCGGAGGTCAGCGTGTTCGGCTCGGTGTGCTTCGGCCCGCGCGTGCGGTGCCAGACGAAGGTACGCGGCATGTTACACGACCTCCTTCGACTTGGCGCGCGACTTGTACGGGAGCGAGGCCACCTCGACCCCGCGCTCGCGCGCGATCTGCTCCACCGTCGTCAGGTTCTGCAACCCGTCGAGTGCGGCGAGGACCATGTTGTGCGGATTGGTCGAGCCCAGCGACTTCGTGAGGATGTCGTGGATCCCGGCGCACTCGAGGATCGCGCGCACCGCGCCACCGGCGATCACGCCGGCACCGGGCGCCGCGGGCTTCATCAGGACCTCACCGGCCCCATGCTTGCCCACGATCTCGTGGGGGATGGTGGCCCCCGTCATCGGGATGGTCACCATGCGGCGACGCGCCCCGTCGACGGCCTTGCGGACCGCCTCCGACACCTCGTTCGCCTTCCCGGTCGCCACGCCGACCTTCCCCTGCCCGTCGCCGACGGCCACGAGCGCGTTGAAGGAGAAGCGCCGGCCGCCCTTCACGACCTTCGCGACGCGATTGATCGCGATCACGTTCTCGAGGAGATCGGACCCCTCGCGCTCCTGGCCCGGCGCGCCGCCGCGGCCACCATCGCGCCCGCCACGGCCACCGTCACGGCCACCGGGGCCGCGCCCGCCGCCCGGCCCACCACGGCCACCGCCTGGCCCCCCACGGCCGCCACCTGGGCCGCCGCGTCCGCGACCGCCTCCAGCGCCACCACCGGGACCACCACGGCGCCCACCCGGCGCCCCCATGCCACCTGTCGTCTCAGCCATTTAGAACTCCAGCCCGCCTTCGCGGGCTCCGTCGGCCACCGCCTTCACGCGGCCGTGATACTGGTATCCCCCGCGGTCGAACACGACCTTCGTGATCCCCGCCTCCTTCGCCCGCTCGGCGATGCGCTTCCCCACCGCGGCCGACTTCTCCGCCTTCTTCCCCGTGAGGCCCGCATCGGTCACCGTCAGCAACGTGTGCTGACGGACATCGTCCACCAACTGCGCCGACATGTGCTTCAGCGAACGGAAGATCACCAGACGCGGCCGCTCGGCCGTCCCCGACACCTTCGCTCGCACGCGGATGTGACGACGGGCACGCAATCCGGCCCGCGTCTTCGGTACTCGCTTCCCAGGCATTACTTACCTCCCGCCTTACCGGCCTTCCGCCGGATGATCTCGCCCGCATACTTGATCCCCTTGCCCTTGTACGGCTCGGGGGGCCGCAGCAGACGGATCTCCGCCGCGACCTGGCCCACCTTCTCCTTGTCCACGCCCTCGATCACGACCTGCGTCGGCTGCGGCGCGGTGAGCTTGATCCCCGCGGGCGCCTTGTACTGGATCTGGTGCGAGAAGCCCAACGCGAGCTGCAGCCCGAACGGCTTCGCCTCCGCCTTGAACCCGACGCCCGTGATCTCGAGCTGCTTCGAGTAGCCCTTCGAGACCCCTTCCACCATGTTGGCGATCAGGGTGCGCGAGAGCCCATGGAGCGACTTGTGCTTGGTCTCGTCCGACGGGCGCGTCACCGTGAGGGTGCTCCCCTCGACCTTCACCGTGAGCTCGGGGTTGATCGTCCGCGAGAGCTCCCCCTTGGGGCCCTTCACCTGGACCGTGTTCCCCTGCAGCGTGACCGTGACACCGGCCGGGATCGTCACCGGCAACTTTCCGATACGTGACATGTCGGCGGCCCCTTACCAGACGTAGGCGAGGAGTTCACCACCGGTCCGCGCGGAGCGCGCCTGCCGGTCGGTCATGAGCCCCTGCGAGGTGCTCAGGATCGCGACGCCCAGCCCGTTGCGCACGCGCGGGATCTCCCCCGCCCCGACGTAGCGCCGGAGGCCAGGCGAGGAGACGCGCTGTAGCTCACGGATCACCGGCGTGCCGCCGGCGTACTTGAGGGCCACGCGGAGGACCTTCTTCCCCTCCTCCGTCTCGACGGTCTTGTAGTCCGAGATGAAGTTCGACTCCTTGAGGAGTCGCGCGATCTCGGTCTTCAACTTGGACGCCGGGATGTCCACGCGACGATGCTTCGAACCGACAGCATTGCGGATCCGCGTGAGCATATCGGCGATCGGGTCAGTCATGCTCATGGTACGTCTCGTGCTCCTCTGGTTTCCGGCGGTCGCCGGACCTGGAAGGAAGTCGAGGAGTGGTTCCCGGCGCAGAAGGCGACCGGGCCTGCTCCCGTGGGTACTACCAGCTCGCCTTGCGGACGCCCGGGATCAATCCCTGCAGCGCCATCTCGCGGAAGGCGATACGGCTCAACCCGAAGGTCGAGATGAAGGCGCGGCTGCGGCCGGTCATCTGGCAGCGGTTCCGCACGCGAGCCTTCGCTGAGTTGCGTGGCAACTTCTGCAACGCGACCTGGGCGGCCCGCTTCTCCTCATCCGACGCCTTCACGCTGCGCACGGTGTCGGCGAGCGCCTGCCGCTTGGCGGCGTGCTTCGCCGCCAGCTGCTTGCGCCGCTCGTTCTTCTCGATGGTGCTCTTCTTGGCCATGGTCTCCTCAGCCCTGGACGACGATCGGCTTCTCATCACCACGGAACGGCATCCCGAGCTCGCGCAGGAGCGCGAAGGCGATGTCGTCCCGGTCGGTCGTGGTGACGAAGGTGATGTCCATCCCGTGGATCTGCTCCACGAGATCGTAGTTGATCTCCGGGAAGATCATCTGCTCCTTGACCCCGAGGCTGTAATTGCCCCGGCCGTCGAAGGAGCGGGTGTTCAACCCGCGGAAGTCACGGATGCGCGGGATCGCCGTCGAGACGAAGCGATCGAGGAACTCCCACATGCGCGCGCCGCGCAGCGTCACCGCCACGCCGATCTCCTGCCCCTCACGCTGCCCGAAGTTCGCGATCGACTTCTTCGCCTTCGTGCGCATCGGCTTCTGTCCGGTGATCGTCGCCACCTCGTCCACGATCGCATCGAGCACCTTGGGCTGCTTGATCGCCTCGCCCATGCCGACGTTGAGGGTGATCTTCTCGAGCGTGGGGACCTGATGCGGGTTGGTGAGGCCGAACTGCTGCATCAGCCGCGCGCGCACGGTCTGCACGTAGTGGGTGTGCAGGCGCGGCGTCGGCGCCGGCTGCCCCGCCCCCGCGTGCTCCTTCGGGAGCATCGAGGCGCGCTTCTCGCCCGCCCCGGCTCCACCCTTCTTCTGGCCCTGCGTCTTCGTCGTTGCCATGTCTCAGTCCTCGGTCAGCGGCGGGCGGGGATCGCTTCCCCGCTCTTGGCGCTGACGCGCTCCTTCGTGCCGTCGGCATCGATCCGGGCGCGGACGCGCACCGGCTTCCCCGACTTCGGGTCGAGCAGCATCACGTTCGACACCGCGACCGGGGCCGGCATCTCGATGATGCCCGACTGCTCCTCGGCCGTGCGCGCCCGACGATGCTTCTTCACGATGTTGATCCCCTCGATCGTCACGCGCCCCGTCTTGAGATGGACGCGGATGACCTTCCCTTCCTTCCCCTTGTCGTCCCCGCGCATCACACGCACGGTGTCGCCACGGGTGATGTACATCGCGGTGCGCTCGGCGTTCCGGGCATGCCGCGTGACGTTCTTCTGGCCGCGCGTCTTGCGGTAGGTCAGGATGCGCATGTCAGAGCACCTCGGGGGCGAGGGAGACGATCTTCATGTATCGCTTCTCACGGAGCTCGCGCGCCACGGGGCCGAAGATGCGCGTCGCCCGGGGCTCGCCCTTGTCATCGATGATGACCACGGCGTTCTCGTCGAAGCGGATGTAGCTCCCATCCTTCCGGCGCGTCTCCTTCACCGTCCGCACGACGACGGCCTTGGCGACGTCGGACTTCTTGACGGTGCCATTGGGCAGCGCGTCCTTCACCGCCACGACGACCTTGTCGCCGAGGCCGGCATAGCGGCGGCGCGTGCCGCCGAGGACGCGGATCACGAGGGCTTTCTTGGCCCCCGAGTTGTCCGCGACCTTCACCACGGATTCCTGTTGGATCATCGGTCAGTTCCTCAGCGCGCGCGTTCGACGATCTCGAGCAACCGCCACCGCTTGTCCTTCGACAGCGGGCGGGTCTCGACGATCCGGACGGTGTCGCCGACCTTCGCCGAGTTCTGCTCGTCGTGCGCCTTCAGGCGCTTGGTCCGCGTCACCATCTTCCCGTACACCGGGTGCGGCACGCGACGCTCGATCGCGACCACGACGGTCTTGTCCATCTTGTCGCTCACCACGAGCCCCTGACGCGTCTTGCGCGCCGGGCGGGCGGCTGCGGCATTCTTCACGGTCTCTGCCATCAGTTCTCCTCGCGCGCGGTCAGCGCGCGGCCTCCGTCAACTGCCGGAGTACGGTCTGCAGCCGGGCGATGTCGCGCCGGATGGTGCGCAGCCGGAGCGGATTGCTCAGCGGCTCGGTCGCGCTGCGGAAGCGCAGATTGAAACGCTCCCGCTCCAGCTCCGCCACGCGCGCTTCGATCTCGCTGGCGGTCAGCTTGCGGATCTCCTCAGCCTTCATCGCTCGACGCCTCCTCACGGGCCACGAACTTCGTCTTGACGCCCAGCTTCGCCGAGGCGAGCGCCAGCGCCTTCTGAGCGATCTCCTTGGAGACGCCCTCGATCTCGAACAGCACCCGGCCCGGCTTCACCACCGCGACCCAGAGCTCCGGCGATCCCTTGCCCTTGCCCATGCGGGTCTCGGCCGGCTTCTTCGTGACCGGCTTATCGGGGAAGATCCGGATCCAGACCTTGCCGCCGCGCTTGATGTGACGCGTCAGCGCCACACGGCTGGCCTCGATCTGGCGGGCCGTCACCCACCCCGGCTCCAAGGCCTGGAGCCCGAAGGTCCCGAACGCCACGGTCGCGCCACGTGTGGCCAACCCGGTCGTCCGACCCTTGAACATCTTGCGGAACTTGACGCGCTTCGGTGCGAGCATCGGTCAGGTCTCCTTACGCGTCCGAGGAGTACGTGTTGCCACGCCGCCCCTCGACGATCTCGCCCTTGAAGACCCACACCTTCACACCGATGGTGCCAAAGGTGGTCTTCGCCGTCGAGGTCGCATAGTCGATGTCGGCGCGGAGGGTGTGGAGCGGCACGCGCCCCTCGTGATACCCCTCCACCCGCGCGATCTCGGCACCGCCCAAGCGGCCCGAGCACTTCACCTTGATGCCCTCGGCGCCCATCCGCATCGCCGCCTGGACCGCCTTCTTCATGGCCCGACGGAACGAGATGCGCTGCGCGAGCTGGGCGGCGATGTTGTCCGCGACGAGCTGCGCCTCGATCTCCGGACGCTTGATCTCCTCGACGTTGACCCCGACCTCCTTCCCCGTCAGCTGCTGGAGCTCGGTCTTGAGCTCCTCGACCGCCTGGCCCTTCTTGCCGATCACCACGCCCGGACGCCCGGTGTGGATCGTCACCACGACCTTGCCCGGCTTCCGCTCGATCGTCACGTCCGCGATCGCCGCGCCGCCGAGACGCGCCTTGAGGTACTTCCGGAGGAGCGCGTCCTCCTTCAGCAGCGCCGGGATCTCCTTGGTGGCGAACCACGTGGAGCGCCAGTCACGTGACACCCCGAGGCGGAAGCCGATCGGATTGGTCTTCTGTCCCATTATCGCCCTTCCTTCTCGGCCACGACGATCTCGACGTGGCTGGTTCGCTTGAGGACCGGCGTCGCCCGGCCCATGGCCGCCGGCGTCCACCGCTTGAGCTTCGG
>CAXRBM010000176.1:0-6383 GCA_964228675.1 Gemmatimonadaceae bacterium
CTCTACGGCAAGTACTCCGGCACCGAAGTCACCATCGACGGTGCGCAGTTCCTCATCCTCCGCGAGAGCGACATCCTCGCGGTCGTCTCCTGATCCCTTCCCACTCACTGAGAGCATACTGACATGGCTGCGAAGGAACTCCATTTCAACACCGAGGCGCGTGCCGCCCTCAAGCGCGGCGTCGACCAGCTCGCCGAGGCCGTCAAGGTCACCCTCGGCCCCAAGGGCCGGAACGTCGTCATCGACAAGAAGTTCGGCGCCCCGACCGTCACCAAGGACGGCGTGACCGTCGCGAAGGAGATCGAGCTCGCCGATCCGATCGAGAACATGGGCGCGCAGATGGTGAAGGAGGTCGCGACCAAGACCTCCGACCTCGCCGGCGACGGCACCACCACCGCGACCGTGCTCGCCCAGGCGATCTTCCGCGAGGGCCTCAAGAACGTCACCGCCGGCGCCAACCCGATGGCGATCAAGCGTGGCATCGACAAGGCCGTCGCCGCGATCGTCGAGGAGCTGAAGGGCCTCTCCGTCCCCACCAAGGGGAAGAAGGAGATCGCGCAGGTCGGCACCATCTCGGCCAACAACGACCCGGAGATCGGCAACCTGATCGCCGAGGCGATGGAGAAGGTCGGCAAGGACGGCGTCATCACCGTCGAGGAGGCCAAGGGCCTCGAGACGACCCTCGAGACGGTCGACGGCATGCAGTTCGACCGTGGGTACCTCTCGCCGTACTTCATCACCGATTCGGAGAAGATGGAGGCGGTCCTCGAGGACGCGCACATCCTCATCCATGACAAGAAGATCTCGTCGATGAAGGACCTCCTCCCGGTCCTCGAGAAGGTCGCCCAGACGGGCAAGCCCCTCCTCATCATCGCCGAGGACATCGAGGGCGAGGCGCTCGCCACGCTCGTCGTGAACAAGCTCCGCGGCACCCTCCGCGTCTGCGCCGTGAAGGCCCCGGGCTTCGGCGATCGCCGCAAGGCGATGCTCGAGGACATCGCGGTCCTCACCAAGGGCCAGGTGATCTCGGAGGAGGTCGGCTTCAAGCTCGAGAACGCCGTCCTCTCCGACCTCGGCCGTGCCAAGCGCCTCGTCGTCGACAAGGACAACACCACCGTCATCGACGGCTACGGTGAGGAGGACAAGATCAAGGGCCGCATCAAGGAGATCGAGGTCGCGATCGAGAAGTCGACCAGCGACTACGACAAGGAGAAGCTCCAGGAGCGGAAGGCGAAGCTCGCCGGTGGCGTGGCGGTGATCAACGTCGGCGCCGCGACCGAGAGCGAGATGAAGGAGAAGAAGGCTCGCGTCGAGGACGCGCTCCATGCGACCCGTGCCGCCGTGGAGGAGGGGATCGTCCCGGGCGGTGGCGTGGCCCTCATCCGCGCCCAGGGCGCGCTCAAGAGCCTCAAGCTCGAGGCCGATGAGCAGATCGGTGTCGACATCATCCGTCGCGCCATCGAGGAGCCGATCCGCATGATCGTCGCCAACGCCGGTGGCGAGGGCTCGATCGTGGTGGAGAAGGTCCGCGCGTCGAAGGACAAGAGCTTCGGCTACAACGCCTTCTCGGACGAGTACGAGGACCTGGTGTCGGCGGGCGTCATCGACCCGACCAAGGTGACCCGCACCGCGTTGCAGAACGCGGCGTCGATCGCCTCGCTCCTCCTCACCACTGAGGCGCTCATCGTGGAGAAGAAGGAGAAGGAAGCCCCCGCGCCGGCCGCGCCGGGCGGCGGCATGGGCGGGATGTACTAAGCCGTCCAGGTGGATGAGAGACGGGCCCCGGTCGCGATGCGACCGGGGCCCGTCTCGTTTCTCCGTCCCACACGTCGCCGTCGCGCCGTGCCACGTGCCGAGCCGCGCGCGCCGCTCAGTTCCGTGGGAGCAGCTCCGCCGCGCGCTCCGGGGAATCGATCTGCTCCACGACCCGCTCGATCAACCCCGACCCGATGTCATAGACCCACCCGTGGAGCATCGGGCGCTTGCCCCGCGACCAGAAGTCCCGGATGATCGGCATCCGGCTCAGGACACCGACTTGCTGCATCACGTTGAGACGTGAGAGGAGATGCAGGCGATCCTCGTCACTCGGGCAGGCGTGGAGCTCCGAGGCATTCCACCGGATCACGTTGCGGATGTCCGAGAGCCAATTGTCGATCAGGCCGTTGGTCGTCGGGCCCTGCGCCGCCTTGAGCGCCCCGCAGTTGGAGTGGCCACAGACGATCACATGCTCCACGTCAAGCACGCCGACGGCGAACTGCACGACCGAGATGAGATTGATGTCGGTCTCCCAGACCTGGTTCCCGATGTTCCGGTGCACGAACATCTCGCCCGGGAGCGCGCCAGACATGAGCTCGAGAGGGACGCGACTGTCGGAGCACCCGATCACCAGATAGTGGGGGGTCTGCTTGGCCTCGCGCTTCACGAAGAACGCGGGGTCCTGGTCGACCATCTGGGCCGCCCACGCCTTGTTGTTCTCGATCAGCCGATGGTAGTGCTGCACAGGGGATCTCCGAGAGAGAGGGGGAAGGGGATCAGTGCGCGCCGGCGCCGCTGGGGAGACCCGCGACCCCCACGAGGCGGTAGTCGATGCCACGCAGCATCGCGGTGTCACGGAAGTTATGGATCACCTCGAGGACGTCGGGGTCGATCCGCTGGACCTGGCGTCCATCGATCTCCACCCGAGCCCCCTCGGGCAACTCCTCCAACACGGCGAGCAACGCGCCCTTGTTGAGGAAGTTCACGTAGGGATGCAGTTCGAACCGGCGGAGCACCGCGCCCTTGGGGCTCACCTCGGTGAACGGGGGCGCCTTCAGCATGTCACGCAGGAGGAAGAAGATCCCCACGGCCATCCCCACACCGATGCCGACGAGGAGGTCGGTGACCAACACCACGAGGATCGTCGTGGCATAGGGGATGACCTGGGACCGCCCCTGCATCCAGAGCGCCCGGCCGATGCGCGGATGCGCCAGCTTCCACCCGGTGTGCAACAGGATCGCGGCCAGGGCGGCGAGCGGGATCCGGTTGAGCAGCCCCGGGATCGCGACGACCGCGCCCATGAGGAGGACGGCATGCAGGATCGCTGACCACCGGGTCTTCGCCCCAGCGGACACGTTCGCCGCCGATCGGACGATCACCCCGGTGAGGGGGAGCCCACCGATGAGCCCCGAGAGCGTGTTGCCGACCCCCTGCGCGAGGAGTTCGCGGTTCGGGGGCGCCTCCCGCTTGTACGGATCCATCTTGTCCGTGGCCTCGAGCGAGAGCAGGGTCTCGAGCGATGCCACGATCCCGAGGGTGATGCCGACCCGCCATACCACGGGGTTCGTGATCGCCCCCCAGGCAGGCATCGCGAACTGCTGGGCCCATTCCGCGCCAGTGGTGGGGATCGGGAGCGCCACCAGATGCGACGCGTCGATGACCCACGCGGGCTGAAGGATCGGGTAGAGCGCGTTCAGGCCGACGCCGAGGAGGACGACGGCGAGCGGGGCCGGCAAGACCTTCACCTTCGCGAGCGGGGTCGCCGGCCATCCGAAGAGGATGACCAAGGAGAGCGCGGCGATGAGCGCCGCGCCCGGCTGGATGGCGTCGATGGCATTGGCGAGGGCGGAGAAGGTCGTGACATCCCCCGACTCGCGGAAGGCCTCGCTCCCCATCACGTCGCGATCGTACCCCACCGCATGGGGGAGCTGTTTCAGGATCAGCACGATCCCGATCGCCGAGAGCATCCCTTTGATGACAGCCGAGGGGAAGTAGTAGCCGATGATGCCGGCGCGGACCGCGGCGAGGAGCAGCTGGATCACGCCACCCAAGACGACGGCGAGGAGGAACGCCCGATAGTCCCCGAGGTCGGTGATGGCGGCGAGCACGATCGCCGTGAGGCCCGCTGCGGGGCCACTGACCATCAGGGCGGAGCCACTGATCGGGGCGACGACCAACCCGCCGATGACGCCGGCGATGATCCCGGCGAAGAGCGGCGCCCCGGAGGCGAGCGCGATCCCGAGACAGAGGGGCAGCGCGACGAGGAAGACGACGATGGAGGCCGGGGCGTCCGCCTTCCAATCCAGCTGCTGCGAGTGGGTCGTCATGAGCTCAGCGAGTGGGGGGAGTCCGACCTCGGTCATCCTACCACCGGCGGAGACCGAAGTAAACCGGCGGGACGTGATCCGCGGGTCCTCCCGCATCCCGCGCGCCCTGCGTCAGAGCGAGAAGGCGAGAGTAGGGTCCCGCCGGGGCGCCGCCCGCACCGGCCCCGCATACCCGGCACGCCGCACCGCCGCCGTCACCGCCTGCTCCGCGAGCGCGGGGGTGTTGTTCACCGCACTCAGGTGCAGCAGGGAGACCGCGCGCAGCCCA
This sequence comes from Gemmatimonadaceae bacterium, assembly GCA_964228675.1. GTDB lineage: Bacteria > Gemmatimonadota > Gemmatimonadetes > Gemmatimonadales > Gemmatimonadaceae > Pseudogemmatithrix. The sequence goes on from CAXRBM010000176.1 coordinate 4,351, forward strand.
GGGTGTGCGACGGAGGCTGCGAGCGCCGCCCCCTGCGCATTGCTCAGGTGCCCACGCCCGCCGCGGACCCGCTCCTGGAGGGCGGGCGCATACGGGCCGTTCCGGAGCATCTCGGCGTCGTGATTCGCCTCGATCAAGAGGGCGTCGCACCGCGCGAAGCTCCCATGCAACTCATCCGGGACGGCGCCGAGATCGTGCGCCACCCCGACCCGCGCCCCAGAGGCGGTCGCCGTCACGGTGTAGGCAAAGCAACTCGCCGCGTCGTGCGGGACGGCGATCGCCTCGATGGTGAACCCGTCGATCGCGACGGGCAGCCCGGGCGTGATCGGCCGCCGCCATCGCGCCTCGATCTCGGGGAGCGCCAGCAAGGTGCCCGCCGAGCCATACACCGGCCAGCGGTACTTCTTCTGCGCGCGCTCCGCCCCCTGCGCATGATCGATATGCTCATGGGTCAGGAGGAGGGCCCCGATCGATTCCGGCGCGATGCCGAGCGTGCGCAACCGCACGGCGATCGCGCGCGGCCCGAACCCGCAGTCGATCAGGATCCGATGCGCCCCGCTCTCCAGCACGATCGCATTGCCGGAGCTCCCGCTCCCGAGGGTCCATCCACGCATCGGGTGTGCGGTCGGCTCAGGCCGACCAACGGGCCGCGTACGCCGCGGCGAGACAGGCCCGCATCCCCTCGCTCAGCGCGAGGTCCCGCCGCCCCATCATCCGGTCGGCGACGAGGAGGAACCGGTCGAGGGCGAAGCGCTCCCCCTGAGAGACCTCGCCCCAGGTGAACGGAGGCACCACGGTCGGCGGCATCGCCGACCCGAAGACGTTGGCCCCAGCCCCGATCACGCTCCCGGTGCTGAGTCGCGTGCCGATCCCCGTCTTCACATGGTCCCCGAGGAGACTCCCGAGGAAGGTCATCCCCGTCGCCTGCATCCCCTGCGGCGACCAGCACCGGACCGGGCCATAGGAGTTCTTCAGATTGCTGGTGATGGTCCCGGCGCCGAGGTTCACCCAGCGCCCGATCACCGAATGCCCGACGAACCCGTCGTGCCCCTTGTTCGCATGCCCGATCACGATGGAGACGCTCAGCTCGCCGTGGACCTTGCTGCGCTCGCCGATGCTGCAGCAGGCGACGCGTCCCCCGGCGACGACCGCGTCCTCGCCGATCACGCAGGGGCCGACGAGTCGCGTGAAGGCCTGCACGAGCGCCCCTCGCCGCACCACCACGGGCCCGGCGCTCGCATCGATCAGGACCATCGGTTCGATCGTCGCGCTCGGATCGATATGGATCGGATGGGTCCCGAGCACCGTGAGCCCCGCCGGTCGATCCAGGGTGGCGGGGATCTCCGCGAGGAGGTCGGCGGCGAGCATCGTCGGGAGATGACGGACCAGGTCCCAGGGCGCCTCGAGCCACCATCCCTCCACGCGCGCCATCACCCCCGTGCGCGTGCCGAGCGTCTCGAGCGAGCGCGTCCCATCGGCGAGCGCGGTCACGGGGGTCTCCGCGGCGAGCCGCACCGCCGCGATGCGCTGATCCACCATCACCATCGTCGCGCCGGCCGCGATGCGCGCCGTCAGCGCCGGCGCACACCGGGCGTGCACCACCAGCGTCCCGGCGGGGAGCACGCCGCGTGCCGCAGGCGGGGCCCCGGGCTCGTCGAAGTCGGCGAGGTGCGGCGCCCCGATGAACCCGATCGCCTCGGCGCCGAGCACCTGCGCCCACCGTTCGCGGATGAGGCGCGCGCCCGCGCGAAGCTCCCCGGCAGGTCGCGTCAGCGCGAAGGGCTCGAAGCGCCGCGCCACCGCATCGTCGAACAGCACGAACCCGCTCACGGGAGCTCCTTGAGATCGGGGGGCAGGGTGTCGACCAGCGTCTTGAGGTCATGCGCGAGGTCGACCGTCGTGACCAAGGTGACCCCGTCGCGCACCACGACCACGAGGTCGTCGACACCATACAGCACCACCGCGCCCTGCTCGGTGTGCACCACGTTGTGGCCGGCCCGCATCGTCACCACGCGGCCGAAGGTCGCGTTGCC
>CAXRBM010000177.1:0-3230 GCA_964228675.1 Gemmatimonadaceae bacterium
CCGCGGGGGCCTCTCCGACGCGCACGGCGAGAAACCGGCGATCGTCCCCGCGCAGCTCATCGGGCGTCAATTCCACCGTCGCCGCCGTCCAGCCTCGGAGCACGGGCCGACCCCGCGCGAGCACCGTGGCATCGGGACCCGCCGTCCCGCGGGCGAAGGTGCGCCCCGCGACCTGTACGCGCCACGCGACCGAATCGGCCGCGACGACGCGGAGACGCGCCGCCCCCACCTCCCCCCAGACCGGCGGCACCGCCGCCACCTCGCGCACGGAATGATTCGGTCGCCACCGGAGCGGCGGGACCGCCACACGCCATGCGACCTCCTCGCGCGCGACCGTGGCGATCCTCGCCAGATCCCACGAGCTCCGCTGTCCATCCGTCAGCACCACCACCTGCTTCAACGGGAGGGCACTCTCGCGCACCACCGCGACCGCCCGCGCGAGGGCGCGCGAGACATCCCCTGCCCCGTCGAGCGCCACGACCTCGGCGAGCGCCGCTCCGATCGCCGCCTGCTCCCCACCGACCGTCACCCCATCCATCGTCACGAGCCAGAGCTGATCCTCCGGCCCCGCCTCGGCGAGGATCGCCGCCGCCATCGTACGGAGTCGATCGAGCATCGGCCCCGCCTCGGTCACCGCCTGCGAGGAGAGCGAGTTGTCGAGCACGACGGCCAACGCGACCGGCGCATGCCCCGCCGCGGGGACCGCGGCGAAGGGGCGCGCCGCCGCCAACGCGATCACCACCACGATCGCGAGCCGCAGGAGGAGCAGGAGCACATTCTGCACGCGCACCTCGCGCGCATGGTCCTGCGCCATCCGCTGCAGGTAGCGCACCGCCGGGAAGTCGACGCGCGCGGCGGTCCGGCGCTGCCAGAGATGCAGCGCGAGCGGGACGGCCGCGAGCGCGCCGAGCCAGAGCGCCCAGGGCGCGAGGAAGCTCATGGCTGGCGTTGCCGCGCGGCGAACGCACGGCGGAGCGGGACCGTGAAGGGTTGGTCGGTGAGCACCGATTCATAGAAGGCGCCGACCGCCGCGAAGCGGGCGCGCCACTCGTCGATCACCTCCCCGACCGTCGTCTCGTACAACGCGCGCACGTCGGCCGGGATCGCCCGTTCGGCGGCGCCGCCCTCGGGATCCACGAAGGTCGACTCCCCCGCCGCGAGATCGAAGCGCCGTTCGGCGGGATCGAGGAGATGGAGGACGGTGACGTCGTGTCCCTGCGCGCGCAGGCCCCGCACCGTCGCATCGACCTCCTCGGGGTCGAGCAGGAGATCCGACACAAGGATCACCATCCCGCGGCGCGCGACAAGTGCGCCGGCGCGCGTGAGCGCCCCCGCGGCATCGGAGCCGGTACCGCTGCCCGACTCCTCGAGCGCCTCGATGATCCGATGCCCCTGTGATTGGTGCGAGCGCGGGGGGAGCGCGGTCCGGATCTCGTCGTCGAATCGGACCAGTCCCACGGCATCGCGCTGCCGAAGGAGGATGCGCGCGAGCGCGGCGACCAGATGGTCGGCGTAGGCCCGCTTGGTGAGGCGCGTCGGGGCCCCACACCAATTCATGGATCGACTCACATCGAGGACGATCGTCGCCCGCAGGTTGGTCTCCTCTTCGAACTGCTTGAGGAGCCAGCGGTCGGAGCGCGCCGCGACCTTCCAATCGAGGAACCGCAGGTCATCGCCCGGCTGATAGGGGCGATGCTCAGCGAACTCGACGGAGAATCCCTTCTTCGGGGAGCGGTGCAACCCCTGCAGGAATCCTTGCGCCAGCCAACGCGACACGACCTCGAGGCGCCCGAGGGCCGCGAGTGCTGCGGGATCCATGAGATCGGCCCGGACGGCTGGACCTGCGGGCGCGGACATGCGAACCGGGAAAACTAGGGGCACCGAGGAGCGGGACACAGGGGGAGACGTTGGAGCCACTCCCTCCTCCCACTAGCTTGAGGGGTTACTCACGTCTGCCTCTCTCATCCGCCGCCCCCGCTCGTGACCCCGCCGTCCCTGATCCGGAACTTCTGCATCGTCGCCCACATCGACCACGGCAAGTCGACGTTGGCCGACCGTCTCATCGAGACCACGGGGATGCTGCAGAAGCGCGAGATGAAGGCCCAGGTGCTCGACACCCTGGACCTCGAGCGCGAGCGTGGGATCACGATCAAGCTCAACGCCGTCCGGATGTCGTACGACGCCAAGGACGGCACGACGTATGAGCTCAACCTGATCGACACGCCGGGACACGTCGACTTCACCTATGAGGTCTCGCGCTCCCTCGCCGCCTGTGAGGGCGCGATCCTCGTCGTCGATGCCTCGCAGGGGATCCAGGCGCAGACCCTCTCGAATCTCTTCCTCGCGATGGACGCGGGGCTCGAGATCATCCCGATCCTCAACAAGATCGATCTCCCCGGCGCGGAACCCGAGAAGCGGCGGCAGGAGGTCGTGGACCTCATCGGGTGCGCCCCGGAGGACATCCTCCTCGTCAGCGCCAAGGAGGGCCTCGGCATCCCGGAGCTCCTCGAGGAGATCGTGAAGAAGGTCCCGCCGCCGCGTGGGAATCCCACGGGGCCGCTCCGCGCGCTCATCTACGACTCGTACTACGACAAGTACCGGGGGGCCATCCCCAGCGTGCGCGTCGTCGATGGGACGCTGACGAAGGGGATGCAGATCACCTTCGGTGCCTCCGAGAGCGTGTACGAGGTGCTCGACGTCGGGTACAACCAGCTGCGCCAGGTGCCCACGAAGCAGCTGACCGCCGGCGAGGTCGGCTACGTGGTGGCGAGCGTGAAGTCGGTGAAGGAGACACGCGCCGGGGACACGATCTTCGACGCCGAGCATAAGGCGAGCGAACCGCTCCCGGGCTATCAGGCGGTCCGCTCCTTCGTCTTCGCCGGCATCTTCCCCACCGACACGCAGCAGTACGAGGACCTCCGTGACGCCCTCGAGAAGCTGCAGCTCAACGACGCCTCGCTGAACTACACCCCTGAGACGTCCACGGCGCTCGGCTTCGGCTTCCGCTGTGGGTTCCTCGGCCTCCTCCACATGGAGATCGTGAAGGAGCGCCTCGAGCGCGAGTTCGACCTTGACCTCGTCACGACGGTCCCCAGCGTGGAGTACCACGTGAGGAAGACCGACGGCGAGGAACTCCTCGTCGAGAACCCGGCGCTGATGCCACCGGCGGGCGTGATCGACTACATCGAGGAGCCCTACGTGAAGGCCCGGATCATGGTGCCCACCGACTA
>CAXRBM010000178.1:0-4436 GCA_964228675.1 Gemmatimonadaceae bacterium
GATCTTGCCGGCGGCCTCAGGCTGACGGGCGATGCCCTCCATCGCCTTGGCGCCGATGTTGCCGATGCCCATGCCCGCGCCGATCACGGCGAGGCCGGCACCGAGGCCGGCGCCGATGAGGGCGAGGCCGTTGCTGTTCGAAGCCGTCTGCGCGGCCTCCTGGAGAAGCGGGAAGAACGCCATGGTACTGTCCTCGAAAGAGTTCTGGTCCTGCGTGGTCCTGCGCGCCGGTCGGCGCCGTCCGTCAGCGGGTCTCGCGACCCAACGGACCTCCCCCGGACACTCGCCGGGGTACGGGGTGCTGCGGTCCTACGGTGCGACGGGTCTGACTAGTGGTGCGCCTCGCGGATCTGGCCGATGAAGACCGACGAGAGGAGGGTGAAGATGAAGGCCTGCAGGAAGGCGACGAAGAGCTCGAGCACCATGATCATCGTCGCCATGAGAAGCGGCGCGCCGGAGATCAGGTTCCCGAACTCGAAGATCAGCCCCATCAGCGCGAGCACGACGATGTGCCCCGCCGTCATGTTCGCGAAGAGACGGATCGCGAGCGCGAAGGGCTTGGTCAGCTTCCCGATCATCTCGACCGGGCTCATGATGAGGAACATCACGGGCCGCATCGCCGCCGGCAGCTCGTTGTTCCAGTAGAAGATCGTGTTGAGATAGCCGAAGCCGTTCGCCCGGATCCCCGCGACCTCGACCGTCAGGAAAGTCAGGAGCGCCAGCGTCGCCGTGACAGAGATGTTCCCTGTGGCCGTCGCGCCGTACGGGACGAGCCCGAGCAGGTTGAGCGTGAGGATGAAGAAGAAGGCCGTGAGCAGATAGGGGACGAACCCCTCGCCGTGATGGCCGACGTTCGGCAGGATGACCTCGTTGCGAATGTAGAGGATCATCGCCTCGATCGCATTCGCGCCGCCGGCCGGCACCCCGCCCTTCGCCATCGCGCGCCGATGCGACCGCGCGACCATCACCATCAGCAGGAAGAGGATCGCACTCCCGAAGACGAGGAAGACCACATGCTTGCTCGGGGAGAGATCGATCTCCACCCCGCCGAGGTGCACCGGCTTCCACTTGGGGAGGGTGCACTCCATGAAGAACGGGAACTTGAAATACGGGATCTCGAGATGATCCGAATTCGTGATGTGCGGCGTGATGATGTCGACCTTCTCGGCCGAGTGGCCCATCTCGGGGAGATGGCAATCGGCACCGCTTCCCTCGGCGCGCACCGGAGCGGCGGCGAGGGTCAGGAGGGCGAACGAGGCGAGGAACGCACGCAGCAGCATCAGGATCTCAGGAAGAGAGGCTCGAACAGCATCGTCACGAAGAGGAATCCCACGAGGCTCACCAGCGCCGTCCCTGAGGGGACCCCCAGCGCGGGGACACCGAGCACCGCATGGATCACCACCGCCGCGAATCGCACGATCGAGCCGAGCCCCCATCCCGCGATCGGGTTCTCGCGCATCAGCGGCCGTGCGACCGCGAATCCCACCAACTGCACCCCCGAGGCGATCGCCGCGCTCGACCAGATCGCGCGCACCATCATCGGGTCCGACCACCGCAGCGTCACCACCCAGGCGAGCCCGGTGATGACCGCCGTCGAGAGCACACCGAAGCGGACCCAGGCCCTCATGGTCCCTTGCGCTCCTTCCGCTCCGCTTCCTCACGCCGCTGCTCCGCGATCAGACTCCGATACATCGAATAGATCGCGGCCGCCGCGCCCGTGAAGACGCCGACGTAGAGGAAGAGCGGATCGGTCCCCAGCCGTCGGTCCACCCACTGCCCCACATAGAGGAAGAGAAGGATGGAGGCGAGCAGCTGGAACCCGAGGCCGGCGAACCGGCCGGCCGAGGCCAGCGCAGAGCGAGAGTCCTCGGGCATGACAGCCTTGAATCCTAGGAGCTTGTGAAAAAAAGCGCAAGCAAAGCAGGGCCGTGACCTAAGGCATTTCGGGTCGTCAAAATGTGGATAACGCTGGCCTCGAAACACGACCGGACGGCAGGGGTCGGGTGGCAGGGGTCAGGGGACAGGCAACCGCACTCGCCAGGACGGTCCGCGTGATCTTCAGGCTTCCGGTGGGACTCCTCTGCGCCTCGGCTCTGAGCTTCACCGTCGGGGCCTGGAATGAGGGAGGGGTCGGGCGGTCGGCGGAGGCGACGGAGCGACCGGCCGAGGCGGGGGCGGAGACTGGGCCACTGGATGGGATCCTCGACGTCCGTGTCGGGGAGGCGGTCGACCTCGACTTCGTGGTCACCCATCGAACGGAGGAGCGCCTGGAGCTCAGCTTCCCCGATGGTCGCACCCACGAGGTCGTGATCCTCGACGCCGCGGGGACCCCGGTCTGGCAGTGGAGCGAGGGGCGCCTCTTCACCCGTGCCATGCAGCAGCGCGTCCTCCGCCGCGGGGACCAGCTCGCCTTTCGGGAGCACTGGGTCCCGTCGAAGCCGGGGGCCTACACCGCCATCGCCACCCTCCGGAGCCGCGAGCATCCCATCACCGAGCGCGTGGCCTTCGTCGTCCCGGCGGGGTGAAGGGCGCCTGAGGGCACAGTAGATTGGGAATCGCGTCACGCGTCCTTCCCATCACCCTGCCCTCGTGTCGACCACCGACTCCCGCGATCTCGAGCTCCTCGCCACTCTCTCCCGGGCCCGGGGTGAGATCGCCGCCCAGATCGGGCAGCGGATCGTCGGGCAGCACGACATCATCGACAACATGATCTCCGCGGTGCTAGCGGGGGGCCACGTGCTGCTCGTCGGTGTCCCGGGGCTGGCGAAGACCCTCCTCATCCAGACCATCGCCCAGTCGCTCGACATGGAGTTCAGTCGGATCCAGTTCACCCCGGATCTGATGCCGAGCGACATCACGGGGACCGAGCTACTCGAGGAGGACCATGGGACGGGCCGGCGCGCGTTCACCTTCGCGCGTGGTCCTGTCTTCGGGAACATCGTGCTCGCCGACGAGATCAACCGTGCCCCGCCAAAGACCCAGGCTGCGCTGCTCCAGGCGATGCAAGAGCGGACGGTGACGGTCGCGGGGAAGACCTATCCGCTCCCGGATCCCTTCTTCGTGCTCGCCACGCAGAACCCGATCGAGCAGGAGGGGACCTATCATCTCCCCGAGGCGCAGCTCGACCGTTTCATGTACGAGTTACGGATCGGGTATCCCACGCGCGAGGAGGAGGAAGCGATCGTCACCTCCACCACCGGCGTGGCACGTGGCGAGGTGCGTCCGATCGTCTCGGCAGCGCAGTTGCGGGAATTGATGGCGCTCGTACGCCGGCTCCCTGCCCCGCCATCTGTCGTGAGCCATGCGGTGGCATTGGCCCGCGCCACGCGGCCCGGCGAGCCCGATGCGTCACCAGCGGTGCGGAAGTACGTGAGCTTTGGCGCCGGACCACGGGCTGGTCAGAATCTCGTGCTCGGGGCCAAGGCCCGAGCCGCGATGGATGGTCGCGCGGTGCCCGATCTCGAGGATGTGGATGCGGTCGCGTTCAGTGTCCTGCGGCACCGTGTGGTCCTCAATTTCCAGGCCGAGGCCGAGGGGGTCGGGATCGAGACGATTCTCGGTCGACGATGACGCCCTAAGTGGTTGGCCGCGTGCAAGATGACGGTCTGGTGACGGACCCATAGAACCATCTGGGGCCACGTGCCCTGGAGGGGTGTATTCGTGATTGAAGCTCGGTGTTTCGGACGCAGTGAGATCGTGACCCCAGTGGGACAGATTCTGCCCACGTCGGAGCTCGTGTTCGCATTTGCCCTGTACCTGTGCGTGCGCGCTGGGGAGTACGTCCCACGCACCGAGCTGATCGAGCTCTTCTGGCCGACTGCGGCGGAGGCCAAGGGTCGCCATTCGCTGCGCCAGATGCTGTATCGATTGAAGGAGGTGGGGGTCACTCTTGACGAGGATGGTGAGCTCCTCTCGCTGAGTCCCGCTCGCGTGCGCTGCGACCTGGCCGATGCCCTCCATGCCGACTGGATCATCGAGGCGGATGAGGCGGATATCGCCGCCGCCTGCGACGCTCTCCCCGGACTGACCCGCCGATTCTCGGAGCGGTACGGCGAGTGGATCGACGAGATCCGCGCGCGACTCGAGAGCCAATTCCGGCGGGCGGCGTTACGGGTGTTGAACGATGCCAAGACCGAGGGCCGGTGGTACGACGTGGAGCACTGGGCGTTGATGCTCATGCGCACGGACCCGCTGAATGAGACGGCCGTGCTCGCGCGCGCCGAGGGAACAGCGATGTTGGGATCGAAGGCCGAGGCGATCGAACAGCTCGACCGGTATCTGAGCGAGCTTGGACCGAAGGCGGAGCAGATCGGGTTGCCGGCAAAGCTTTTGCGGCGACGTATCAAGGAGCAGGGCGAGCGAAGGACAGGGGAGCATGCGCTACCGCTGATCGGGAGGGAGGATGAGATCCGGCGGCTAACGGAGGCGCTGCATGG
>CAXRBM010000179.1:0-3972 GCA_964228675.1 Gemmatimonadaceae bacterium
CCCCTCGAACCCCCGACTGAATCGCGCCGTGTCCCCGAAGGCGACCGTCTGCGCATGGCAGGTCGCGCACGAGACCGTCCCGTTCCGGCTCAGTTGCCGCTCGTAGAAGAGCACGCGCCCGAGCGTCGCTCCGGCGTCGGAGATCGGCGCCCCGATCGTACGATCTTCCCGCCCCAGCACCACCGCATCGAAGTACGGGGGGAGCGCGACCCCCGCATAGCGCGGTAGGTTCTCCGGATCGATCAGCAGGGCCGCACGGATGGCGGCATGGCCGGTCGTGGTGGGATCCGTAGCCCCGTCGGCACAGCCGACCATCGCCATCACGAGGGGAAGGAGCAGGAGAGATCGTCGCATGGGAGAGGTGAAGATGCTGGACATGACGGTATGACGCCATGTCTATCCCGACGTTAATCTCTCGCGTAGCCCGCCCACCCGGAAGGAGTCCTTCCATGGTCAAGGAATTCGTCGGCTTCCTCAAGCGGTACGGCGGGATCGGCCTCGCCATCGCCGTCAGCATCGGCGGCAAGTTCAATGAGCTCCTGAAGGCGTTCGTCGACGGGCTCATCTCCCTGATCGCCAAGAACGTCCTGAAGGAAGAGCCGGTGCAGAAGCGGTGATTCGCTGGCGGTGACGCCCGTCCGTCCTACCCGTTCGCGAGGACGCGAATGGCGCCGACGAAGCCGTCGATCTCGTCCAGCGTGGTGAAGACGTTCGGTGTGACACGAATGCACTCGAACTCCCCGGCGACGAAGCGCGGACGCACATGGATGCGCCACCGGCGATGGAGTTCATCGGTGAGCCGCTGGGCACCCATCCCCTCGATCGCCATCGCACCGAGCGCACAGGCCTGTGCTGGATCGTCGGGGGTGAGGAGCCGGACGCCGCGGATCCCCGCGACCGCGCGCATCCAGCGCTCGCGGAGGAAGCGGAGGCGCGCCGCCTTCCGCTCGCCACCGATGATCTCGTGGAAGGTGAGTGCGTCGGCCACCGCGGTCCGGAGGGCGATGGGGTATGTCCCGATCGCCTCGAACTTCCGGATGTCGCCATCCTGTGCCGCCTCCGCGGCGAGCAGCGGCCAGATCCTGGCGATCATCGGTCGGCGCACATAGAGCAGTCCGTTCCCGACCGGTGCGCAGAGCCATTTGTGCAGACTCGAGCCATAGACGTCACAGCCGAGCTCGTCGCGGGTGAAGGGGAACTGCGCGAAGGTATGCCCGCCATCGACGATGGTCACGATCCCGCGACGGCGCGCCTCGTCGCAGATGCGTCGGACCGGGAGGATCTGCCCCACCGTGTAGGTCATATGACAGAGATGGATGACCGTGGTCCGCGGCGTGATCGCGCCGAGGATCCGCTCGGCGAGAGCGTCCATCGACGGCGGTGGGGTGGGAAGGGTCACCAGTCGGAGCACGATCCCGTCGCGACGCGCCCGCTGTCGCCAGGCGGTGAGCATGCGCGGATAGTCCTGCGTCGTGCTGATCACCTCGTCACCACGCGCCATCGGCAATCCGAACTGCACCGCCTGGAGGGACTCACTCGTGTTGCGCGTGAGCGCGAGTTCCTCTGGGTCGCAGCCGAAGGTCGTGGCGAGCCGACGCCGCACGAGTTCGACCTCGGGATACAGGAGCTCGTCCACATAGTACGACGGGCTCATGTTGGTGAGCGTCCAATAACGCGACATCGCCTCGGAGACGACGCGGGGGGCGGGGCTCACACTCCCGGAGTTGAGATTGACATGATTGGCGTCGATGGTGAACGCCTGACGCACCTGCAACCAGTACGACTCATCGGTGGCCACCGCGTTGGGGGTACGATCGAGCACCCGGCGGGTGGCAGACTCGAGACGCGAGCGGGTCTCGGTATGCCAAGAGACCGGCAGACCACCCAAGGCGGCGACGAAGGCGCGGCGTTCCATCCCAGTCTAGTGTACCGTTTTCCCGTGGTATCGCCAGAGGTAAGTTCTGGCGGTGCGCATCAGCGACCTGGCCCTCACTGTCCGAGACATGTTCCCGACGTTGCGATCGATCACCATCTGGCTCACACTCACGTCTGCCATCCCCGCGGTATCCGTGGCACAGGCCCCAGAGACCGCCGTGGTGATGCTCGGCACCGGGACCCCGAACGCCGACCCCGAACGCAGTGGACCGGCGGTCGCCGTGGTGCGAGGGGGTCGATCCTATCTCGTCGACGCCGGTCCGGGCGTCGTGCGTCGTGCCGCAGCGGCTGCCGCACTCCATGCGGATTCGGCGCTGCAGCCACGCAACCTGCGCACCCTCTTCCTCACCCATCTCCACTCCGATCACACCGTAGGGTTGCCCGATCTGATCCTCTCCGCCTGGACGCTCGAGCGTGACGTCCCGCTCGATGTCTATGGGCCACCCGGGACGCAAGCGATGGTCGATCACCTCCTCGCGGCCTACGCCGCAGACATCCGGAATCGGATCGACGGACTCGAACCCGCCAATCCCACCGGGTATCAGGTGCGCGTGCACGAGATCGCCCCGGGGCAGGTCTTCGACGATGGCAATGTGACCGTCACCGCCTTCGCCGTCCCGCATGGCGATTGGGAGGTCGCCTTCGGCTATCGGTTCCAGAGCGCCGATCGGTCGATCGTCATCTCCGGCGACACCCGCGCGAGTGACGCGGTCGTGAATGCGTGCGATGGCTGCGATCTCCTCGTGCACGAGGCCTACTCTGCCGAGCGCTTCCGGACGCGACCACCCGCCTGGCAAGCCTATCATGCGAAGGCGCATACCTCGACCACCGAGCTTGCCGACGTCGCCGGTCGCGCTGCCCCGAAACAGCTCCTCCTCTACCACCAGCTCTTCTGGGGCACGACGGACGAGGGGTTGATCGCCGAGACACGCGCGGCCGGGTACAAGGGACCGATTCGCTCCGCCGCCGATCTCACGCGATACTGAGGCTATCCGCCCCACCGAGACGGCCGGTATCTTCCACGCTATGCGCCCGTCTCGTCTCAGTCTCGTCACTCTCGCCCTCCTGCTGAACGGCGATCCCACTTCGGTGCACGCCCAGGCAGAGCCATCCGCATCGACGGTGTCGACCCCACGCATCGCCGTGATGTCGGCTTTCGACACGGAACTCGTCGCCCTCCGTGCCGCCGCGACGATCACGAGCACCCAGGTTGTGAACGGTCGCACCTGGTACCTCGGCACCCTCGCCGGCCATGAGGTCGTGCTCCTCCTGAGCGGCTACAGCATGGTCAACGCGGCGATGACCACGCAGGCCCTCCTCGATCGACTCCCCATCCGCACGATCGTCTTCTCCGGGATCGCCGGCGGGGTGAACCCTGGACTCGACGTCGGCGATGTGACGGTGCCCGCCCAGTGGGGCAACTATCAGGAGCAGGTCTTCGCGCGCGAGACCCCCACCGGCTTCGCGCCGGCCCGCACCACCACGACCTTCGGCGGCTTCGGGATGATGTTCCCGCAAGGGACCTCGGTCACCGTGCGCGGCGCCCCCGATTCGCTCGAACGCCGCTTCTGGTTCCCTGTCGACACCCTGGCTCTGCGCATCGCCCGCGCAGTCGCCACGCGCGTCCCCCTCGCGCGATGCACCGCGGACCAGAGCTGTCTCCCGCACCAGCCGCGCGTGGTCGTGGGGGGCAATGGGGTGAGTGGCCCCACCTTCGTCGACAACGCCGCCTATCGCGAGTGGAGTTGGCGCACCTTCCGCGCTGATGCCCTCGACATGGAGACCGCGGCCGTCGCGGTGGTCGCGCATGAGCATCAGGTCGCGTACATCGCCTTCCGCTCCCTCTCGGACCTCGCCGGCGGGGAGAGCGGCGACAACGTCATGCGCACCTTCGGTCGCCTCGCCGCCGCGAACTCCGCGGCCGTGGTGCTGGAGTTCCTCCGCGCCTATCCCCGCCGATGATCGGTGCCGTGCGACGCGACCTGCGCGAGGCGGTGGCCCGCGGAGAGACCACCCTCACCACCGAGGTGCGCGCCG
>CAXRBM010000180.1:0-6699 GCA_964228675.1 Gemmatimonadaceae bacterium
GTGCCGCCGCTCGAGCGCGGCCCAGTCGATCCCCCAGGCATCGATCGGCGCCTTGGGATCGGCGAGGGTGATCCCCTCACCGAGGCGCCGCCAGACCACCATCTGGCGCGATTGCAGCGCCTCGAGCTGCGCGAAGGCCCCATGCGTTCCGCCGATTCCCGGCTGGACCGCATCGAGATTCGCGACGATCCCCTGATGGAGCCGGTCCTTCGCCCGTTTCCAGAGGGAGCGCAGCAGCGCGAGGGCCAACCCGTCGGCGACGGGATCGAGCTCGGCCTTGATCCGTTCCGGCGTCGCGAGGAGTCGTACGTAGGCGTGCGTGCGCGAGGGATCGGCGACGGCGAGCGCCCCCGTCTTGGCCAGGATCTGGAGGGATGACTGGACCTGGCGATCGCTGACCTTGGTCCGCTTGGTGGTCGCGGTCGCGGCGATCCCCGCGGCATCGTCAGTTACGAGCCCATCGGCCTCGGCGAGCTTGCCACAGGCGTTGTACACCGCCGTCACCACCGCGCGTGAGGGGATCGCCGAGTCGATGAAGAACTCATGCGTGAAGCGGTCGGGATAGGCGTGCAGGAGGATCGCGGTCGCCGGAGCCCGATCACGGCCACCGCGCCCGGCCTCCTGGTAGTACGCCTCCAGGGTGCCTGGCATCGCGTAATGGACCACGAGCCGCACGTTGGGCTTGTCGATCCCCATCCCAAAGGCGTTCGTCGCGACGATGACCTTGGCCCGCTCGGTCATGAAAGCGTCTTGGACATCGGCACGGGTCACATCATCGAGCCCCGCGTGATACCCGACCGTGGGGATCTTGGCGCGCTTCAGCATCTGCGCGATCCGCTCGACGGTGCGGCGCGTGGAGGCATAGACGATCGTGACCCCGTCCCCCTTCTGCTGCCGGACCAGATCGATCAACCTCGCATCTTTGGCGGTGTCGTTCTTCGTGGCTACCACATGATAGGTGAGGTTCACCCGGTCGAAGCCGGAGATGATCACCCGCGGATCGATGAGCCCGAGCTGTTTGACGATGTCGTCGCGCACTTCTGGGGTCGCCGTCGCGGTGAGGGCCACGGTCGGAGGATTCCCCAACTGCTCGCGCACCTGCTTGACCCGCAGATAGCTTGGCCGGAAATCATGCCCCCACTCGCTGATGCAGTGTGCCTCATCCACGGCGAGGAGGGTGACGCCGACCGCTCGGAGCTTCGGTGCGAGGGAGCCGAGGTCGAAGCGCTCCGGCGCGAGATAGAGGAGGCGGATCGCCCCCGCCTGCACCCGCGCCATGCGCGCGGAGATCTCCGAGGCGGAGAGGGTACTATTGAGATAGGTGGCCGGGAGCCCTCGAGCCACGAGGGCATCAACCTGATCCTTCATCAGGGAGATCAGCGGCGAGATGACGACGGTGAGACCACCCAGCGCAAGCGCGGGGACCTGGAAGCAGAGCGACTTCCCACCGCCGGTCGGGACGACGACAAGGGTGTCCCGCCCTTCGAGCACTGACGCGACGGCCTCAGTCTGTCCGGGACGAAAATCCGGATAGCCAAAGCGCTCCGCGAGCAGGCGGCGGGCATCGTCCAGCGTGGGCGCGGGGCGCGTCATGAACGCATGCTGGAGGCGATGGTCGATGCCAGTGGCATCATCCCAACGCGAGCCGAATCACACGGCGCGAGCGAAGTGACCGCGTGTGAACCCCTCGCCCAGCAGGACGCGAACGCGGCGCTGTGGGCGCGCGCCCGTAGCGATGGCGTCGAGCTCGGCCCGATACCCGGCGATGATCGCCCCCACGTCGTCCGTGGGGAGATTGAAGAGGAGGCGGAACCCGCGGATCCCCTGCTCCCAGAGACGCGGGAGGAACTCGGTGCCGTCGATCGGACGGGAGTGCAGGAGCCGATTCCGACAGGCGTAGTCGGTCGCCACCGGGAAGACGTACCCGGCCGGATCGGTGAGCCGCGTGTCGGTGTGCTGCTTGGTGCAGAGATCGCGGCAGTGCGTCGGGGGGCGATCGAAGGCCGCGCTCAGCACGCAGTGTTCGAGCGTCATCCCCTCCGGCCGCCCGAAGACGACAACTTCGAACCGATCGCCCTGCCATGGCGCCACGAGTTCGCCGATCTCCTCGGTGGTGAGTTCGATCGACGGGGTGATGCGTGAGGCCCCGAGATCGAAGAGCTCGGAGGCGGTGTGTGCGTTGAAGCAGTTCACTGCGTAGTCGGCGACCACATCCCGCCCGGCGCTTCCGAACTCATGCACGAGGCCCACATGTCCCGAGAGAATCGGGGTCCCGAGTGCGAGCCACTTCTCGAGCTTCTTGCGATCGGCGGGGCGGACGATGGTGGGCAGCCGCAGCCTGACGGACTTCCCGGCCGCTGCGATACGGTCGACGAGCGCCGAGACGGCACGCACCGCCGGGAAGGGATGCCGCAGGAAAGGATCGAAGACGATCTCATCGGCACCGGCGGCTAGGGCAGCATCGGCGTCCTCGACTCGCCAGACCTCGGCGATGAGCCGTGCGGGCGAGGCGGAGTTCGGCGAGACGGTGGAAGGCGAATCCCCTCGAGGCTCGGTGACGCGAGTCGGTGTCACCGGCACGGCGCGCACGACCTCCTCGACCAATAGGCGGCGCGTCTCGAGCTCGCTCTCGCGCGCCCAATCCCGCTGCACCATCAGCTCATCGACGGCCGCTTGCCGCAATCGGTTCAACTCGCTCACCGGGAGGAAGAGCCCCGCCCCGAGCCCCGCCGCATCGAGATCCCCGAGGGCGAACGGCGTCTCCCCGAGCCGGCCGAACTGCTCGCGGAGCTGCGCGACATCGAGGGCGCGAGAGGTCGCCGGGGCGAGCGCGACCTCGCTACGCACCACGACCTCGCTGTCTGCCGTCGAGACGATCGCCTTGAGTGGCGATCCGGCCGAACCAAAGCAGCGCACATCGAGCCGCGTCCGCCGCTTGAGTGGCTCGCGTCCCACCTGCGCGAAGCTCGCGCGCGCCCGTTCCAAGAGCGCCGCGTGCGAACTGCGCACCACACGCCACCCGATCGGGACCCGCTGCCGCGCGGTGACCGACTGCCGCCAGACCCCCGGCTGATGCGCGAGGGTGCGCACCGCCCCAGCGGCAAACCCCATGCTCTCGAGGTGCCCGCCCGCCGGCGGCTCGAACCCGAGCCCATCCCCCGCTTCGATCGGCGCGGCGACCTCGATGATCACCTCGCCATCGGCACTCCCGACGACCACGCCGAGTTCGACCCCGCGGTTGTCCGGCTGGGTGCGGGTGATGTAGTGCCGCCCGTCGCGCCCCCCGTACATCCCGCCGGTGAAACCGCGTGAGAAGATCTGGACCAGCGGCTGGACCTCCTCCATCGTCGGCGTGGTGAAGATGCCCCGCTGGATGTCCTTCAGGAACTGCCGATACCCGCGCGTCACCGTCGCGACGAACTCGGGCTTCTTCTTTCGCCCCTCGATCTTCAGGCACCCGACACCGGCCTCGACGATCGCCGGCAGATGCTCCCAGGCGCCGAGGTCGCGCGCCGAGATCAGGTAGCCCCGATCGAGCTCGGCGCCGGTCGTCGCATCATGTAGGACGTAGTCCTTGCGACAGGACTGCGCGCAGGAGCCACGGTTAGCCGAACGCTCGGAGATCATCCCCGACATGTAGCACTGCCCCGAATACGAGATGCAGAGCGCGCCGTGGATGAAGGTCTCGAGCCCGAGCCCCGGCACCGCCTCGCGGATCGAGCGAATGTCCTCGAGGGTGTTCTCGCGCGCGAGCACCACGCGGTCGATTCCCAGCCGGGCCATGACGCGCGCGCCGGAGGCGTCGTGCACCGTCATCTGCGTCGAGCCGTGGACCTCAAAGGTCGGATAAGCGCGCTGGATGGCGCGGATCAACCCCATGTCCTGCACGATCGCCGCATCGATCCCGCGGTCGATGCACTCGCCAAGGTAGAGGAGCGCCTCGGTCAGCTCGGCCGGCTTGATCAACACGTTGAACGTGAGGTAGATCCGCGCCCCCCGCTCGTGTGCGATCAGGCAGGCCTGTTCGAGCTCATCGAGGGTGAGCTGCGCGCCATCATCGCGCGCGTTGAAGCGCGAGGCGCCGCAGTAGACCGCATCGGCCCCGTTCGCGACGGCGGCGCGGACGGCTTCGAGGGTGCCGGCGGGAGCGAGGAGCTCAGGGAGGCGGGAGGCGGCCATCCCGGAAAGCTATCCGCGCGAGGCCAGCAATTCTCGGAGCTGGTCCAGATGGCGCTCTTCGTGACGCGCGACGAAGAGGGCGAATTGCCACCCGTCGAGTGGTCCGAACATGGGGTGCGTCGCCTTCACGATGGTGAGCTGCATCCCGAGCCGCTCAAGGAGCTTGAGGAGCTCGGCCCGTCCCTCCTTCCAGCGCGCACGCTCCCCCGCGAGATCGAGCCCACGCGGGGGACGGATCCCCTCAGGCGCCTCGACCTTCCGCGAGCGATCCCGAATCGGGTATCGGTCGATTGATTCGAGGAGCCGGTCAGACGAGGGGCCCGGAGGGATCGTCGCCATCCGTGGGAGCGCCGCCGCGCCCTGCTCGATCCCACGCGTCACCCAATGCTGGACCTTGGAGAGGTGCCAGATGATCTGCACGGGGCTCCACTGGCCCTCGGGGGCCGCATCGATGGCCGACGCCGGTAGCGCGTCGAGGATCGCGTCGTACTCGGCCATCACGCGCGCGAGCTCTCCCGCGATCAGCGTCACACGTGGATCCTGCGGCAAGGTGTGCATCGGACCTCCTCCAGTGTCAGGGACGGCGCTCGCAGACCACCGGGATCCCCGGAGCCGGGCGGAGCGTGACGGCGGCCTGCGGACGGACCGCGGTCGCGGGAACGGTGAGACAGAACCGCCAGCGGCGGACCAGCGCGGCGATCACGAGGATCCCCTCGGTCCACGCGAACTGCTCGCCGATGCAGACGCGCGTCCCCCCACCGAACGGGAAGTACGCAAGCCGATGATTCGGCTCCGCACGCGGGGCGAGCCAGCGGTCAGGATCGTACCGCAGCGGCTCGGTCCACCACCGGGGATCGCGCTGCGTCACCCACGGGCTCACGATGACCTGCGCCCCGGCCGGGATCGCCTGCCCCCCGAGGACGATCGGCTCGATCACCTCACGCGAGGTGGCATAAGCGGGGGGCCGGAGTCGCATCGCCTCGCTGAACACCGCCCGCGTGTACGGGAGATTCGGCAGATCGGCCATCGTGATCGGGCGATCCCCACACGCATCGCGCACCTCGGCGGCGAGCCGCACATCGATCTCGGGATGCTGCGCGAGGAACCACCAGGTCCAGGCGAGGGCGTTCGCGGTGGTCTCGTGCCCCGCGAGGATCAGGGTCATCACCTCGTCACGAAGCTGCGCGTCGGTCATCCCCGATCCATCCCCCTCGGCGTCGCGCGCCGCCATCAGCATCGAGAGGAGGTCCCCCTGGTCGCGTCCCGAGCGGCGATGCTCCTCGATGATCGCGTAGATCGCCGCATCGAGCGCTGGCACGGCCTGCTTCGCCCGCCGCATCCGCGGGATCGGGAGATCGTAGAGCCGCTCGCCGAAGAGGATCAGCCAGATCGAGAAGGAATCGAGGACCGCGGTGAGCGCCTTCCCGAGCTCGGCGGCTCGGCCCTGGAGATCGACCCCGAAGAGGGTGCGCCCGACGATATCAAGGGTGAGATGATGCATCGCCCGTGCGAGGTCGAGCGACTGCCCGTCGCGCCACGACGCGGCCACCACCTCGGTGCGTGCGACCATCTCCTCCGCGTAGCGCGCGATCCGCTCGCGATGGAAGGCGGGCTGGGCGAGGCGGCGCTGCCGCAGATGGAACTCCCCCTCGCTCGTGAGGAGCCCGTTGCCAAGGACGAAGCGGGTCCGTTGGAGACCGAGCCCCTTTCGGAGGCTGCGCGGATGCCCCGTGAGGACCTCACGCGCGAGATCGGGATGCGAGGCGAGGAGGATCGTCCGTCCGGTGAGGGCCCGCGCGACCGCGAGATCGGGATCGCTCGCCGCCATCAGCTCGATGTTGCGGATGAGATTCCCACGCGAGCGGAGGAGCTGCTCCCCGGGGAACCGGTTGCGGACCGTGGAGCGGAGCGTGGAGGTGGGCATCACGCGCGATGCCTCAGTCGAGGTCAGTGCGCGTCACCGAGGGGATCGTCATCACGAAGTCGGCGCCGAAGGCGCGCGAGGGCGTGTGGAATCCGGCGGGGACACCTCCCGCGAGGATTCGCATCGCGGCACGCACCGCCGCCTGCGCGGTGAGGATGTACCCGGTCGGCGCCTCGAGGGTCGCCCGCGCCGTCCGACCCTGCGCATCACGGACCTCGCCGTACACGTGGCTGCGCGTACGCTGCAGCGCCTCAGGACTCGGTCCCGCCGGCATCGCGCGCACGCGTGCCCGAGCGCGCCGCTTCATGAACTCGGTGCGGAGGAGCGGCGCGAGCCACCGAGAGAGCCGCATGGCACGGATCGCCGAGGGCGAGGTTGCCATGTAGGTGACGATATGGGGGATCCCGGTGCTGTGATACGCGGTGGAGACGTCGCCCCAGGGGATCGAGACGCAGAGGCGCGTCTTCCCGCCGAGTGGGAGCTGCCGCGTGCGCCACGCTGGTGGGACGGGGACGATCTTCCCGCCGGTGCGGATCGCGCCTGGAAGTCCAAGCCCTTCGACGACGGTGAGCGCGGTGCCGTGTGAGGGGCCAGTG
>CAXRBM010000181.1:0-18144 GCA_964228675.1 Gemmatimonadaceae bacterium
CGGAGGGGGCGACGATCCTCCCCAATGGACATGGTTCGGCGCCTGGCATCTGGCTCGAGGATGCGTCGGGGCGCTGGGTGGCGATGCTCCCAGGGGTGCCGCGCGAGTTTCGCGGGATGCTCGCCGATATCCTCCTGCCGAGGATGATTGCGCGGATGGGGGGCGAGTCCGGGCTTCGGGTGATCCGGTCACGCACGCTCCGTACGACGGGAATCGCTGAATCGGCGGTCGCCGATCTCCTGCAGGGGCTCGATCGTGCCTCGCTCGGTGCCTCGCTCGCGTATCTCCCGGGGTGGGAGGGAGTCGATCTTCGTCTCACCGTGCGGAACGTCTCGCCCGAGGAGGCCGATGCGTGGCTCGAGGCGGCCGCCGCGCAGGTGCGCGCCCCACTCGCGGAGTGGCTCTACGGCGAGGGGGACGAGGATCTGGCCGAGGTCGTGGTGCATGCGCTGCGCGAGTCAGGGCGCACGGTGGCCGTGGCGGAGAGCTGCACCGGGGGGATGCTCGGGATGCGCCTCACCGCCGTCTGCGGGGCCAGTCACGCATTGATGGGCGGGGTGATCGCGTATGACAACTCGGTGAAGGTCCGGGAGCTCGGGGTGCGCGAGTCGACGCTGGCCGAGCACGGGGCCGTGAGCGTCGAGACCGCGCGGGAGATGGCGGCCGGGGTCCGGACGAAGTTCGGCGTGGACGTCGGGGTGAGCATCACCGGGATCGCGGGCCCTGGGGGCGGGACCCCCGACAAGCCGGTCGGGACCGTCTGCATCGGGGTCGACCTTGGCGGGGCGGTCTCCGCTCAGCGCATCGTGACCATCGGGGATCGGCACGAGATCCGGCAGCGGAGTGCCCAGGCGGCGCTCGCCAAGGTCCTCAGGGCCCTGAAATCTGCCGATTCGGCAGCGGGGTAGCGGCACGGGCGTTGCTTCATCTATCGGCAACCCGCGAACTTACGCCGATGACCGATATGCATACCAACGATTCTCCTGACACCTCCGCGACCGCGGAGGGGCCTAGCGATCCTGCGACCGAGGGGACGCCCACCGGCGCCGATGCCGTCGCGGATCCCGGAGCCCCCGCGGTCGATCCCGTCGCACAGGAGCTCGCCGAGCAGAAGGAGAAGTACCTCCGACTCTACGCTGAGTTCGAGAACTTCAAGCGCCGTGCCGTGCGCGATCGTCAGGACGCCGAGCACCGCGGGATGCAGCATCTCTTGCGTGGGTTACTCGACTCCCTCGATGACCTCTCGCGCTTCGCGACGGTCGATCCCGCGACCACCGATGCCAAGACGGTGGTCGATGGGGTGGGGCTCGTGGAGCGGAACGTGATGAAGTCGCTCGCGGGCCATGGGCTCGAGGTCGTGAATCCCGCTGGGCAGCCCTTCGATCCCGCGGTGCATGAGGCGCTCACCACCGCCCCGGCGGCCTCCAAGGATGAGGATGGTCTCGTCGCCCAGGTCTACCAGGTGGGTTATCTCCTGAACGGCACCCTGCTGCGTCCGGCGCGGGTCGTCGTGCAGCAGTGGAACGGATGAGCCAGAAGGACTTCTACGCCGTCCTCGGAGTGAAGGAGTCCGCGACCGCGGACGACATCAAGCGCGTCTATCGCAAGCTCGCCAAGCAGTTCCATCCTGACACCAATACGGGGGATGCGAAGGCGGCGGAGCGCTTCAAGGAGATCTCGGAGGCGTACAACACGCTGGGGGACGCCGAGAAGCGGCGCGAGTATGACGAGATGCGTCGGCTCGGGGCCTTCGGTGGTTATCCCGGTGGTGGCTTCCCCGGGGGTGGCGCGCGACGCGGCGGGCGTGGCCCCACCGGTGGGCCCCGCATGGAGGAGTTCGACATCTCTGGGATCGGCGGCTTCGGCGATCTCTTCGGCTCCATGTTCGGTGGTGGGGGCGCGCGGAGACCGGCGGGGCCAGAGAAGGGACAGCACGTGGAGACCACGCTCACGATCCCGTTCCGTACCGCGGTGCTCGGCGGCAAGGTCCCACTCGACTTCACGCTCGATGGCGTGAGCAAGTCGGTGCGCATCACCGTGGCGCAGGGGAGCGAGCATGGCTCGCGCATCAAGCTCTCGGGGCAGGGTGGGCCCGGGGTGCGCGGCGGGCCGGCGGGTGACCTCTACATCACCCTCGAGGTCGCCCCTGATCCCGTCTTCACGCGTGAGGGGCGCGACCTCATCGTCGTGCTCCCGCTCAACATCGTGCAGGCCACACTCGGCACGAAGCTCTCGGTGCGTACGATCGACGAGAAGACGATGACGCTCACGGTGCCCAAGGGGACGGCGAGCGGGAAGCGGCTCCGGGTCCGGGGGCAGGGCGTGACGCAGGGCGGCAAGACGGGGGATCTCCTTGTCGAGCTGCGGATCGTGGCGCCTGAGTCGCTCACCGAGGCGCAGGAGCAGCTGTTGATACAGTTCGCCGAGGCCGCGGAGCTCGAGCGCTAAGTCGCATCGCCCGCGCATGGTGCGCGGTCGCGCTTGGCTGAGGTTACGCCGCGCGCACCGGGAGGGCGCGCTTGCTCCGCGCGATGACCCCGCCGCCGAGTGTCACATCGTCGGCATAGAAGACCACGGACTGGCCCGGGGAGATCGCATAGACCGGCTCCTCGAGCACGACCTCGATCTCACCCCCATCGAGCCGTACGATCGTTCCGGGCACCGGAGTCGCGCGGTGGCGGATCCGAACCTGCACGGCGTCGCCAAGGCGCGGGGCGGGACCGACGAGCCAGTTGACCGCATCCGCGATGAGCCCGCGGCCGAGGAGCTCCTCGCGCGGTCCCACGATCACGGCGCGCGTCTCCGGCCTGAGCGCCACGACGAAGATCGGTTCGCTCCCGCCGCCGGGGAGGCCACGCCGCTGTCCGATGGTGTAGCGCGCGAACCCCGCGTGCTCGCCGATCACCGTGCCATCGCTCTTCATGATGGGGCCAGGCAGCAACGCCGGGGCATCAGCGGGGAGCTCACGCTCGAGCACCTTCACGTAGTCGCCGTCAGGGACGAAGCAGATCTCCTGACTCTCCGGTTTCTCCGCCGTGAGCAGGCCCAGTTCGCGCGCGACGGCGCGGGTCTCCGCCTTGGTGAGCGATCCGACCGGCATCATCAGACGCGAGAGCACGCCGCGGTCGATCCCCCAGAGGAAATACGTCTGATCCTTGTCGGCGTCGCGGCCGCGCAGGAGCTGACCGTCGACTATGCGCGCATAATGCCCGGTGGCGACCCATCGCGCATCGATCTGATCGGCCTTGACGACGAGATCGCGGAACTTGGTGAAGGTGTTGCAGCGCACGCAGGGGATCGGGGTGCGCCCTGCGGCATATTCGTCGACGAACTGTTGCAGCACGTCGTGCCCGAACTGGTCCTGCAGATTGAGCACGTAGTGCGGGATCCCGAGCCCCTCGGCCACGCGGCGCGCATCGTTCACGCTATCGAGCGAACAGCAGGGGCGGTCGGGGATGTCGCCGCCGTCGTGGAAGAGCTTCATCGTCACGCCGATCACATCGTAGCCCTGGCGCACGAGCAAGGCGGCGGCCACCGACGAATCGACGCCCCCTGACATGGCGACCAAGACCCGCTCCCGCGTGGCCATCAGGCGATCCCTGCGAGCCCTCGTGCCTTCGCGACGAGGGCGGGGAAGAGCTCCGCCACGCGCGTGACATCCTCGGGGGTGGAGAGCGAGCCGAAGCTCATCCGCACGGCGGCGTTGGCGATGTCGGCCGGGACCCCCATCGCGGAGAGCACATGCGACGGGGTGACGCTCCCACTCTGACAGGCGGAGCCACTGGAGGCGGCGACCCCCTGCAGATCGAGCGCCATGAGGAGCGACTCGGAGTCGGTGCCAGGAACGGAGACGTTGAGGATATGCGGCGCTCGTGCGGCACCACAGCTGTGCACGACGAGTCCGGGCACGCGCTCACGGAGCGCCGCCTCCAACGCATCGCGCATCGCTTCGAGCTCGTGCCAGTGCGCCTCGCGTTCGGCGATCGCCAGCTCCATCGCCCGCGCGAGGCCGACCGCCATCGCGACGTTCTCGGTGCCGGGGCGACGCCCACGATCCTGCGACCCGCCGAAGAAGAGGGGCTCGAGCGAGGTGCCGCGTCGGATGTAGAAGCAGCCGATCCCCTTCGGTGCCCCGAGCTTGTGCCCGCTCACCGAGGCGAAGTCAAAGGGGATCTTCGCCGCATCGACCTCGACCTTCCCGAAGGCCTGGACCGCGTCGGTGTGGAAGAGGGCACCGCGCAACTTGGCGAGCGCAGCCAGCTCGGCGATCGGCTGGAGCACCCCCGTCTCGTTGTTCACCCACATCACCGAGGCGATGGCGACGTCACTCGGAGCGAGCTTCGCCTCGGCATCGGCGAGATCCACGGCACCGCTCGCCGCGACGGCGAGGATCCGCTCCTCCGCCCCCTCCTTGGCCGCCTGATGCGCGGCGACGAGGACGGCCTTGTGCTCGGTGGGGGAGGTCACCACCGCACGCTTCCCGTGGGCCTTGAGACTCCGCCACGCCCCGAGGACGGCGAGGTTGTCGGACTCGGTGCCCCCCGAGGTGAAGCAGACCTCATCCGGGGCGGCGTGAAGACACTGCGCGACCCGCTCCCGCGCCTCGTCGAGCGCCGCCCGGGCCTCACGGCCCCACCGATGGGTGGAGCTCGGGTTCCCGAAGCGGGGGCCGAAGTAGGGGGTCATCGCCTCGAGGACCTCCGGGCGGACCGGGGTCGTGGCGGCGTGGTCGAGGTAGATCGGGGCGGGGGGCATACGCGTCGGAATATACCCGGTCAGCGGTTGCAGCTCGGATAGCTCGGGTCGGGCCCGGTGATCTTGAGCCGGGTCGGCCGGACGGCAATGGCGTACATCACATCGTAGATGAACCGGCCGAGCCGCGCCGAGTGATCGTACGCGATGTACTGTGGCTCGTCGGTCACCTGGTGGTAGTCCTGCGCGTAGCCCAAGGAGAAGTAGGTGACGGGGATGTCCTTGGAGACATAGCTCACCTGGTCACTCCGACAGAACCGATTGAGCGGGTTCTGTGTCACGTCCCAGCTCCGGTCGATCGCCATCGGCTCCGGGGAGGTGGCGTTCACGGAATCGATCACATCGCCGAACTCGCGGGAGAGGCGGCGCGCGCCGAGCATCTGCACCGAGTTGGGGCCGCCGTACTTCACCTGATCGGCGCGGCCCTTCCCGAGCATGTCCATGTTGTGCGCGGCGACGATCTTGGTGAGATCGACGGTGGGATGATCGACGAACCAACGTGAGCCGAGGAGGCCGGCCTCCTCCCCTTGGTGCGAGATGAAGAGGATCGAGCGTGCCGGCTTCTCCTTGGCGAAGCGCTCAGCGATCTCGAGGAGCACGACGGTGCCGGAGCCATCGTCATCGGCGCCATTGCTGATCGAGTCGAGCCGTGCGGGGCGGATGGCGCGAGCGCGGGCGATGAGGGAGTCGATCGCGCGCTGCTGCGCGGGGGTCGGGACGCAGGCGGGATCGTTCGCCCCCTGGCGTCGGGTGATGGTGTTCACCGCACGGAGGGAGTCGTGATCGACCGGAGCGGTGTTGACCCCCACATGGTCGTTGTGCGCGCCGACGAGGACGTATTCGCTCGCCAGCGTGGGGTCGGCACCCGGGAGCATGGCGATCACATTGCGCGTGTTCTCGGCGGGGGCGCGGGTGAAGCCGTAATTCCAGCGGGCCGTGAGCCGCGTGCCAGTGGTGCCGGGCGTGAGCGAGGCGACCGCGCGACCTCCGAAGAGACGGGTGGCGGCGGCCTGCGAGATGGTCGCGGCGGCGAGGGTGCCATCGGAGCCGGGGATCCGCACGGGCTGCATCATCCGGGTGGGAGTGAGGGCACCGGTGCGCGCGGTCTCGCTCATCCCGTCGAGTGCGACGACGAGGACGCCGACCGCGCCGGCGTCGGGGGCGCGCTTGAAGCGGTTGAGTGGGAGCGCCGGGCGCGGCGCTGGCGGCCGGTTCTGCGCCTGCGCGCGCTGCGCAGCCTCGAAGGCGATCACCGCATCGGCCCCGAACTTGTCGGGGACGTCGGCGCAGCTCACGAAACTGGGTGGGACGGCGCGGGCACCGGCGGTGCCGGCGGCGTCACTGACAAAGACGGCGATGCGCCCCTTCACATCGACCGAAAGCGGAAGGGTGTCCTCCCACCGACCGGCGAAGACCACGGGGACGTCACGCAGATCGGCGCGTGCGGTGACGCCATTGATCGCCGATGGAGCGGTCGGGAGCCACTCGCGGCGGAGGTCGAGCGCGCTCCCACCGATGGCCAGGCGAGCCGAGGCGGCGTCGACCCCGAAGGCCCCGTAGGGGAGTGACTGGAACCAGGTGCCGTTGTCCCCCGCCGGCCGGAGGCCGAGTCGCGCGAACTCGCGCGCGATGTAGTCGGTGACCTTCGCGTTCCCCGTCTCGCCGATGCGCCGCCCCTGCATGGAATCATCGGCGATCTGATAGAGGCGCGTGCGCAGGTCGTTGGCGGTGATCGCCGACTCGGTCGGGCGCGGGGGCCAGGTCATCGGCCCCTCATCGGGCCAGACCGGCTGGTGCGAGGCGCGGGACTGCGCGGCCGCGGTCGAGGTGATCGTGAGGAGGAGCGCGGCGAGGCGCGTGATGGCGTGACGAGTCATAGCGGTCTCAGGAGGGCACGCACCGGCGCGGCATCGATCGCGCCGACGGCGAGGGGAGGAGCGAGGAGTTCGTATGGGCCGGGGCGGATCGCCCGCAGGTCGAGATTCTCGAGGACGTTGGCGCCCCCATCGAAGAGGATCCTATGGACCTCGAGCGTCTTGCTCTCGCGGGCATCGACGCTGGGGCAATCGACGCCGAGGAGGCGGAGGCCATCGGCGACGAGGACGCGGGCGGCGGCGGGTGCGAGCACGGGCCACGCCTCAGGAAAGGTCCCGTTCGCGATGGTCCGCCCAGTGTGCAGGAGGAGTCGCACCGTCCCTGAGAGGTAGCCCGCCGCCTCGAGCTGGCCCATCGTGATCTCACCGTCGAGGTGCCGCACATCGATCACCCGGCTCAGTCCGATGAAGGCCTCGAGGGGGAGTTGGTTCGCCCCCGGGGCATCGAGGGCCACGTGGAGCGGGGCATCGGCGTGCGTCCCCACATGCGGGCTCGTCTCCATCCGTGACACGTTCACACTCGCGCCCTCGGCGATCGTCCAGCTCCAGCCGCAGGAGCAGGGGGTATCGCCCGGCCACTCGGGGGTGCCGGGGGCGAGGGCAATCGAGATGTCGTGGATGGGGCGCGTCATCTCACCCCGCGTAGAGGCGGGCTCGCACCGCCCAGAGTTCGGGGAAGAAGCGCTGCTGGATCGTCTTGTTGAGGTACTTCGCCCCCAAGGTGCCGCCGGTGCCCCCCGTCATCGGGCCGATGATCCGCTCGACGAGTTGCACATGCAGGAAGCGCCACTGCGCGAACCCCTGCTCGTATTCGAGGAAGGCCTCGGCGAGCATCAGTAAGAGGCCGTGCTGCGGTTCGGTGTAGAGCGCTTCGAGCGTGATGCCGCGGCGGGAGAGCATCTGGAGGAAGAGCGCCTGCAGCGTCGGGCGAGCGAGCGCCCGCTGCACCACGGCAGGGATCTCCCCATGCTCCTGGAGCGCCGCCATGAAGTGCGACTCGCGCAGCCCGCTCGTCGCCTCGATGGCGCGGAACTGGGCGCTCTGCGACCCGCTCGAGCTCCCGAGGTAGCCACGGAACTGCTTGAAGCGCTGCGGCGGGAGGGTGTCGAGGGCGCGGAGCTCATGCGAGACGAGGCCCACGAGCGAGTTGATCCGCTGCATGGTGAAGACCCCGGCCTGCGCGTCATCCTGCTCGAGATGCGCGATCAACTGATCGAACTCATGGAGCAGCACCTTGAACCAGAGTTCGCTCGCCTGATGCACGACGATGAAGAGCAGTTCGTCCGGATGTTCCGGTGTGCTCTGGGGCCGCTGCAGGTCGAGCAATGCGTCGAGGTGCAGGTAGGTCGGGTAGGAGATCTCGTCGGAGCTCAAAAGGTCGATACCTCGAGGGTGCGAAAGTCGTCGACGCGCATCGTCTCGTGCGTCAGGAAGGGTTCACCGTAGCGGCAGCGGATGAGCGAGCCGTAATGCGCCGCCTGATGCCGCACCACATCGAAGAGGGGCTCGCCGGTGGGGAAGACCTCTCCCGCCTGTGTGGCACCCTCGAACTGCGAGGCGTAGCAACGAAGCGCCTCGAGCTTCGTGTCAAAGGTCTCGGAGATGTCCGCGACGAAGGTCGGTGTGATCTGGTCCTCGCGGAAGGCGATCGCGTAGAGGACCTTGAGCGGGCGATGGGGCGCTGTGCTCGGGTCGAACTTGGCGAGCCCAGCCAGGAAGCTCGCATCGCGGATCAGCTCACTCGCCACGCGATGGTCGGGATGCCGGCCCTGTGGCGCTGGCGCGATCACGAGCCGCGGCCGGAGCTCCCGGAGCACTCGCGCCACTTGTCGGCGTGTGTCATCGGTGTTGGCGATCCCGGCATCAGGGAGGCCGAGGTTCCGGCGCTCTACCACGCCGAGCACTGCGGCGGCGCGTTCCGCTTCCTGTGCCCGGAGCTCTGCCGAGCCCCGTGTCCCCATCTCCCCCTGCGTGAGGTCCAGGATCCCGACGCGGAGACCGAGGCGGACCTGCCGGGCGATCGTCCCCCCGGCCAGGAGCTCGACGTCGTCCCGGTGGGGGCCGATCGCGAGGAGGTCGAGTGGGAGCGCCATGGGAGGGAATCTATCTTCCTGAGATGGTGTCGCACCCTCCCGCGTCCTCGGCCCAGCCCACACTCGCCACCCCCCGGCTCCTCCTCCGAGCGTTCCTCCCCACGGACGCCGCGGCGGTGACGCGGGAGGTCTCCGACCCGCCGGTGGCCCATCAGACCCTCCTCCCGCATCCGTATCCGGTGGGCGCCGCTGAGGCGTTCATCGGGCGTTGCGCGATGGAGTGGGAGGCGGGGAAGGCCGCGACCTGGGCGATCACACGGCGGGATGACATGTCGCTCATCGGGGCGATCACCGTCCGGATGGTGCGGGCGCACCGGACCGGTGACCTCGGCTATTGGCTCGCCGTGCCGGCCTGGGGGCAGGGCTTCATGACCGAGGCGATCGATGCCGTCGCCACCGCGGCGTTCGCCGGACTCGGTCTGCATCGGCTCGAAGCACGGCTCTTCCCGGACAACTCGGCATCGGCGCGTGTGCTTGAGAAGTGTGGGTTCCGCCCGGAGGGAACGCTGCGGGGCGCACTCTGGAAGGAGAATGCGCCCCGCGACGTCCTGCTCTATGCTCGGTTGGTGACCGACGCCCGATGATCAGCGTCGGGGCGGGGGACGGCGACCGCCCCCCATGCCGCCGGCGTTCTGCTGCATCTCCGCGAGGTTCTTGTCGTACTGCGCCTGTTGCTCGGGCGTGAGCACGTTGCGAACGGCCGTGGCCTGCGCCTGACGCATCGCCACCATCTGGTCCCGCATCGCCGACATGTCGGCGCCGGACTGCATCATCCCCTGCATGGTGGCGCGCCCTGCGGCCTGGATCGAGTCGATCTTCGCCTTCTGCGCGTCGGTCAGGGTGATGCCCTTGTACAGCATCTCATTCTGACGGGCCATACCGCCCATCCCGCCGCCCTGGCCCATCCCGCCGGGACGGCCCCCGCCCATGCCGCCGCCAGGAGGCCCACCCATCCCACCACCCTGCGCCTGCGCCACCGAGGCGACCAGCACCAACATCGCCACCGCGAGTCCACGTCCGAATCGCATGCGTATCCTCCATAGAGTGAGGTCCGGCCGCGAAACGGGGTCGGACCTCCTGTTAGACGTCGCGACCCCGGATTTCGTTCAACGTCCGCCCCGCCGCCGCCCGCCCCCACCACGCCGTCCTCCCCCCGCCGGGGAGCCCGGTCGGTGGGACTCAGGCCGACTCGGATCGTGCCTCGGTCCATCGGGCCGCCGCGGCTCCTGCCGCTTGGTGGAACGCTCCGCCTCGGCCTTCGCGTGGGCCTCGCGCCGAGCCAGCTTCTCCTTGGCGCGCTTCCGATCCTCCGCCTTGCGGGCGCGGATGGCGGCGATGC
Organism: Gemmatimonadaceae bacterium; assembly: GCA_964228675.1. Lineage (GTDB taxonomy): Bacteria > Gemmatimonadota > Gemmatimonadetes > Gemmatimonadales > Gemmatimonadaceae > Pseudogemmatithrix. The sequence continues at coordinate 10,059 of CAXRBM010000181.1, forward strand.
GCTCGGCGAGCGGGACCTCGAAGCGTTCGACCGGCTTGTGCGCGTAGTCGAAGCCAGGGAGGGTCCGACGCGGGAGCTTCCGCCCGATCGCCTTCTCGATGGCGCGCAGATCGACCTCTTCCTCTGGTGAGACGAGGGTGAACGCCTCCCCCGTCGCCTCCGCCCGCGCCGTGCGCCCCACGCGATGGATGTAATCCTCCGCCATATGCGGGACGTCGAAGTTCACCACATGCTCGAGCGCCTCGACGTCGATCCCACGCGCGACGATATCGGTCGCGACGAGCACACGGACCTTCCCCGACTTGAAGTCGGTGAGGGCCTCGGTGCGCTGGTTCTGACTCCGGTTCCCGTGGATGCGCGCGTTGGGGATTCCGGCATTCGTCAGCACCTCGGAGAGACGATTGCTCCGGTGCTTGGTCCGGGTGAAGCAGATCACGTTACCGACGACGTCCTGCCGGAGCAGGGCGATGAAGAGATCGGCCTTGAGCGACTCCGCCACTGGCCAGAGCGCCTGCTCGATCTTGGAGGCCGGCGCGGCGACGCGCTCGACGTTGAGGCGCACGGGATCGTGCAGCATCTCACGGGAGAGGGCGACGATCGGCGCGGGCATGGTCGCCGAGAAGAAGAGGGTCTGCCGCTGCTTCGGGAGATGATGGAGGACGCGCTTGATATCGGGGAGGAACCCCATGTCGAGCATCCGATCCGCCTCGTCGAGGATCAGTACCTCGAGGGTGCTGAAGTCGACGTACTTCCCCGGTTGCCCGAGATGATCGAGGAGTCGCCCCGGGGTCGCGATGATCACGTCGACGCGCTGCCGGAAGGCCGACTCCTGCGGTCCCATCCCCACACCGCCGAAGATCGCGGCGCTCCGGAGCGTGGTGAACTTGGCGAGGTCGGTGAAGTCGGCGTGCACCTGCGCGGCCAGCTCACGCGTCGGGGCGAGGACGAGGGCGCGAGTGGCACGCGTCGGCTGCTCGAGCAGGCGATGCATCACCGGCAACAGGAACGCGGCGGTCTTGCCGCTCCCCGTCATGGCGCAGGCAAGGAGGTCGCGCCCCTCGCGAGCGGGAGGGACGGCGTCGAGCTGGATCGGGGTGGGCTTGGCCCAGCCGAGGTCGGTCGTGGCCCGCACCAGTTCCGGTGCGAGTCCGAGGGAGTCGAAGGTCATGTCGTGGGATGAGGGCGAACGCACTGGTGAAAGCTATCAGGTGTGACGCCCCGCTCACAGGATACGCGGCTGATAGGTCGGCATCGCGCGCGACTCGCTATTCGTGCCGCAGCGCCTCGATCGGATCGAGCCGAGCGGCGCGCTGCGCGGGGATCACACCGAAGACGATCCCGATCCCCACCGAGACGAGGACGGCGATGAGGGTGAGGGTGACCGGTGGGCTCGCTGAGATCCCGAGCGCGGCATTTACGATCGCCCCCGACCCGAGCCCGATGAGGATCCCGATCACCCCACCGATCCCGGTGAGGGTGGCCGCCTCGATCAGGAACTGGACCGCGATGTCGCCGCGCGTGGCGCCGAGCGCCTTGCGCACCCCGATCTCGCGCGTGCGGTCGGTGACCGAGACCATCATGATCGCCATGACGCCGATCCCGCCGACGAGGAGCGCGACGGAGGCGAGGACGATCATCACGAGGAAGAAGACCCCGGTGAGTTGATTGAAGACGTCGAGGATCTGGTCGGCGGTGACGAGGTCGAAGCTATTGCGCTGGGCGGGCCGGAGGCGCCGTTGCTCACGCATCGCGATCGTCACTGCCTCCTGCGCGTCCGCGACCGTCACCCCATCGCGCGGCTTCACCGGGATCCAGAGGGCGTTGGTCTTGTCGATCGTGTACTGCGCATCGAGCATGCGAAAGGGGATGATCCCCCCCGTCTCCGCCCCCTGCGGGGCGAAGATGTTCTCGGGGGGGAGATAGAGGCCGATCACCTCCGCCGGTCGCCCACCCACGCTGATCGTCTTGCCGATCGGGTTCTCGCGACCGAAGAGCTGCCGTGCCATCGCCTCGTTCACCACGACGACCGCCGCGCCCCCCATGATCTCGTTGCGACTGAACCAGCGCCCCGCGGCGAGGGTGCCGCCCTGCACCTCGGGGAAGCCGGCATCGGCACCGAAGAGGGCGATCGGCTGCGTGCGCTCCCCGCGATACGAGAGCCGTGCGACCGTCTGCCCCCAGAGTGCGGCGTAGGCGATCTCCGGGAGGCGACGGATCCGCTCGGCTTCCTCGGGGGCGAGGTCCGGTCGTATCCGGATGTACGCCGGTGGGTTATCGGGATTCACCGGCGTACTCGAATACGCCTTGAGCACATAGAAGGTCGTGGGCCCTGCCACCTCGACGCTGCGGATGATCTGGCTCCGCAGCCCCTCGACCAACGACGCCATCGTCATCACCGTCGCGACCCCGATGACGACGCCGAGGATCGTGAGCCCCGAGCGCAGCTTGGAGACGCGCAAGGTCTCCATCGCGATCGCGAGGTTCTCCTGGTACTGCTCGAGCCGGAGGCGCTGAAGCCACCGCATCGGCTACTCCTCCCGCATCGCGGCGATCGGATCGAGCCGCGCCGCGCGCCGGGCGGGATAGACGCCGAAGAGCACCCCGATCCCCGCGCCGAGGGCGAGTGCGAGGGCGACCGACCACCAGGTGATGCGGGCGGGGAGGGGGGAGAGCGCGGCCACGAGTCCGGCGAAGGCCCACCCCGCGAGCACGCCGATCACCCCACCGAGCATCGCGAGGGCGATCGTCTCGGCGAGGAACTGCTGCTCGATGTCGCGCGCGGTGGCGCCCACCGCCTTGCGGATCCCGATCTCGCGCGTGCGCTCGCTCACCGCCATCAACATGATGTTCATGATCACGATCCCCCCGACGACGATCCCGATCGCCACGACGGCGGGGATCACCGCGAAGAGGACGCGGGTGAGGTCGGTCCAGAACTTGACGAGCGCATCAGCGGTCTCGATCGAGAAGTCGTTCTCCTGCCCCGGGCGCAGTTCGTGCGCGACGCGCATCGCCTCCTCGGCGCGCTGCATCGCCGCGGGGAGTTGCACCGCGTCGCGCATCTTGACCGAGATCGTCGTGGTCAGGCGCCGGCCATAGCGCATCTCGAAGCGCGAGATCGGGATCAGCGTGTAGGCGTCGAAGGACTGCCCGAGGACCCGTCCCTTGGCGGCATTCACCCCGATCACGGTGTAGGGCTCACCCGCGAGGCGGATCTCCTGCCCGATCGGATCGACCTCCTCGAAGAGCTTCTCCGCCACCTCCTGACCGATCACCACGACGGGCATGCGCTGCGAGATGTCCACCGCGCTCAGGGCGCGTCCCCTGATGATCGTGTAGCCCTGCACCAGCTGGAACTCGGGGGTGATCCCGAAAACGAGGAGGTCCCCGACGGTGCGGCCGCGCCAGATCGCATCGGCGCGCGGGGTGGGCCACCCCGACTGCATTGAGACCGCCTGCGCGTCGGGGAAGGTCGCGCGGACGGTGGCCGCATCGACTTCCGTGATCATCGGACGGCGCTGGATGCGGAGCCAGTCGTCGTCGCTCACGCGGCCCACCGTCACCGGCGAGCGGCGCACCTGGAAGGTGTTGTTGCCGATCATGGCGTCTGCGATGTTCTCACGGACGAAGGCGTTCATCCCTTGGATGATCGCGACGACGGCGACGAGGAAGGCGACCGAGACGATGATCCCGAGCAGCGTGAAGGCGCTGCGCAGGGGATTCACGCGGATCTGCTCTGCCGCGATGCCGATGACGTCGGATCGGCGCACCTCTGAAAGCTACTACTCGTGCCGGAGGGCCTCGACGGGATCGAGCTTGGAGGCGCGCGTGGCAGGGAGCATCCCGAAGGCGACTCCGGTGAGGGCGGCCGCGGCGAGCGAGGCGACGATGGCGGCCGGAGGGACCGAGGCGGGGATCGCGCTGTTGGCGCGAATCACCCAGGCGAGCCCGCCGCCGAGGATGAGCCCGATCCCAGCGCCCAGCGAGGTCAGGGTCGCCGCTTCGACCAGGAACTGCCAGAGGATCGTCGCGCGGGTGGCGCCGAGCGCCTTGCGGACACCGATCTCCCGAGTGCGCTCGGTGACAGAGATCATCATGATCGCGACGACCCCGACCCCGCCGACGAGCAAGCCGACCGCCGAGAGGCCGATCCCGACGAGGAAGATCGCGCCGAAGAGGGAGTTGAAGGTCTCGAGGATCTTGTCCTGCCCGACGAGGAAGAAGGTGTTGGGCTCCGTCGGGCGGAGGCCCCGCATCCCGCGCAACGTCGCCGTCACGGCGTCCATCGCCTCGTCGCGCGAGACATCGGCGCGAGGACGGACCATCAGCTGCATGGCGCGGCGCCAGACGTCGAGCCGCTGATAGGCCGTGAGCATCGGGAGGATCAGGCGCGGGGTGTCTGGCCCACGTCCCTCGAGCGACTTGAGGAACCCGGCCTTGGTCTGGAAGACCCCGATCACCCGGACGCGGAGCCCGTCGAGCTCGATCTCCCTCCCGATGGGGTCCGAGTCGCCGAAGAGCGAGGCGGCCAGGGTGTCGTTCACCAGGGCGACCGGCGCGGCGGCGTCATGTTCCGACGGGGAGAAGGTGCGACCCGGCGAGACGTCGGCGGCATCGATCTCGATCCACTCGGCGCTCTGCGCGTCGTAGCCGACGCCCTTCACCTCGCGGTCGCGATAGGTGACGGTCCCACTCCCCGGGAGCCACGCCATCGCGCGATGCACCTCGGGTAGGCGTTGGATGGCCCGCCACTCCGTGAGGGAGACCGCGGGGTAGCGACGCTCCGGGCAGTTCTCGCTCGTCGGATTGCAGTTGTTGAAGCCAGGGTTGGTGCGGCGCACCTGGAAGGTCGTCGCCCCGAAGTCCTCCATGTCCTGCTCGAATGACTGCTGGATCCCGTGCACGGTCGCCGCCATGGCCACCACCACGAAGACGCCGATTGCGACCCCGGAGATGGTGAGCGCCGCCCGCACCTTGTTCGCGCGGAGCGAATCGAGGGCGATGCTCACGCCCTCGAGGCTCATCCAGATCCGGTCGCGGAGCCGCATCGGCTATTCCTGCCGGAGCGCGGCGATGGGATCGAGGCGCGCCGCGCGGCTCGCCGGATAGATCCCCGCCGTGATCCCGACCCCCGCACCGACGATCAGGGCGGCGACGAGGGACCAAGGGGCGACGGAGGCGGGCAGGGGGGTGACCGCCGCGATGAGCTTGGCGAGCCCGACGCCACACCCCGCCCCGATCATCGCCCCGATGATTGAGAGGGTGGAGGCCTCCACGAGGAACTGGGCGATGATGTCGCGGCGGCGGGCGCCGAGCGCCTTGCGGACCCCGATCTCACGGGTGCGCTCGGAGACGGCGACGAGCATGATGTTCATGATCACGAGCGCCCCCACCACGAGGCCGATCGCGGGGAGCGCGGTGCCGAAGAGCACGAGCTTGCTCTTGAGTCCGTCGAAGAACGAGAGCGCCGCCGAGGAGGTCGTGAGGGAGAAGGTGTCGTCATCGCTCGGGCCGAGGCGGCGGAAGCCGCGGAGGGCCTCGCGTGTGAGCTCCATCCCCTCGGTGATCAGCTCGCGATTCCCCGCCTGCACCGTGATGGCGTCGATGTCCCCGCGCGGGTTGATCGCCCGGGTGAGCGGGGTGGTGACCGGCGCGATCGCCAAGCGATCCATGGAGAACCCGAAGACCGAGCCCTGCTCCTCGATCACCCCGATGACGGTGTAGGGGAGCCCCGCGATGCGGAGCTCGCGCCCGACCGGGTCGAGCCCCTCGTAGTAATAGGAGGCGACCTCGCTCCCGATCACGACGACGCGCGCCCCCGTGGCGACCTCCTGCTGGGTGAAGGCGCGGCCCGTGGTGAGCCCGAACTTCTTGATGTCGAAGTAGGTCGCGTCGGTCGAGACCGCCTGCACCGAGCGGGGGCGGAGCCCCGGGACGGTGGCCGGGAGGAAGTTCTGGTTGACCCGTGCCATCCGGAAGTCACCCGGGAGGGCGGCGCGGACCGTCTCGTAGTCGGGATCGAAGAGCCGTGGGCGCCGCTGCCACGCCCGCCACTGCGCCTCGTCCGCGTTCGAGACGAAGCTCGGGGTCCGTGAGACATCGAAGGTGTTGGTCCCGATGATCTTCGCCGCGAAATCGTTCTCGACGTAGTCGCTCATCCCCTCGACGATCGAGACCACGGCGATGAGGAACATCACCCCGATCATCACGCCCAAGAGCGTGAAGAAGCTCTTGAGCTTCTGCACGCGGATGGTCTGCAGGGCGAGTCGGACGGCCTCGAAGAAGGGCACGCAGAGCGATCAGTGTGCGTGCTGACCGGCGCCGATCCGGGCGACGAACTGCGCCTTGGTCTCGTCGCTGGCGATGCGCCCGTCCCGGAGCACGACCACGCGCCGCGCATGGGAGGCGATGTCGGGCTCGTGCGTCACCATGATCACCGTCTGGCCGGTATCGGCGAGATGCTCGAACACCCGCATGATCTCCTCGGAGGTGTTCGAGTCGAGGTTGCCCGTCGGCTCGTCGGCGAGGAGGATCGAGGGGTCGTTCACCAGCGCGCGCGCGATGGCGACGCGCGGCCGCTGCCCGCCCGAGAGCTCGGTCGGCCGGTGATGGACCCGCTGGCCGAGCTGCACCTTCTCCAGCGCCTCCATGGCGCGACGCTTGCGCTCCGCCGCCGGCACCCCGGCGTACACCAGGGGGAGCTCCACGTTCGCGAGCGCCGTCGCCCGCGGGAGGAGGTTGAAGGTCTGGAAGACGAAGCCGATCTCCTTGTTGCGCACCCGCGCCAAGGCGTCGTCCTTCATCTCGGAGACGAGTTGCCCATTGAGCCAGTACTCGCCGTCGTTCGGCGTATCGAGACACCCCACGATGTTCATGAGCGTCGACTTGCCGGAGCCCGAGGGTCCCATGATGGCGACGTACTCGTTGCGCTTCACGGCGAGGTCCACGCCGCGGAGGGCGCGCACGATCTCACCCCCCATGTCGTATTCGCGCTTCAGCCCACGCGTCACGATCACCCACTCGGGGGCCGGCGCCTGACCGACGGCGCGCATCACCGCCTCCCGCTCCGGGGTCGTCCCGGCGGGCACCTCCAACAGGTCCTGGCTCACTTCTTCTCCTTGGCCGTGGCCGGCGCGGTCTGGGCCTGCTCCTTCACGAGTTGGCCATCCTTGAGCTCGCGGATCGCCTGATAGGTCCCCGCGACGATCCGCTCGCCCTGCTCGAGCCCGCGGAGCACCTCGAAGTGCTTCTCCCCGGCGATCCCCACCCTGACGGGGCGGAAGGTCACGGTGTTGTCGGTGTTCACCACGAACACCCCCTCCACATCCCGCTTGCCGACCTGGACCGCCGGCCCGGTCTGCCGTGGCCCCGCCGCGGAATCCTGCTGTGCCGCCGTCTCATCCTCGCGGACGGTGAGCGCGATGATCGGGATCGCGAGTACCTGCGTGCGGGTGTCGGTGATGATCTTCGCCGTCGACGAGAAGTCGGGACGGGTCGCGGCCGGGGGATTGAGGATCCGGACCGTCACCTCGTAGTCGATCGCCTGATCGGTCGAGGCCGCGGCGGCGCTCGCCCCGCGGACCGAGCTGTTCGAGATCTCCACGACCTCGCCCCGGAAGGTCGTGTCGGGGAAGGCGTCGATCTGCACGACCGCCGTGTCGCCTACGCCGATCCGGCTCACATCGGTCTCGTCGACCTTCACCTTGGTCTCGAGGATGCTCATGTCGGAGATGGTGAGCAGGGTCGCCGCATCCTTGTTCAGCGTCCCCATGATCGCCGTCTCGCCGACCTCGACGTTAAGGCGTGTCACGCGCCCCGCCATCGGGGCGTAGATGGTCGTGCGGGAGAGCTGGAAGCGCGCATCCTTCAGCGACGCCTCGGCCTGCTTCACGTTCTCGCTCGCCGCCTCGACCAGCGCCTCGTTCACCTCGAGCTGCGTCGCGAGGCGCTCGATCTCCTGCGCCGAGACGAGCTCCGCATTGGTCTTCCGGATCTGTTCCTGCCGCTCGAGGTCCCGCTTGGCCTGCAGGAGGTTCGCCCGCGCCTGCGCCGCGCTCGCGCGCGCGTTGGCCAGCGCCGCCTCGGC
>CAXRBM010000182.1:0-11335 GCA_964228675.1 Gemmatimonadaceae bacterium
GGACCGTCGGTGGCGATCTCCAGGAGCTGCCCATCGGGCGCCTGGAAGTAGATCGACTGGAAGTAGGTCCGGTCCATCACCGGGGAGACCTCCACGCCGATCGACTGCAGATGCTCGCGCCAGGCGAGCTGTTCCTCCGCATCCTTCGCCCGAAAGGCGACATGATGCGTCTGACCGATCCCACCGCGCGCCTGCGGCGCCCGCGGGGACCAGCCGAACAACGTCCACGAGCTGCCGGGGAGCACGCGCGTGCCGTCGTAGTTCGCCCAGAACCAGTGCGGCGTATCGGGGTCGTCCTGATTGATCGTCTTCTTCACGAGCCGGATCCCGAGCGCCTGCTCATAGAAGTCGCTCGCGCGCTCGATGTCATCGGTCATCCCGGTGATGTGGTGCAGTCCGGTGAGTGCCATCGCCGGCGTGACCATCGGGACGGGCTCAGGCCAGGTCATCGCCGCGATCGCGCGCTCGTCGCGTGTGCCCGGGAGCTGATGCGGCTGCTGCCCCATCACCCCCTGACCTAGCGCCTCGATTGGTTCGTCGAGGTGGTAGCCCGGCCCCGCCGTCGCGATCTCGAGCACCTGCCCATCGGGATCGCGGAAGTAGAGTGAGTTGAAGTAGCCGCGCGGCATCGGCCCGCTCACGGGGATGCCGAGGTCCTGCAGGCGGCGCTTCCACATGAGGAGGGTGTCGTAGGTCGGCGTGCTGAAGGCGAGGTGATGTACGCCCCCCACGCCGAATCGTCCGCGCGGGCTCCCCGCCCACTCGAAGACGGTCACGAGGGTCCCCGGGGCGCCGGTCACGTTCCCGAAGTAGAGATGCGCCGAGGAGGGATCGTCGTAGTTGCGAGTCGCCTTGACCAGGGTGAGCCCCAGGACCTCGGTATAGAACGCGAGGGTCCGGCGCGCGTCAGCGGCGACGAGGGTGATGTGATGGAACCCCTGAGTGATCGGTACGGTCATTGTTCTCTTACTGTCAAGTATCTCACTACTGAAGTATATGGCCAGAAAAAGGCCTGTCAACCCTCGATCGAGCTGGGGGCAGGGCCGAGTGCCTCGGCCTCCCGCCCCAGGGTCCTGAGCAGGGCGATCGCCTCCCGCTGATCGGCGAGCCCGAGCCCGCTCATGGCTCGCCGGATCGCCTCGGCATGGACGGGAAAGATGCGCGCGATGAGCGCATGCCCTTCCGGTGTGAGCTCCGCGTACCGCGCGCGACGATCCCGCTCGCAGAGCGCCCGTCGGACGAAGCCCCGCTTCTCGAGCTTGTCGACGAGGAAGGTGATCCCGCCGCTCGAGACGAGGATCTTGCGCTGCACCTCGCCGAGGAGCATCGGTCCCTTGTGGTAGAGCGCCTCGAGGATCGCGAACTCGGTGATCGTCAGCCCGTGGGAGACGACACTCGCCTCGGCGTGCGCCGCGATCGCCGCCTGGGAGCGGGAGAGGACGACGAAGAGCTTGAGCGCGGTCGCCGTCGGGGGGTCGGTTGGGAGAGGGGCGGGTTCTATCGACATCTCAATGCTAAGGTATAAGCGGCTGATAGCGGAGGCCAAGGGGGGCCGGTGTCAGACCAGGTCGCTACTATAGGAGAGCCATGCCGCCGACCGGCTTCCGCGCCTTCCTGGCCCCCCGTCTCACCCCGCTCAAAGAGCACCTGCTCGACCGCATCGCGGCCGAGCCGCTCCCGCCCCGCGAGTTCGAGTGGCTCTTCGTGCAGAGCCTCGGGATGCGGCATTGGCTGACGCTCCAGATCGCCGATCGCCTCGGCTGCGCGGGATCGCTGCAGCTCCCCTTCCCGCGGGATCTGATGACGAATGCCGCGCGATGGGTGCGCGAACGGACCGAGGGGAGTGATCGCTTCTCGCGCGAGGCGTTGCTCTGGCGGATCGAGCATCGCCTGCGCGCGCTCGATCTCGACGATCCGACCTTCGCCCCGCTCCGGACCTATCTCTCCGCTGCTGATGCACGGATGCGCGCGGGACTCGCCTCACGCATCGCCGATCGTCTCGACGACTATCAGCTCTTCCGCCCCGATCTCCTCGCCGCGTGGGACGGTGAATCGCTGCAGACCGACTCCCCGCACGAAGGGTGGCAGGCGGCGCTCTGGCGTGAGCTGGCGATCGGCGATGCGCCCTACCCCGCGCGCATCGCCGATCGGGTGCTCACGACGCTACGGCACTCGGTGCGCGGCACCTTCGAGATCCCGCCGCGGCTCACCGTCTTCGGCGTCAGCTCCCTGCCGGAACGCTTCATCGAGTTCCTGGAGGCGCTCGGTCGACACAGCGATGTGACGCTCTATGCGGCCCTGCTCCCAGAGACGACCGATCATCCGCTCGTCCGTGCGTGGGGAACGCAGGGCGCGGCGATGCAGCAGCTCCTCGCCAACCATGGCGCGATGATCACGCATCTCGAATCGGTCACCGCGCCGTCGATCCCGCTCACGGCCCGCGTGCAGTGTCACTCGACGCATGGCTCACTGCGCGAGATCGAGGTGATCCGCGACCAGCTGCTCTATGCCTTCGAGCAAGATCCCTCCCTGACACCCGATCAGGTGCTCGTGCTCGTCCCGGATGTCGAGGCCTGGGGACCGACGGTGGAGATGGTCTTCTCCAGCGAGGAACCAGGCGCACCGAAGATCCCGATCCATATCGCGGACCGGCCCATCGGGAGCAATCCCGCCGCCGAGGCCTTCCAACAACTCCTCGCCCTCGAGCCCGGCCGCTTCGCGCACTCCGAGCTCTTCGGGCTCCTGCAGCATCCGATGGTCCGCGCGGCGGCGGGACTCGAGGAGGAGGAGCTCGAACGCCTCGCGCAGCGAACCCATGCGGCCAATGTCCGCTGGGGATACGACGCTTCGGCGCTCGCGGCGCTCGGACTCCCCGCCGACGACATGCCGAGTTGGCGACAGGGTCTCGATCGCCTGCTCATGGGGATCATCGCAGGACGATCGGATCGCCCGGTGCTCTCCTTACTTCCCGCGATTGGCGATACAGCTGGTGAGCCGGAGGCGGTAGGACTCCTGACGCGCTGGGTCGAAGGGATCGCGTCTCTCGTCGTGTCATGGAAGACGCCACGCTCGCTGGACGCGTGGGGCGATCATCTCTCCGAGACGGCGGAGCGCTACCTCGACGGCGTCGATGCGGTCTCGCGGAGTGCGCGTGCCCGACTCATCGCGCAGCTCAGACGTCTTGCAACCGATCGGCCGGTCCAGGTAGAAGACCCGGAGATGCCGATCGAATTCGGGGTGATTCGCGAGTGGCTCGAGCGCCAACTCGCGGATGAGGACGGGACGAAGCAGTTCCTCTCCGGGAAGGTCACCGTCGCCGCACGCAAGCCGATGCGGAGCATCCCCTTCCGCGTGATCGCCGTCGCAGGGCTCGATGATGCCACCTTCCCGCGTCGGGACCAGCCCATCGGCTTCGACCTCATCGCACACGCCCCACGCCTCGGCGACCGCTCGCTGCGCGAGGATGATCGTCAGCTCTTTCTCGATCTCGCGATGGCGGCTGAGGAGACGCTGATCCTGACCTGGTCAGGGCGCGACGCGACGACTCATAGCGAACGCGCGCGGTCGGTGGTGGTGGATGAGCTCCTCGATCATCTGAAACAGCAGAAATCAGAACTGCCGGTCGTCCAGCATCCCCTGCACCCCTTCTCGCGGCGCTACTTCTCGAACCAGCCAGGCGATGAGGCGCTCTTCTCCTACTCCCGCGCGATGGAGCGTGGGGCGCACGCAGCACGCACCGGTGCCTACGTCCTCGCCCCGACCGACGTTCGCGCCGCCTCGCCGCCGGTCCCGAGCGAGGAGATCCGACTCAAGGACCTGACCGATCTGTGGGAGAATCCCGCCGAGTTCTTCTGTCGGCAGACGTTGCGCCTCACCCTGCCAGAGCAGGATGTGGCGGCGACCGATCTCGAGCGCTTCGCGCTCTCGCCAAAGGATAGAGGATTGCTCCGCCATCTGCTGGTGCAGCGTATCCTCACGGGGAGCTACGACCCAGCGCGTGAACTCCAGCGCTTCCTCGCCGATGGATTGCTCCCGCCGGGCGCCCTGGGGCGTGCGATCTTCAAGGAGATCGTGGCGGAGGTCGAGCCGATTCATGCCCGCGTCGCGGGTCTTTCGCTCACCTCCGCTTCGGTCCTCATCCAGGGAACGGGGTGGCATCTCCGCGGCACCCTCGATGGGCTCACCGTGACCGATCGCATCATCCTCCGTGCGGGGCACTATCGCGCCAAGCATCGGATCCGGGCCTGGGTGGAGCATGTGGTACTCCTCGCGGCCGCGCAGACGGGTCATCAGGTCCCGCAGAGCACGATCCTGATCGGCAAGGAGAAGGATGAGGACGGCGACGGTGTGATCCAGCATTTGGCGACGCAGGCGTCGTGTCCGGCGGTCGCCGATCCGATCGCCATGCTTGACCGGTGGGTAGGCACGCTACGCAAGGCACGAACTCGTCCGCTCCCCTTCTTCCAGCAGGCAGGGGCCGCCTGGCTCGACTCTCTGCGAAAGGGGAAGTCGACCGATCACCTAGCCGCCGCGAGGAAGCAGTTCACTGACGGCTACAACTGGTCGGGCGATGAGTCAGATCCTTATGTCGCGCTCTGCTTCGGCGAGGACGATCCGCTCGCAGCGCATCGGGAGACATTCGAGCGACTCGCGACGGAACTCTGCCCCACCTTCGAGCTCCCGGATCTCGCATGACGGCGCCGATCATGGATCACTTCGATCCGCTCCGCGTCTCGATCGCCCCGGGGATCACCCTCGTGGAGGCGAGTGCGGGCACCGGGAAGACCTTTGCGATCACTCGCCTCGTCCTCCGACTGCTCCTCCAGCGCGAGGCTCCGCTCGCGCTGCGAGAGATCGCCGTGGTCACCTTCACGGAGAAGGGGACCAACGAGCTCATCACCCGGATTCGCGAGGTGCTACGCCTCGCGCGGGATATCTGTTCAGACGATCCGCCGCTTGGTGACAGGCATCGGGACCTCGTCGCCTTCCTGCGTCCGCAGCGTGAGTGGGCGACGGAGCGCATCGGCGAGGCGCTGGCCGCTATCGACCAACTGAGCGTCTCGACGATCCATGGGTTCTGCCGCCGCATCCTCAGCGAGCTGGCGCTCGAGGCTGGGGTACACTTCGACCTCGAGTTCCTCGAGAACGACACCGCGCTCCTCACGCGCGCGGCTCATGACTGGGCGCGGCGCACGCTGGTGACCGATCTGGCGCCCGCCGAACTGGTCGGCGCGAGCGGCGTCGATCCTGCGACCTGGGCCCGCGCCCTCGTCCAGCCTGCCGACTCGCATCCGGTGATCGATGCGCGCCACGGCGATGCGCTCGGTGCCACGCTCCTCGCGGACTACATCACATCCGTTCAGACTGGGGCGCGACGCGAGCGCAACCAACGTCATGCCCTCTCGTTCGATGATCTCCTCCGTCGACTGAGCCACGTCCTCACGAGTGAGGGGCCGCAGGGGCCGCTGGCCCAGCGGATCCGTCAGCGCTTCCGTACCGCGCTCATCGACGAGTTCCAGGACACCGACCCCTTCCAGTTCCCGATCTTTCGGAACGCCTTCGCCGGATGTCCGCTCTTCCTGATCGGAGACCCCAAACAGTCGATCTACGCCTTCCGAGGTGCCGACGTCCGCGCCTACCTCTCAGCGGCCGCCTCGGCGACGCAGCGTTTCACCCTCGGAGTGAACTACCGCAGCACCCCTGAGCTAGTCGAAGCCGTTCAGACGCTCTTCGCGCATCACCCTTCGACGCCGTTCGGCGCCTCACTCGGCATCACCTTTCCCGCGATCCGATCCGCGGATCGCGCCACGCGCCCAGCGGCGCTCGCGACCGATGGACGTCGAGCGCTGCACTGGATCGTGGTCCGCGATGACCGGCCGGCCAAAGTGCTCAAGAAGGGGACAGCCAAGCCGAAGCCGCTCTCCAAGGACGATGGGATGCGCACGGCGATCGATGCGACCATCCGGGAGCTCCTGACCCTACGAGCGAATGGGCTTGAGGCGAAGGCGATGGCGATCCTCGTCCGCGGGAATAGACAGGCCCAAGAGATGAAGCACGCGCTCGACCGCGTCGGCGTCCCTGCTGTCGTGACGAGCGATCATGATGTCCTCGACTCCGATGAGGGCGAGGAGCTCATTCGGATCGCCTTGGCGATCGCTGAACCTGGGAATGACCAGCGGATTCGCGCGGCCCTCGCCACGCGGCTCTGGGGGGCAACGGCGACTGATATCGTCCGGATGCTACAGGGCGACGGGCATCAGGAGTGGGCGACGGTCATCTCCACCGTTCGGTCGGCCCACGAGATCTGGGTGTCGGAGGGATTGCCCGCCGCACTGTCGCATATCCTGACGGAGCGTCAGACCATCCCGCGACTCCTCACCCTCACCGACGGGGAGCGTCGGGTCACGAATCTCCGACACCTCTTGGAACTGCTACGTGAGGAGAGCGCAGGGGCGCCGCTCCCTCCCGCCGGCTTCCACGCTTGGGTGGCACGCGAACGCCAGCTGGCCTCGGTCCCCGAGCGACGCGAGCAGCGCCTCGAGTCCGACGCCGAGGCGGTGCAGATCATGACCATTCACAAGGCCAAGGGGCTGCAGTGGCCGGTGGTCTTCCTGCCCTTCCTCTGGCACATACCGGAGCCACCGAACGAGATCCTCGAGCAGCCGGTCGCGATCGCGACGATCCCCGATCCGACCGATGCGACCCAGACCGTCCGGCGCATCGACATCGGTTCACCGAGCGTGGATGAGACCCGCACGCTCGCGATAGAGAACGAGGCGGACGAGGCGATGCGTCTCGCCTACGTCGCACTCACGCGGGCGGAGTCACGCTGCTATCTGGTCTGGGGATGGATCAGCAAGGGAGAGCAGAGCGCCGTCGCACGCCTGCTTCGGGACGGCGGGAGTCTGGAGCAGGTCGAACGACTGGCGGATGCCCATCCCGCGCAGATGAGTCGGTCGGACCATCGGTTCGTGGAGGATCGGCTCTCGAAGGGACCGGCCGATAATCGCGACCAGCGCGCATCCGCATCCGCGTCGGAGCCGCTGCCGGTCGAGCGTCCTGCGCGACAATTCGTTCCGACGCCACGACGCTTCGAGGGGTGGCGTACCTCCAGCTATTCGGCGCTCCGAAGCGGGCGGCACGATATTACGATTCCCGACCGCGACGTCGAGGATTCCCCACTCCCGGTGCCAACTGAGTTTGCCGCACCGGTCGCCACCGGGATCTTCGCGATCAAGAAGGGACCCGAGATCGGCGATGCCTTGCACCACCTCCTCGAACACCTCGACTTCCCCGCGACACGGACCACGGCGAGCCTCGAGGAGGCACTCCCCCCCGCTCGGATCGAGGAGGCGCTCGCCCGATTCGGGGTCCCGCGACGCGACGATGATCGCTGGAGTCTCGCGGATATCCAACGCGTGCTGCGTGACACCTGCATGACCCGCATCCCGGGTGCGGACTTCACGTTGGCGGAGGTCCCCAAGGACGCGACGCTCCGTGAATGGAAGTTCACCATCCCGGTCGGACGCTTCGATCTCGACACGATCGCCGATGCCCTCGCGACCCACGGGGGGCCTCATGCCCGTCGCTATGCCAAGAAGGTCCGTCGGATGCGCGCGGAGCGCTTCGCCGGTTACCTCACCGGCGTGGTCGATCTTGCCTTCGAGCATGCGGGCCGGTGGTGGATCATGGACTGGAAGTCGAACCATCTCGGCGATCGTCGCACGGACTATCATGCGGAGCGGATGGATGAGGCGATGCAGTTGAGCGATTACTCCCTGCAGTATCACCTCTATCTCGTCGCCCTCCACCGCCATCTCCGGGCGCGGGTCCCGGGCTATGACCCCGCGACGCACTGGGGCGGCGTCGCGTATGTGTTCCTGCGCGGCATCGCCGATGGGGCGGAGACGGGATGGTTCCGGGATACGCCCTCCCCCACACTGATCACCGCGCTCGATGCGGCGCTCGGCGGGACCTCGGTATGAGCCGGATGAGGCATCCGCCCGAACTGACGAACGCCATCGATGACGCGCTGGCGGAGATGCTCGTGCGCCGGGTCGGACTGACCGGCATGCGGGCGGAGGTGGCACACGAGGCGATCCGACGGCTCTCCATCGCACGCGCTGATGGACATAGTGCCGTCGTCCTCACCGATGAGCCCGCTGCCGGTGAGTGGCGTCACACCCTGATCGAGGGCGGATTGGCTGGTGATTTCGATGACCTGCGACCGCTCGTCCTCGCGGGCGATCTGCTGCAATTCCGGCGCTACGCTGAGGCGGAGCGCCGAATCGCGGAACGCGTACGGGCACGCGTGACTGGTGCCACGCCGCGTCTGCGGATCATCACTGGCGGTCCGGGGAGCGGGAAGACCACCGAGATCGCACGACAGATCGTCGCGCGCGTGACGGCCGACCCCGAGCTCCGTATCGCCCTCGCGGCCCCAACGGGGAAGGCTGCCGCGCGCCTGACCGCCTCGATCGGTGCGCGACTCAGTGCGATCGATGCCCCGGCCGAGGTGCGTGCCCGCATCCCTGCCGATGCGCGCACCATCCATCGCCTCCTGAGCTATCGCGCCGCCGATGACCATTTCCGCTTCAATCAGGAGCGGCCGTTGGGTGAGGATCTGGTGATCGTCGACGAAGCGAGCATGATTGACGTCCTCATGATGGACGCGTTGCTGGCTGCGTTGCGCGAGGACGCTGAGTTGATCCTCGTGGGCGATCATCATCAGCTCGCGAGTGTCGATGCAGGGGATGTGCTCGGCGCCCTAGTTCGACATCCGGTGGTGACCCCAGTGGTCACCACGTTGACGGGGAACCATCGTTTCACCGGGCAACCGGGGATCGCGGGGGTCGCCAGCGCCATTCGCGCGGGACAGATCGACGAGGCGGTGGAGATCCTGATGCACGGCGGGCATGCCGATGCGCGATGCCTCACGGCCCCGACTACACAGAACGCCTTGCTTGCTCCCATCGCCGAGGGGCTGGAGGCCTGCCTTCGCGCCGAGACCTCACGCGCCATGCTCGATGCCCTCGACGGGGTGCGCATCCTCTGTGCGGAGCGGAAGGGGACCTTCGGCATCGCCGGCCTCAATGCGATCGTCGAGCGGTGGGGCGCGCGCCGCGGGCTCGACACCCGTGATGTCTGGTATCATCGACGCCCGGTGCTCGTCGGTGCCAACGATTACGGCGCCGAGGTCTTCAATGGGGATCTTGGCGTCTGCTGGCGCGATGGGGGACGCGCCGAGGTGCACTTCGCGACCCCTGATGGCGGCACGCGACACCTGCCCGTCGAGCGGCTTCCCGCCGTCACCACCGCATGGGCGATGACGGTGCATAAGTCGCAGGGCTCGGAATTCGGGGAAGTGCTGTTCGTCCTTCCGCGACAGGAGAGCCGCCTACTTACTCGCGAGTTGATCTACACCGGCCTCACCCGCGCGAAGCGCCGAGTGACGGTGCTGGGCGCGGACGACGTGCTCCGCGCGGGGCTCTCGGCGACCGCATCGCGGGCGAGTGGGCTGGGGGCGCAGCTCTGACCGTCATGCACATTGTGTCCACCCAATCATCCTTCGCACATGATTGACTCAACCGTTCTGGTCGTCGCGCTGGCTGGGCAGGCGCTCCTCATCGGCATCATCCTCTTCATCACACGACGGAACACGACCCCACTGCAGACTGGCGGCACCGATACCGTGGTCAGCGCTCGGCTCGACGGACTTGACCGGACGATGCAGACTCATTTTCAGGCGATGACCGCGCAGGGAGAGCAGCAACGTCAAGCCCTGGATGCGATGCGTCGGGAGCATGAGCAGCGGCTCGAGGCGATGCGGCTGACGGTCGACGAGAAGTTGACGCAGACGCTCAACTCACGAATCACGGAGTCCTTTGCTTCCGTGAGTGAGCGACTCGAGGCGGTGCATCGTGGATTGGGCGACATGCAGCAGCTCGCGGCTGGTGTCGGCGACCTGAAGAAGGTGATGACCAACGTCCGGGTCCGTGGCACCTGGGGCGAATACCAGCTCAGCGCCTTACTCGAGCAGTTCCTCACCGAACCGCAGTTCGAGCGAAACTTCCGCCCGCGGCCCGACTCGCGCGAGGTGGTGGAGTTCGCCATCCGCTTCCCGGGGCGCAATGGCGATGGGACCCCGGTCTATCTCCCCGTCGACTCCAAGTTCCCCATCGAGGACTTCGCGCGGTTGGTCGAGGCGTCTGAAACGGGAGATCAGGAAGCGGTGCGCGTGGCGAGGGCCGCGCTCGTCGCCGCCGTCAAGAAGAGCGCGCGGGACATCAGCGAGAAGTATCTCGTGCCTCCCGTCACCACGGACTTCGGCGTCCTCTTCCTTCCCACGGAATCACTCTACGCCGAGGTGGTCCGCGAGGTCGGCCTCGTCGAGGAGCTGCAGCAGACCCATCGGATCCACCTCGCTGGTCCGACGACCCTCGGCGCGCTCCTCACATCCTTCCGTGTGGGCTTCCAGTCGATCGTGATCGAGCAGCGCGCCGGGGAGATCGAGGTCTTACTCGGTCTCGCCAAGCGGGAGTTCGGGAAGTTCAATGAGGTGCTCGATAAGGCCGAGCGGCAGATCGACACCGTGGCCCGGAGTCTCAAGGAGGGCCGGCGACGCACGAAGGCGGTCGAGCGGAAGCTGCGGGACGTCGAGACGCTGGATGACGCGTCGTCGATCCAGATGCTCGGGGCGGTGGTGGAGCCGGGCGAGGACGACGAGGATTCAGGGGAGTCCGAAGAGCCTTAGGCTCCCACCCGCCACGGCGGCAACGCGCCGGCCTTGCGCACCAGAGCAGGATTCTTCCGATACAACGTCGCGGTCCGGCCGATCGTCTGGATCACCTCGGCCTTCACCCGCCCCGCGAGGTCGTTCGCGGCCTGCTTCGCCGAGACCTCGGCGCACTTGTTGAGCTGCACCTTCACGAGCTCCCGCGCGGTGAGGGCCTCATCAAGCGCGGCGGTCAACGCGGGCGTGAGCCCCTCCGTCCCGATATGTACCGTCGGACGCAGGCGGTTGCATTCCGATCGGAGCACGGCGCGCTCCTTCCCCGTCATCGCCATCTCAATTGCCCCCAGCCCGTAAGAGATTGGGGAGCGGATCGAGCACCGCTCCCTCCCACCAGCGCTCGGGTGGGCCCATCCGAAAGACCTGGAAGTGAAGATGCGGGGCGTCCTTCGTCGCGTTCCCCGTGTACCCCACCGTCCCGATCCGATCGCCGCGTCGCACACGGTCCCCTTCACTGAGGCCGCGACGCTGCGTGTCGAGATGCGCATAGTAATAGACGAGGCGCTTCTTCGGGTCACTGAGATAGATGACCTTACCGCCGAG
>CAXRBM010000183.1:0-12553 GCA_964228675.1 Gemmatimonadaceae bacterium
GAGGTTTTTGAAGCCCTGTCGAATGCATGAGGCCCTCACCCTACGTCCGTCTTCCCGGCATCCGGGCATGGCGTCGGCAGAGATGTCGGATCCGCTTCGGAGGACTTATCGGCTCAAAAAGTGAATTCTCTCCGTCCCGTCATCAACTCCTGCAAAGCTACGAGACTGGACAGCGGAGCGTCAATGCGCGTTGTTTCCCGCACCATGGATCTCCTCTCCCTCGTCGGCGTCGTGATGCTCGTCTTCTGGGCGATCGCGACCTTCGCGCTCGATGCCCCGGGCATCATCCACGCCTTCCTGACCCTCGGCACCTTCCTGGTGGTGTTCGGCGTGGTGAAGCGCGCCGAGCGCGCCCGAACCGCCGGTCGCTCGCCCAAGCGCTGAGTCAGAGCTCCCAGTTGGAGAGCACGATCCCGCGTGTCGGGGTCGGCTCACCATAGCCGGCGAGGGTCATCCGCAAATCGGTCCAGCGCACCCGCGCCCCGGTCGCGACGTACTGTCGCAAGAGATCGGGATAGGCGCCCTGCAGGCGCACCGCGACCCGTGACGCCCCCGCCTGACGCGCCGCCACCCCGAGCCGTTCGATCAATCCCGGGAGCACCTCCGCCTCCCGCACGACGAGCTTGAGCACGCGCAGCTCCTCGAGCACGCGCCCCTCGACGAGCGGCACCTCGTGCACCAGCGCGAAGCCACTCACCGCCCCGTCTGGATCGCGCACGACCACGCAGTCACCGACGCCATGGTGCAGCGTCCCCTCGATCTCCCGCGCGTAATCCGCGCCTGGGCGCACCTGATCGATGCAGGCGGCGATCTCGCTCATCGCGCGCGCCCGCAGCACCCCCTGATGCGCACTGAGCCGCTCCGGTCGCGGTCCCGCCGGCGACCCCGCGTCGAGGGTGACGGTGATCGTCAGGTGCGCGGGGACGAAGCCGAGCCGCGCATAGAAGCCGATGTTGTCCATCGTGCGCGGCATCGTCTCGAGCCCGACGGTGCGACAGCCGGCATCGAGCAACCGACGGATCCCCGCCGTCACGATCGCGCGTCCTACCCCCTGCCCCTGCAGATCCTCACGCACCACGAGCGGTCCCATCCATCCTTCGCTCCCCGAGACGTGCGCGAGGTTGAAGGCGGCGATGCGCCCCTGCGCATCACGCCAGCACATCGCCCCTGCGCCCGCCGCCTCGATCGCGAAGCGCCAGAGGACGGGATTGAGGGGTGGGACGCGCACCCCGGTCATCCCATCGCGTCGGTAGCGCTCGCTGAAGGCGTCGCTGAAGACGAGGTTGAGCGCGGGGATCTCGTCCACCGCGATCGATTCGGGTCCACTGAGTCGCACGCGCGGCGCGTTCATCCCACCATCTCGGCGAGTGGGAGGGAGCCGAGGCGCGGCCCCTCCGCGGCGGTGACGACGGCCGCCCCCGTCTCGGGATCGAAACCCACCGAGAAGACCTGGTCCAACCCATCCCGTACGTCGTCGATGTGGCTGATCACGATCACCTGCTCGAACCGCGCCTGGAGGCCGCGCAGGAGCGCGAGGACGGCATCGCGACGCTGCGCATCGAGCGAACCGAAGATCTCATCGAGGATGAGGAGCGAGAACGCCTGCCCCGCACGCTCCGCGATCATCTGCGAGATCGCGAGGCGGAGCACGAGATTGGCGACATCCTCCTCGCCGCCGGAGATCACCGGCTTGGGCACCCCCTCCTCGAGCACCACGAGGCGATAGCGATCATCGAGCTCGAGTTCGGTGTAGCGCGCATCGGTGAGTTCGCTGAGGAGTCGCGACGCGATCTCGGAGAGCTCGGGGCGGAGCGCGTAGTTGAGATCCGTCCGGAGGTCGGAGTAGGTCCGATGGAGTTCGTCGTGCAGGATGCGCTCCTGCTCGAGGGTCTCGACGCGCGCGAGACGCTCCTCCACGGCGGCCCGTTCCGCTCGCGCCCGCGTGAGCGCGGCGCCGGCCATCTCGCGGGTCGCCTGCGCACCGGCCGCGCGCGTGCTCGCCTGGGCAAAGGCCGCGGCACAGGCCTCATGCCGCTCGCGCAGGGCGGTGTCATCTGCCGACGGGGGACCGAGCGCGATGAGCCGGCCCGCCGTCTCCTCGCGACGCGCCTGCAAGGTGGTGCGACGCGCCGATCGCTCGGCGACCTCGCGCACGACGCGTTCCAGCCGGTCAAGGATCCCCTCGAGCTGCGCCCGGTGGTCCTCCGCGACCTCGCCCTGCTCCCGCATGGTGCGCCGTCTCGCCTCCCGCGTCGCGAGCTCCTCCGGCATCTCCTGCAACTGGCCTTGGCGGCTGCGGAAGTAGGCCCCATCCGCCTCGACGGTCTCCATCTGCCGCTCGAGCAGATCGAGGACGTCGCGATAGTGTGTGCCCAGCGGCCGCGTGCAGGTGGGGCAATCCCCGTCCTCCCCGAGCGAGAGAAGACGATCGCGCTGATCCCGTAACTCGGCGTACTGGGCCCGGAGCGTGCGAAGCCGGGTCTCGACCTCCTGCTGCTCGCGGACCCACGTGGTGCGTCGCTGTGTGATCTCCTCCTCGAGGGTCGCGAGCTCGGCACGCTGCGTCGCGATCGCGGCTTGCAGGGCGGCCACCCGCTCCCGTCGGTCGGCGGGGGTCGCCTCCGCGGCGGTGGGATCGAGCTCGGCGAGTCGGCGCTCCTGGGTCGTCTGCTCGAGCGTGAGGCGCTCCAGCTCCCGCGTCACCGCGACGAGTTCGCCATCGAGGGTCGCCTGCTCCGTCTCGAGTCGCTGCCGCGCCTCGCGGCCCTGCTGGGCGGCGAGCCACTGCGGCGCGACGGCATCGAGTGCCGTCTTGGTCGTCGCGACCGCCTCCGTGGCGGCGCGCCACGCGTCCTCCGCACCGGCCAGCGTCGCCTCGGCCTCTCCCACCGCCACCTCGACCGCGGCGCGGTCAGGCAGCCCGGCGCGCAGCCCCGCGATCTCATGGGTCAGGTCGCGCCGGCGCAATCCACACGCGTCCTGCGCGAGTCGGAGGCGTTCATAGCCTAAGACGCGCGAGAGGAACTGCGCGCGCTCGGACGAGGAGAGCGCCTGCATCACGGCGAGCT
Source organism: Gemmatimonadaceae bacterium (assembly GCA_964228675.1). Taxonomy (GTDB): domain Bacteria; phylum Gemmatimonadota; class Gemmatimonadetes; order Gemmatimonadales; family Gemmatimonadaceae; genus Pseudogemmatithrix. Next base: position 3,069 of record CAXRBM010000183.1, read on the forward strand.
CCTTCTGCCCCGTGAAGTAGGTATTGAAGAACTCCGTGCGCGTCATCCCGATACGCCGCTGGAGCAACTCGGTGACCGTGGAGACGGCGTTCGCGATCGGTGTCGGACCATCGTCGAGGAAGAGCTCGGCCATCGTGAGACCGCGTACCACGCGATAGCGATGGCCCGCGAGGTCGAACTCGAGCTCGACGCGCACCGCGGCCCGTGGGGCGGCGCGCGCGAAGCGGAGCGAATCGCTCCCACCACGCACCGTGTGGCTGCCGTAGAGCGCCCACGCGATCGCCTCGAGGATCGTCGACTTACCGGCCCCATTGGGTCCGATGATCCCGGTCAGCCCCGCCGAGAAGACGAGCTCACTCTCGACATGTTGCCGGAAGTTCTGGAGGCGGAGTCGACGGAGTCTCACGTCTCCTCCTCGACGAGGCGCTGGACCGGCTCGATCGGTTCCGCCGCCTCGAGATAGCGCAGCCCCAGCGCGACGAGCGCCTCGCGTTCGAGCCCCGCCGGGAGGGCGCGTGACAGGAGCGTGGCGCGCAGCGTCTCATCGAGCGATGGGCGACGCCCCGGGGTGAGCGCAGCGCGCGGACGGACGAGGTCGGGTCGGCGGAGATCGAGATGGAGATGCGTGGCGCGTCGCGCCAACTCGCGCAGCACCCGGTGATCGAGCGCGCGGGCGATATGGCGCGGCACCTGATGCCCCACCACGCGCACGATCTTCCCGTCGATCCCACCCGGGATCCGCGCGATCGCCGCCTGGATCGCCGCGTCAAGTCCCTCCGCCGACATCCCGCGGCCATCGATCGCGGGGAGATCGAGCACCGGACGCGCCGGCGTCAACGGATGGAAGGTCTGCTTCCCCGTCGTGAGATCCCGCTCGATGAACCCTTTCCCTGGGAGCTTGGTCGCGCGCTCCTCGGCGAGCTCCCCCCAGGGGTTCGTGCTCGTATAGTCGATCGAGCCCGAGTAGTAGACGTGATCGGCGATGCGGCGGTAGACGTGATAGTGCCCGAGCGCCACATAGTCCCACCCGGGCCGCGTGACCTCCGCCAAGGGGATCTGCATCGCCGCGCGATCGGCGGCGGCCCCCGCTGGGACGATCCCCGGGACCTCGCCATGCATCACGAGCACGTTACGCCGCGCGGCCGGATCAGGCGCGAGATCGACGGTCCCCGGTGGAAGATCGGGAACCGCGAGGACGGCGCACTCCCACTGCGGGAGCGCGACGCGGACCGCCTCACGGTCGGCGACGATGCACCGATCGGGGCGCTCGAGGAGCCGCAGGATCCCCGAGCTCTCGGTGGAGCGGGGCATGTCGTGATTGCCTGCGGCGATCACGACCACGGTCTCCGGCAGCGCCGCGTGCAACCGTCCGAACTCCCGCACCGCATGAAGGATCGCGGTGTTGGCGGGGCGGACCGTGTGAAAGACATCGCCCCCGATCACCACCAGCTCCGGCGCGAGCGTGATGATCTGGTCGACGGCACGCGAGAAGGTCGCGGCGACATCGGCCTCCCGCTGATTCATCCCAGCGGGCGTCTGCCGATGGTACTGACGGAAGCCCAGATGGAGATCGGAGAGGTGGACGAGGCGCATCCCGCTCACCTCGCCCGTCGCCGGACGCTCACCGACTCACGCACGCAGAGCGCGCGCCACACGCGCGATGCGGTGACAAGCCTCGACGACCTGCGCCTGATCGGCCGCATAGGAGACGCGCACCCAATCGGGCGTGCGGAATGCCGACCCGGGGACGATCGCTACCCCGGTCTCATCGAGGAGCGTGGCGCAGAAGGCGCCCCCGGCATCGGGGACCGTCCCGACACCGGGCGCCTCGAAGTAGAAGTAGAAGGCACCGGCGGGATCGAGCACCCGAAGCCCCGCCTCACGCAGGATCGGCAATGCGGCATCGCGCCGGCGCTTGAACTCCGCGACCATCGCGCGCACCGCCGATTCGACCGGCTCCCCGATCGTGAGCGCCGCGAGCGCGGCGTGCTGCGAGACCGCCGCGGCATTCGATGTGGTGTGCGACTGCAGCGCATTCATCGACTTCGCGACCGCCGTGGGCGAGACCGTCCACCCGATCCGCCACCCCGTCATCGCATACGCCTTCGCCACCCCGTTCACGACGATGAGATGGTCGCGATGCGAGGCCACATCGAGCGCGCTCGGGGCCGGCGCATCGTATGCGATGCGCCGATAGATCTCATCGCTGATCACCCACCACCCGCGCGCCGCCGCCAGATCGAGGATCGCGCGCAGTTCGTCCGGCGAGTAGACCGACCCGGTCGGATTGCTCGGGGAGTTGAGCATCAGCCCCTTGGTACGAGGCGTCGCCGCACGCGCGAGCCGATCAGGATCGACCTTGAACCCACGCGCCGGGTCCCCATGCACCTCGATCGCGTTCGCCCGCGCGAGCCCGACCATCTCGTAGTAGCTCGTCCAGCTCGGCGTGGGGACGAGCACGTCGTCGCCGGGACCGAAGAGCACGAGGCAAGCGTTGTACAGCGACTGCTTGGACCCCGTGGAGACGACGATATCGGCAGCGGAGACGCGATCGGGACCCGCGTACGCGCGATTCGCATCGACGGCGATCGCCTCGCGGAGCGGGAGGATCCCCTCGGTCGCGGTATACCGCGTGGCGCCTGCATCGATCGCGGCCTGCGCCGCACGACGGATCGGCTCTGGGGTGTCGAAGTCGGGCTCTCCTGCCCCGAGGTCGATGATCTCGCGCCCCTGTGCCCTCAACGCCTTCGCCCGCTGAGAGACCGCGATCGTGGCCGACTCACGGAGCGCCACGATGTTCGCCGAGGGGTGGAAGACGAGGGGGGTGGACACGAACGACCTCCGTGAGGGGGCGCAGATAGAGGATCCGGACGGGGCGAACACGAAATCGCTATATTCCGCGCTCGCCTGAGTGTACCACACGCGCCCCTCGTGGCGCCATTGAAAACCGAGTCTGCCGTGACCCCTTCCCCACGCGAGACGGCTGGTGCCGTCCGCTCCGCCCACGTGGCGCACTTCCTTCCCGCCGACTGGGCCCGCGTCGCGCAGCTCGCCCTGCCCGCGCTGGAGCGCCTCACCCCCGAGGCGACGGGCACACAGCTCCTCCTCTTGGGCCCCGAGGCCACCGCGGCCACGGCGCTCGCGCGCGCCCTCGCGCCGCAGGCCTCCGCCCATGGCCACCGCGTCGTCGCGGCGACCACCCCGGCCCGTGCGCGTCGCCTCCTAGGTGCCGGCCCGGCCCCGGTCATGATCGGGGCGCCGGCGGTGATCGCCGAGGCGCTCGCCGCCTCGCTCGCACCGTTGGCTGGCGTGACCACGGTCGGCTTCATTGCCGCCGACGAGCTCGACGCCGAGGATCCCGCGCTTGCGACGGTCCTCGCCGAGGTCCCGAAGGCCGCATCTCGGTGGCTCACCGCGCTCGCCGCAACGCCGAACGTCGACGTGCTGATCGAGCGCCATCTCCACAAGGCGCGGCGCGTGACCGATGACGTCGCGCCGGCCGCAGAGGCGACGGCGAGCCTGACCGAGGGGTCGACCCTGGTGCTGACCACCGCTGGCGCACCCGAGGAGACGCTCCCGCTGATCCTCGATGAGATCGACGTCCCCTCGACGGCGATCGTGACCGACGATCCCGCGTGCGCCGAGCGGGCGCGCCACCTCGTGCGATCGCTCGGCTACACCGACGGTGCGCTCGTGACGGTGACCGATGGCGAGATCGCTCCCAACGCCGCGCTGTTGATCGTGCTCGGTCTCCCGACGGGCTCGCGCTGGGCCGCGGTGACCACCGCGCACCCGGCGCAGACCGTCGTCGTGATCGCGCCGCGTCAGCAGCGGGCGTTGCAGCAGGTGGTCGGGGCGATGCGCCTGCAGCCCTTCGGCGCCGCCGGGACCATCGAGCGGGCACGCACCGCGGAAGCGCGGGTACGCAGCGAGCTGCGCACGATCCTGAGCACCGGACTCCCCGCGCGCGAGATCCTCGCGCTCGAGCCCTTGCTCGCCTCGTACGATGGCACCGAGATCGCAGCGGCGGCGCTTCGGCTGCTGGAGCAGACTCGCGCCACGCAGAATGAGGTGGTGCAGGCCGCGGTCCGCCGCGTCCGCGAGCAGCATCAGCAGCAACAGGAGGCCGCCCGCACCGCCGAGCGCGAGCGTGAGCCGCGGGGGGGACGTGAGGGGCGCGATCGCGGACCCAAGTCCGGAGGGTTCGGCGGGCGTGGCCAGCGGAGTGGTCCGCCGCGCAGTGGACCACCGCGCGGGGATCGGCCGCGTGGGGATGGTCCGCGCGGCCCCCGTAGTGGCCCGCGCGGGGGCCCGAGGAGCCCGCGATGAGTGGGACGCTCCAACTCACTGGCGGGTGGATCGAGGTCGTCGCCGGCGTGATGTTCAGCGGGAAGAGCGAGGAGCTCATCCGGCGGGTGCGCCGCGCGATGATCGCCAAGAAGCGCGTGCAGGTCTTCAAGTCGCATCTCGATGATCGCTACGCCGGCGGGATCCACGCCGTCGGGAGCCACGATGGCCGTACCATCGAGGCGATCCCCGTCGATTCCGCTCGGCAGATCGCACTCCGGCTCGATCCGATGGCGCAGGTGATCGCGGTCGATGAGGTGCAGTTCCTCGACGAGGGGATCGTCGCGCTGGCCAACGATCTCGCCGCGCGCGGGCGCCGCGTGATCCTCGCCGGCACCGACACCGACTTTCGTGGCGAGCCCTTCGGGATGATGCCGCAACTCATGTGTGTGGCCGAGGTCGTCGACAAGCTGCACGCGATCTGTGTGCGCTGCGGCGCGCCGGCGTGCCGCAATCAACGACTCATCGACGGCCGGCCGGCCGCGTACGACTCGCCGGTCGTGATGGTCGGTGGCGCCGACAGCTATGAGGCGCGCTGCCGCGCCTGTCATGACGTCGCGCCCCCGACGGGCGGCAACCAGCTCTCCCTCACCTGATCGGCATCCCGGTGCGCACGATCGGCCTCACCGGGAACATCGCCGCGGGCAAATCGGCGGTCGCCGAGCGAATGCGCGCGCATGGGCTCACGGTGATCGACGCCGACGCACTCGCACGCGAGGTCGTGGCACCGGGATCGCCGGCACTCGACGCGATCGTGGCGCGGTGGGGGCCGCGGGTGCTGCGCGCGGACGGGACCTTGGACCGGGCCGCGCTCCGCTCGACCGTCTTCGCGGATCCCACCGAGCGGGTCGCCCTCGAAGCGATCACGCATCCGGCGATCGAGCGCTTGCGGTCGGCGCGGGTCGCCGAGGCCGCCGCCCGAGGGGAGACGCTGGCGATCCTCGACATCCCGTTGCTCTTCGAGGCCGGCCTGACCAAGTCAGTCGACCGGATCCTCCTCGTCGATGCCCCGGTCGCCGTGCGCCGGGAACGCCTGGTCCGTGACCGTGCGCTCAGCGCGGCCGAGGCGGACGCGATGATCGCCGCGCAGTGGCCCGCTGAGGAGAAGCGGGCTCGCGCGGACTGGATCATCGAGAATACGGGGAGTCTCGAGGCGCTGGAGCATCAGGTCGATGCAATGATTCCCTCCCTTCGCGCCATCGGAACAGCTTGACCGCCTCTCGCTGACGGGGTAGCCTTCGTCAAAGATGCGTTAATCGTTCACCACCCTGGAGCGCTCGTGTCTTCGATCCCCGCCGACCTGCAGTACACCAAGGACCATGAGTACGTGAAGCGGACGGATGATCCCTCGGTGGTCATCGTCGGTATCACCGACTACGCCCAGGGCGAGCTCGGCGACATCGTCTTCCTCGACCTCCCCAAGGCAGGGGCCGCCTTCGGCGACCACGATGTCTTCGGCACGATCGAGGCGGTGAAGGCGGTCTCCGAGCTCTACTCCCCGATGGCGGGGACGGTGGTCGCGGTGAATCCGCGCCTCGATGGTGAGCCGGCGCTCGTGAACAGCGACCCCTACGGCGATGGCTGGATGATCAAGCTCAAGATCGACGCCAGCGCCCTCGCCGGCCTCATGTCGGCCGACGCCTACAAGGCGCACCTCGGCGAGTAATTACGCCGAGGCGTACGCCTCGAGCGGCGGGCAGGAGCAGACGAGGTTGCGATCGCCGAAGGCGCTCTCGACGCGCCCCACGGCGGGCCAGAATTTCCGCTCCCGCACCCACGGCAACGGATAGGCCGCCCGTTCACGCGAGTAGCCGCGCGTCCAGGCATCGCTCACCACCACCTCCTGCGTATGCGGCGCATGCGCGAGCGGGTTGTCCTCGCGGCTCAACACGCCGCGCTCGATGTCCTGAATCTCGCCGTGGATCGCGATCATCGCCTCGCAGAAGCGATCGAGCTCCGCCTTCGACTCCGACTCCGTCGGTTCGATCATGAGCGTGCCAGCGACCGGGAAGCTCACCGTTGGCGCATGGAAGCCGTAGTCCATCAGGCGCTTCGCGATGTCCTCCACCTCGACCCCCGCCGACGCCTTCATCGGTCGCGTGTCGATGATGCACTCGTGCGCCACGCGCCCGTTCTTCCCCTTGTAGAGGACCTCGAAGTGGCCGCGGAGCTGGTGCGCCATGTAGTTGGCGTTGAGGATCGCGACCTTCGTCGCGTGCGCGAGCCCTTCGCCCCCCATCATATCGATGTACATCATCGAGATCGGGAGGATGCTCGCGCTCCCCCACGGTGCCGCCGAGACGGCGCCGATCGCCTGCTCCCCACCGGTGCGGACCACGGAGTGCCCCGGCAGGAAGGGCGCGAGGTGCGCCACCACGCCGATCGGCCCCATCCCCGGACCCCCGCCCCCGTGCGGGATGCAGAAGGTCTTGTGGAGGTTGAGGTGACAGACATCCGCTCCGATGTCGCCCGGGCGGCAGAGCCCGACCATCGCGTTCATGTTGGCACCGTCGAGATAGACCTGGCCCCCATGCTCGTGGATGATCGCGCAGATGTCCTTGATGCTCTCCTCGAACACGCCGTGCGTGCTCGGGTAGGTCACCATCAGCGCCGCGAGGTTCGGCGCATGCTCCTCCGCCTTCGCGCGCAGGTCGGCCACATCGATGTTCCCCTGCGCATCGGTCTTCACGACCACGACCTGCATCCCCGCCATCACCGCGGAGGCGGGGTTGGTGCCGTGTGCGGACTGCGGGATGAGACAGATATGGCGATGCCCCTGTCCACGCGCCCGATGGAAGGCACGGATCACGAGGAGCCCGGCGTACTCTCCCTGCGAACCGGCGTTCGGCTGGAGCGAGACCGCAGCGAACCCAGTCACCTCGGCGAGCGCCTTCTCCAAGCGCGTGAACATCGAGGCGTACCCCTTGGCCTGCTCACGCGGGGCGAAGGGATGGAGCCCGCCGACTTCGGTCCAGGTCACCGGATACATCTCGGCCGACGCGTTGAGCTTCATCGTGCAGCTCCCGAGCGGGATCATCGAGTGCGTGAGGGAGAGATCCCGCGACTCGAGCGTCCGCATGTAGCGCAGCATCTCGGTCTCGCTGCGGTAGCGATGGAAGGTCGGGTGGGTGAGGAACTCCGAGGTGCGCGCGAAGCGCTCGTCGAAGCGGGTGTCGAGGGTCTTCGCGAGGGCGTCGAGATCGAGCCCATGCGGACGCCCTCCGTTGAACGCATCGAGGAGATCGCTCACATCGCGGAGTGAGGTGGTCTCACCCATCGAGACGCCGAGGGTGCGACCGTTCACGACGCGAACATTGATCCGCGCGCGATCGAGCGCCGCGAGGATCGTCCCCTGCTGCGCCCCGACCTCGACGATCGTGGTATCGAAGCGCACCGACGCCACAGGGGTGTGCCCGAGCTGCTGCACGCCCGCCGCGAAGAGTTCGGTGAAGTGCTGCAGACGGCGTGCGATCCGCACGAGCCCCAGGGGCCCATGCCAGACGGCGTACATCCCCGCCATCACCGAGAGGAGCACCTGCGCGGTGCAGACGTTGGAGGTCGCCTTCTCACGGCGGATATGCTGCTCGCGGGTCTGGAGCGCCATACGAAGCGCCGGCTTGCCAGACGAATCGCGTGAGACGCCGATGAGGCGACCCGGGATCTGCCGCTTGTAGTCATCCTTGGTGGCGAAGAAGGCGGCGTGCGGGCCGCCGTAGCCGTACGGCACGCCGAAGCGCTGCGAATTCCCGACGGCGACGTCGGCGCCCCACTCGCCCGGCGGGGCGAGGAGGGTGAGCGCGAGGAGATCGGTCGCGACGATCACGAGCCCGCCCGCCGCGTGCACCGCTTCGCAGAGCGCCCGATGGTCCTCGATCGACCCGAAGGTGTTCGGATAGGCGAGGAGGACACCGGCCGTGGTCGCATCGGGGCGCATCGCCTTCGGCGATACCACCTGCACCGCGACCCCTCGCGCCTCGGCGCGCGCCGTCACCACCTCGATCGTCTGCGGGTGACAATCATCGGCGATCAGGAAGACGTCACGCCCATCCTTGCCGACGATCCCATGCACCATCGTCACCGCCTCGGCGGCCGCGGTCCCCTCGTCGAGCAGGGAGGCGTTCGCGATCGGGAGCCCGGTGAGATCGCTCACCACGGTCTGATAGTTGAGCAGCGCCTCGAGGCGCCCCTGCGCGATCTCCGCCTGATATGGCGTGTACGCCGTGTACCACCCGGGGTTCTCGAGGATATTGCGTTGGATCACCGTCGGGGTGTGCGTGTCGTAGTACCCCATCCCGATGAAGGAGCGACGCACCTCGTTCGCCGACATCTCGGCCTTGAAGGCGGCGAGCGCCTCCTGCTCCGACTGGCCACCGGGGATCGCGAGGGTCCGCCGGAAGCGGATCGTCTCGGGGATCGTGTCGTCGATGAAGGCATCGAGCGAGGCGTACCCCAGCTCGGTGAGCATCGCCTGGATGTCGGCGTCGGTGGGGCCGATGTGGCGAGAGACGAAGGTATCGGGCTGCGGATGCACGCTGGTCGTCACGGTGGGGGGACCTCGAAGATCGGATGAAGGACCGCGAGGGAAAACTACAAGGGCGGGGTGACGCTCGTACATTCCTATCCGTGTCGGCATCCCCCCGCGCGGCGTTCCTCGATCTCCCCTGGTCCCTCCTCGATTCCGGCCCAGCGTCCGGCGTGGAGAACATGGCCACCGACCTCGCCCTGCTGGCACATGCGCGGGAGACCAAGCGGGCGGTGCTCCGGATCTACGCCTGGTCGCGCCCCACCCTGTCGCTCGGGCGGAACGAGCGGGCCCGCGGGAGCATCCACGCGCCGGCGCTACGTGCGGAGGGGATCGACGTGGTGCGGCGCCCGACCGGGGGGCGCGCCCTCCTCCACGACCACGAGGTCACCTACAGCGTCGCCGCCCCCGTCGGGACGATGACCCTGCGCGAGAGCTATGTCGCGATCAACGCGCTCCTCTTCGACGCCCTCGCACGCCTCGGCGTGGCCGCGATCGCGGTGGCACGCGACCCGGCGGAGCGCCACGCACTCCGTCCCGACGGCGCTGCCTGCTTCGCGGAGCCGGGGGAGGGGGAGATCGTGGTCGGCGGGGCCAAGCTGATCGGGTCGGCCCA
>CAXRBM010000184.1:0-4167 GCA_964228675.1 Gemmatimonadaceae bacterium
TCACGCAGGTCCGCGGCGGCACCGGTGTCTTCACCGGGCGTCCGGCCTACGTCTGGATCTCCAATCAGATCGGCAACAACGGCGTGCTCACCGGCTTCGAGCAGTATGACAACGTGAACACCCGGCCCTTCCACCCCGATCCGGACAAGTACAAGCCGACCACCGTGACGGGGGCGCCGGCGGCGTCGTATGAGCTCGCGCTCACCGACAAGAACTTCAAGTTCCCGCAGATCCTCCGCACGAACCTCGCCGTCGACCGGAAGCTCCCCTTCGGGACCACGGGCACCGTCGAGCTCCTCGTCGCGCAGGACATCAACGGCATCTACTACATCGACGCCAACCTCTCGACGGCGGACGGGAAGTTCAACGGCCCCGACCAGCGTCCGCGGTGGTCGATCGATGACTGCCCGACGGTCACCGGCACCCAGCAGCGCATCAACTGCAACGTGACGAGCGCGGTCGTCCTCAAGAATCAGGATGTCGGCCGCTCGTGGAACCTCTCGGCCTCGCTCGAGAAGGCCTTCGCCAACGGCTTCTTCGCCAAGGCGGCGTACAGCTATGGCCTCTCGCGCAACACGGTCGACGCCGGCTCGATCGCCTTCGGGTCGTGGAACGGCAACCAGCAGGTGAATGGCCCGAACACCCCGGGGCTCGGCTTCTCCGGCGCCTCGCAGGGGCACCGCTACTTCCTGACCGCCGCCTACACCAGGAAGTTCCTCCCGATCGGTCCGACCGGGATCTCGTTCTTCCTCAACAGCTTCCAGGGGAATGGGTCGTACGTCTACGGGGGTGACTTCAACGGCGACGGCGGCACCGGGAACGACCTGCTCTACATCCCGAAGGACGCCAGCGAGATGCGCTTCCTCGCGATCACCGGTTCGGCGCCGTTCACCGTCGCCCAGCAGATCGAGGCCTTCGAGAAGTTCATCCAGCAGGACCGCTACCTGCGCAACCGTCGTGGGCAGTACGCGGAGCGTGGTGGGGTCTTCACCCCGATGACGACCCGCATGGATGTCAGCCTGACCCAGGACATCGTGCAGAGCGTGATGGGCAAGCCGAACAAGCTCCAGGTCCGTATGGACCTGCTGAACTTCACCAACATGTTCAACTCGGATTGGGGCCGGAGCTGGAGCTTCACCTCCGCCTCGCCGCTCGTGCCGGCCGGTGTGGATGCCTCGGGCGTCCCGCAGTTCCGGATGCGCACGATCGGGACCTCGCTGCTCAATCGCTCCTTCCAGCGGAACTTCGCCATCGGCGATGTGTGGCGGATGCAGCTGGGTGTGCGCTACACCTTCAACTAAGGTCGGCGCCAGGTCGGATGGACGAAGCCCCGGGGCGCGCAGGCGCCCCGGGGCTTCGTCGTTTCCATCAGACCGATCCTCGTGGCGGTCCCCACCGAGCGGGTGAGCGGCGGCGCCCATGGCACCGTCGCTCGCCCGCGTCGATCAGAACACCGTCACGTTGATGTACTTCTTGGGGTTCTTCTGGAAGTCGGCGGTCAGCGAATCGAGCCGCTGTATGAGGGCGCGGACATCGGTGTAGAGCCCGGGATCGTTCACGAGCTTGGCTGCCGACCCCTCCCCGGTCTCGATCTTCTGGAGCACGCCATTAAGCCGCGCGGTGGTGCCCTGGAGCTCGGTGGTGAGCGTGGCGAGGCGTCCCGCCGCATCCCCCACCGCCCGCACGGTGGAATCCACCTGCGCCGAGTCCACGGCGTCGGCGAGGCGACGGAACGAGCGCTGTGTCTGCGTCAGCTCGCGCGACTGCTCCGTCGCCACCCGCTCCAGCACCGCGATCAGCGACTGCGCCGATCCGATCGTCCGGCGCAGGTCGTCCAACCCCCGCTCGTCGACCAGCGAGCGGCGCAAGGTCGTGGTGAGGAGCTGCACGTCGCGGCTGATCGAATCGACCTTGCCCAGGATGTCGGCGACGCCGACCGAGGGCGGCCCCGCGGGCACCGTATCGCCGGCCGCGAAGTAATCATCGGTGGCCTTCGAGGGGTGCAGCGTCACCATCATGTCGCCGAAGACCCCGTTCGGTGCGACCTTCGAGGTCGTCCCATGGGGGACCTTGTACCTGTTGTAGATCCGCATCTGGACGACGAGCTTCCCATCGCGGCGGATGTCGACGTCGCCCACGTACCCGACGGAGACCCCGGAGAGCATCACCGGCTGTCCCTGCCGCAGCCCCGCCCCCCAGTCGTATACGCTATAGACCTCATAGCCCGGGAGGAGCCCCCCGCGGGCGAGGTAGAGGGAACCGACCACCGCGAAACCGACCGCCGCGGTGGCCACGATCCCGACGAGGACTTCATCGCGTCGCTTCATGCCTGAAGATAGGGTGCGAGGAGGATGGCGGTGGTCGCGTCTAGGATCAGGATCGCGATCGAGGTGATGACGACGGCGCGGGCGGTGCTCTTGCCCACCCCCTCGGCGCCGCCGAAGGTCATATATCCCTCGAAGGTGCAGAGGAAGGCGATCGCCACCCCGAAGAGCGTCGCCTTGATCAGACTATAGGTCACCTGGAACTGGTCATAGCCGAGGCGCATCCCCTCGAGGAACTGCGCCAGCGGCACATCGGCCACGAGCACCGAGGAGAGCATCCCGGCGGTCACCCCGGCCACGTCGGCGAAGACGGTCAGCAAGGGGAGCATGATCGTCGCGGCGATGAGGCGCGGGACCACGAGGTACGCGACCGGATCGAACGACAGGGTCTCGAGCGCATCGATCTGCTCGGTCACCCGCATCGTCGCGATCTCCGCCGTCATCTTGGCGCCGACGCGTCCGGCGAGCACGAGCCCCGTGAGCAACGGCCCCGTCTCGAGGATGACGATCTGTCGCGTGGAGAGTCCGACGATCGAGAGCTGGATCCCCGGGAAGAGCTGATAGCGGATCTGGATCGCGATGACCCCGCCGATGAAGGCGGCGACCATCAGCGTGAGGGGGAGGGAGTTCACCCCGATCTCCCGCATCTGATGGATCACCTGCCCGCGCCAGGTGGGACCCTCGCGTAGCGCGCGACGGATATCGCCGACGAAGAGCACCCGCGCCCCGATCCCGCCGATGAGCGCCAGCGCCTGCCGCCCCATCATCCGGAAGAAGCGGAGGCCGCTGCGTTGCACGATGGGGAAGGTCTCGGTGGGGCGCGATCCGACGGTCATGTGCGCACCCGGTAGAGGAGGACGGAGCCGATGATCCCAAAGAAGACCCCGGGCATCCATGCCGCCAGTTCGGGGCGGACCAACCCTCCCGCCCCGATCGCCTGCGTGAGTTGGATCATCATCAGGAAGACGACGGTGATCGCGAGACTGATCCCGATCCCGTACGCGGTGCCCCCTCGTTGCGTGCTCGTGGCGAGCGGGGCCCCGATCACCATGATGATCACCGAGGTGAAGGGGATCGCGATCTTGAGCATCCGCTCCACCCGCAACTTGTTCACGTTCGTCCCGGAGCGCTCCATCGCCTCGATGAAGCGTCCGAGGTCGCGGTACCCCATCTCCGCCGGCGCCTTGGGATTCGCCATCAAGCCGGCTGGGGGCTCACGGAATCCGGCGTCGCGCAACGAGTCGAACCGGAAGGTCAGGTTGGAGAGGGAGTCCGGCAGGAGATGCAGGACCCCGTCGCGCAGCACCCATCCCGCTCCCTCCTGCCACGCACCCTGGCTCGCGGCGATCACATAGGTGGGATAGTCCGGGCCCGTCCCGCGACGCTCGATCTCGATTCCCTCGACCGTCCCGCCGGTCACCGACGCCTGGCTGATCCGGTAGACGCGTCCCGTCTCCGAGGCATAGGCGAAGTTCGTCCGCTGGTCGGCGTTCCGGACCGCCTTCTCCTGGAGGAGCTCGAGACGACGCGCGTTGAGCGGGGGGACGACCGCCGAGAGGAACAGGCCGAAGAGCGTCACCCCCACCGCTCCGACCGCGATCGGGGCGATGAACCGGTGGAACGAGATCCCCGAGGCCTTCGCCGCGGTGATCTCGCTGTGGCGCGTGAAGTTCCCGATCGTGAAGACGGTCGCGAAGAGCACCGCCGCCGGCAGGACGAGGAACATCGTGTCGGCGATCCCGAAGAGATAGGCCAGCGCGATGTCCATCGGCGGCAACTCGCGCGCCAGATACGAGTCGAGCTTCTCACTCACGTCGATGATGATGACGAGGAGCGGGAACCC
>CAXRBM010000185.1:0-6997 GCA_964228675.1 Gemmatimonadaceae bacterium
TCGCGGTCGACGAGGCGAACAAGCTCGGCATCCCGATCATCGCGATCTGTGACACGAACTCCGATCCCGACCTCATCACGGTGCCGATCGCGGGCAATGACGACGCGATCCGCTCGGTGGAGCTGATCGCCGGCGCCATCGCCGACACGATCGCCGAGGCCCGTCGCGAGGCGCCGTTGCGCCCCGACGCCGAGGAGCCGGCCGAGATGACCACCTGGTCGTCGGAGCGCGGGACCGAGCGCGAGAGCGGGGACGGCCGTCGTCCGCGCGGTGGGGCCCGTCCGCGTCGTCGGCGCGCGAACCCCGAGGCGATCGCCGCCCGCTTGAAGGGTGGCGCGTCCGAGGGCGACGAGGCTCCGACCGAGAGCGCCGAGTAAGGCGAGTCGCTCGTGCCGGGGAGGCTCCCCGGCGTATCTTTCCGAGCGCCGCCGGCGGGGTCCAAGCCTCCCGGCGGCGCTTCCACACCAGACGCACTTTTCCGAGAATTCACGAGATGAGCATCACCGCGAAGGATGTCGCTGAGCTCCGCGCCCGCACGGGTGCCGGGATGATGGATTGCAAGAAGGCGCTCGAGGAGAGCGCTGGGAACATGGACGCCGCCGTCGACCTCCTCCGCAAGAAGGGGATCGCGAAGGCCGAGAAGCGCGCGGATCGCGCCGCCTCGGAAGGGCAGATCGTGATCGAGCTCAGCGCCGACGGGAAGACCGCGGGGATGATCGAGCTCAACTGCGAGACCGACTTCGTCGGCCGCAACGACGAGTTCGTCGCGCTCTCCAAGCAGGTCGCGCAGCATGTAACGCAGGACGCGAAGGTCGACGGGCTCGTGACCGTGGGCGCCGAAGGCGACTACCTCAACACGCCGTGGGCCTTCGATGCGAAGCGCACCGTGGGTGAGGTCGTGAAGGCCGCCTCGGCGAAGACGGGGGAGAAGGTCGAGCTCCGTCGCGTGGCGCGCATCAGCACCGCCGGGATCGTGGGGAGCTACCTCCACTTCAACGGCAAGGCCGGCGTGATCGCCGAGATCACCGGTGGGAGCGGGGCCGAAGCGGCCGAGCTCGGGAAGCACATCGCGGAGCATGTGGCCGCCGGCGTGCCGAGCGTCGCCGTCGCCGTGGATCAGGGTGGGGTCGACCCGGCCTTCATCGCGCGCGAGCGTGAGATCTTCGTCGCGCAGGCCGTCGAGAGCGGGAAGCCGCAGGCGATCGCCGAGAAGATGGTCGAGGGCCGCATCGCCAAGCTCCTCGGGGAGATCACCCTCCTCGGGCAGCCCTGGGTCCGTGACGACAAGCAGACGATCAAGGACCTCGTCGCCGCGACCTCCAAGGCCGCCGGTGCCACCCTCGCCGTGAAGCGGTTCGTCCGCTTCAAGATGGGCGAGTCCTGAGGTCCGGCGCCCCGTGACCGCGCTCGCCTACCCGCGGGTCCTGCTCAAGCTCTCCGGTGAGGCCCTCGCCGGAGCGAAGGGGTTCGGGTTCGACTTCGACAGCATCCGGGAGTTCGCTCGGCAGGTCAAGGCGATCAGCGACCTCGGGGCACAGGTGGGGCTCGTGATCGGCGGGGGGAACATCGTCCGCGGCTCACAGATCTCGAAGATGGGGATGGATCGCGTCTCCGCCGACTACATGGGGATGCTTGGTACGGTGATCAACGCCCTCGCCTTCCAAGATGTGCTGGAGCGCGAAGGGCTCGACACTCGCGTGATGACGGCGATCCGGATGGAGACGATCGCCGAGCCGTACATCCGGCGGCGCGCGCAGCGGCACCTTGAGAAGGGGCGCTGCGTGATCTTCGCGGCGGGAACGGGGAATCCGTATTTCTCGACCGACACGGCCGCGGTGCTCCGCGCCATCCAGATGAAGGCCAATCTGATCATCAAGGCGACGAGCGTCGACGGCGTGTACTCCGCCGATCCCAAGCAGGATCCGACGGCGACGAAGTTCGATCGCATCTCGTACAAGGACGTCATGCAGCAGGAGCTCAAGGTGATGGATCAGACCGCCATCACGCTCTGCAAGGAGAATGCGCTCCCCTTGATCGTGCTCAACATCCACACGCCGGGTATCGTCGCGCAGGCACTGCGGGGCGAACCGGTCGGCACCCTCGTCTCCTGACCTGAGGTTCCCATCATGACCATCCAAGCCATCCTGAAGGATGCACGCGCCGCGATGGACAAGGGCGTCGAGGCCGCGCGCCGCGAATTCGCCTCGGTCCGCTCCGGCAAGGCGTCGCCCACCATGCTCGACTCGGTCAAGGTCGAGATGTACGGCCAGTACATGCCGATGAATCAGTGCGCCAACGTCTCGGCGCCGGAGCCGCGGCTCCTCGTCGTCACCCCGTACGACAAGGGGCAGGCGAAGGCGATCGAGAAGGCGATCCGTGAGTCGAGCCTTGGGCTCGATCCGGCGATCCAGGGCGCGATCATCCGCGTCCCGCTCCCAGCGATGAACGAGCAGCGCCGCAAGGAGCTCGCGAAGCAGGTGCATGGGTACGCCGAGGATGGCCGCATCGCGGTGCGCCATGCCCGCACCCATGCGCGCGACGCGCTAAAGAAGCTCTCCGGTGTATCAGAGGACGAGGTGAAGCACGCCGAGAAGGAGCTCCAGAAGGTGCACGATGAGGAGATCGCGAAGATCGATGCCGCGATGAAGGCGAAGGAAGCGGAGTTGTTGGAGGTCTGAGCCTCCTCCTCACATGACCGCCCCGGTCCTCCTCTCCCAGATCCGCGGCCATGGGCCGCTGCCGAAGCACATCGCCATCATCATGGATGGCAATGGGCGGTGGGCGCGGGAGCGTATGCTGCCGCGGCCGATGGGACACCGGCAGGGGATGAAGGCGGTGCGCGAGGTGGTGGAAGGGGCGATCGAGGCCGGGGTCGAGGTCCTCTCGCTCTTCGCCTTCTCGCAGGAGAACTGGCAGCGCCCCGCGACCGAGATCGGCGCGCTGATGTCGCTGCTCGAGGAGTACATCCAGCGCGAGGCCGATGAGCTCGAGGCGCAGGGGGTCCGCGTCCAGATGCTCGGTGATCTCGATCGATTGGCGCCGCCGGCGCGGGCCGCGGTCGATCGCGTGATGGCACAGACGGCGAGGAACTCGACGTTGGTGCTCAACCTCTTCATCTCGTATGGCTCGCGCGCGGAGATCGTCCGCGCGGCGCGGCGGATCGCGGAGGAGGTCGCGGCGGGGACGTTGCGTCCGGATCAGGTGGACGAGGCGGCGATCAGCAGCCGGCTCTTCACCGCGGGGGGACCGGATCCCGATCTCTTGATCCGCACCTCGGGGGAGCGGCGTATCTCGAACTTCCTCCTCTGGCAGCTGGCGTATACCGAGTTGCATATCTCGCCAGTGCTCTGGCCCGACTTCACGCGGGCGAATCTCTACGAGGCGATCCTCGATTATCAGACGCGCGACCGTCGCTTCGGCCGCGTCTCGGTCTGAGCACGCGCGTGCGTCCGAGCGTGCGGGGCTCGTATGTCTGAGTTGACCAAGCGGATCCTCTTCGCCGTCGTGGCGATCCCGGTACTCGTGGGGGTCGTCTGGGTGGGCGATGCGCCGTTGGCGGCGCTGCTCGCCATCGCGTCGGCGCTCGCGGCGTGGGAGTATGGGCGCTTGGCGCAGGGCGCGGGGGCGCAGCCGCTGATGGGGTGGTTGATCGCACTCGCGGCCTCGCTCCCACTTGCGGCCCATGCAGCGCGGCTGGGGTACGCGGTGCCGCCGCTCCCGGTGGTCGCCTTGTTGGTGCCGGTGCTGCTCTCCGTGGCACTCTGGCGACGTGGGGTGACGGGGCACCCGATCGAATCGGTCGCGACGACGCTCTTTGGCACCTGGTACACCGGCGGGATGCTCACCTTCGCCTATGCGCTCCGGTATCATCGCTTCGCAATCGGGGCGCTCGCGGGATCGTTGCTGCTCTTCCTCCCGATGGTCCTCACCTGGCTCACCGACTCTGGGGCCTTCTTCGCCGGCAAGGCGTTCGGCAAGCGGAAGCTCATGCCCTCGGTGAGCCCCGGGAAGACCTGGGCAGGCGCGATGGGTGGGCTCGTGCTGAGCGTGATCGGCACCTGGGCCTATGTGACGTTGCTGCTGCAGCCCTATGCGCGCCTCGGCCTCACGCTCATGGGGATCACCCTCCTCGGCGTGGTGATCGGCGTCGTGGCGCAGATCGGGGATCTGGTCGAGAGCCTGCTCAAGCGGCAGGCGGGGGTGAAGGACAGTTCCACCCTGATCCCCGGCCACGGCGGGGTGCTCGATCGCACCGACTCACTGCTCTTCACGCTCCCTGTCGGGTACGTGCTCCTCGAGGCGCTCCTCACGGTGGGGCGGTGAGTCGTCGGACCGGTGTGGCGCTGCTCGGCGCCACCGGATCGATCGGCGAGACGGCGCAGCGTGTGGTGGCGCGCCATCCGGAGCGCTTCCACTTCGTGGCGTTGACCGCGAACGGGAATCGCGACGGGCTCGCGACCGCTGCGGCGCGCTGGATGCCGACGTACGTCGGTCTCGTACAGGATGGTGGTGCCACGCTCCCGGCGGGATGGGGACGCGGGATGCCGTGCCTCGTGGAGGCCGCGCAGCATCCCGACGTCGATGTGGTGGTGAATGCCGTCGTCGGTGCGGCGGGGCTCGAGGCGACCCTCGCGGCACTCCGGGCGGGGAAGCGCGTCGCGCTCGCGAACAAGGAATCGCTCGTGGTCGGCGGCGCGCTCGTGGCGCGTGCGGTGCGGGAGGGCACGGGTGAGGTGATCCCCGTGGACTCCGAGCACTCAGCCCTGCTGCAGTGCGCGGCAGGGCGCGTGGCACCGGTGCCGCGCGGGAGCGATGCCGGTGAGGGCCTCCTCCCGCTGCGCGGCGTCTCGCGGATGATCATCACCGCGTCGGGTGGCCCCTTCCGCACCTGGTCGCGCGAGCAGATCGAGGGCGCCAATCTCACCGACGCGCTCAATCACCCCACCTGGGCGATGGGCCGGAAGATCACGATCGACAGCGCCTCGCTCGCGAACAAGGCGCTCGAGGTGATCGAGGCCCATGTGCTCTTCGGGATCCCGTACGATCGGATCGAGGTCGTGGTGCATCCACAGAGCATCGTGCATTCGATGCTCGAGTTCGAAGATGGCAGTGTGCTCGCGCAGATGGGGGTGCCCTCGATGGAGCTCCCGGTGCTCTACGCCCTTGGCTATCCGGATCGGATCCCCGACGGCGGGGTACCACGGTTCGATCCGGTGGCGTCGAGTCCACTGACCTTCGAGGCGGTGCGGCACGATGCCTTCCCGACCCTCGGCTTGGGGATCGCGGCCGGGCGGCGAGGCGGGGCGGCGCCTGCGGTCTTCAATGCGGCGAATGAGGTCGCGGTGGCCCGCGTGCTCGACGGCTCGCTCCCCTTCGCGCGGATCCCGGCGGCGATCGAGCACGCGCTCTCGGCGCTCGGCGACCGCCCCGGTGACGATCTTCCCGCGTTGCTCGCCGCCGATGCGGCGGCGCGCTCCCTCGTGCAGGAGTTCCGGTGATGCTCAGCTGGCTCGCGCCATTGTTGGTCTTGGGGCTCGTGATCTTCGTGCACGAGCTCGGGCACTTCCTCGCCGCCAAGTGGGCGGGGGTCTATGCGCCGCGTTTCTCACTCGGGTGGGGGGCGCCGCTCTGGAGTCGTCGTCGCGGTGAGACCGAGTACGCGCTCTCCTGGCTTCCGATCGGGGGCTATGTGCGGATGGCGTCCAAGGAAGACGAGACGGCGCAGGTCCTCGAGGGTGGGGGCGAGGCGCCGGAGGCCGAGAAGTCGCGGCATTGGGACGAGCACTCCATGATCCCGCACGGACCGCATCCGATCCCGGCGGACCGGTGGTTCGAGTCGAAGACGCTCGTGCAACGTCTGGTGATCCTCCTCGCGGGGGTGACGATGAACATCATCCTCGCGTTGGTGGTCTCGACCGGGGTCTTCGCGTGGTATGGCCGGGGGTATGTCCCGCCGGTTGTCGATTCGATCGTGGCGGGGCGTCCGGCGGAGGTCGCGGGGATCCGGTCTGGGGATCGCGTGGTGACGATCGACGGCACCACCGTCACGCGCTGGGAGGAGGTGCTCACGAAGATCTCCGAGGCGCCTGGGACGTCGGTGGCGCTCGAGCTGCTGCGCGGGGCCGACACGGTGCGCGTCTCCGTCGTCCCTGAGGCGCAGGAGACCACGACGGCTGAGGGTGAGCGGGTGGTGGTCGGCCGGATCGGGGTCGGGGTCAAGCAGGATGTGATCCGGGAGGAGATCGGATTCGGCGAGGCGGCGCTGGAGGGGTGGCGGGCGACCTGGGCGATGGCGGGGAACGTCATCGGGGTGCTTGGCAACCTGCTCACCGGGGAGGTCTCGGTCTCGCAGCTCGGGGGGCCGGTGGAGATCGCCCGCTCGAGTGTGGCGGCGGCGCAGAACGGGATGGAGAACCTCTGGTCGCTGATCGCCTTCCTGAGCATCAATCTGGCGGTGCTCAACCTCCTCCCGATCCCGCTCTTGGATGGAGGGCAGGTGGTGCTGCAGGTGGCGGAGGCAGCGTGGCGTCGTCCCTTTCCGCGCATGGTGAAGGAGTGGTACGCGCGCATCGGGTTCGCGGTGATTGCGGCGCTCTTCCTGACGGTCACCTTCAACGACCTGAAGCGGCTCGTCCTGGGGTGGTTCGGGGGGTGACCCTGGCAGGGTCGGCCGGAGGGCTCGGCCGGCATTCGGCCCCCCTTTACAGGGTGGGTTTGAGTGACGTAACTTTGTGTGCTACCAACGATTAGGCATTCACAGCACTGCGCAGCGCAGGCAAGGACAGATCGGATGGCGTTCGACAAGACGGCGGCGATGAGCTCGCATCAGAAGCATGGGACCGACACCGGTTCCTCCCAGGTCCAGATCGCGGTCCTCACGGACCGGATCAACTACCTGACCGAGCACTTCCGCCAGCACAAGAAGGACCACCACGGCCGCCGTGGGCTCCTCAAGATGGTCGGCAAGCGGCGTCGTCACCTTGACTATCTCAAGCGG
>CAXRBM010000186.1:0-8622 GCA_964228675.1 Gemmatimonadaceae bacterium
TTCTGCGCTGGGTCACGCCCTCAATATTGGACCCGTCGGTCCAAACCGCAAGGGCAAACTGGACAGAACGCTATAACATATTGCCTTATAACTATTTATTCGCTGGACAACGGGTCGGTTTCACCCGATGTCGGTGGCTGGATTCCCAGAGATCCAGTCTGGATTAGTACCGGAAGTACAGCCTACCTGCGACGCCGCCCGCCGCGCCCATTGGGACCTGGGGGGCCACGGCGGGGGCCACGGCGGGGGCCACGGCCATCGCCGCGTCCACTACCCCCACCTGGGAATCGTCCGTCGCGGGATCCGCGGCCATCCCGCGCGCCACGTCCCTCCCGCGAGGGACGCTCCTCCTGCGACCAGGGCTGCCGCAACGCCTCCTGCACCTCGGCGAGCGAATCCCCACGCACCGATCCCCGCGCCCCGCGCGTCACCACGAACCGCAGCGGACGATCGAGCTCGGGGAGCTCCTCCTCCACGAGCGTGCGCGCCACCTTCTCCGGGAGCTGCAACCGCACCACCCCATACGCGCCACGCTCCGGCGACTCCTCCACCTCATAGTGGAGCGCAATCGTGCGATCGCGGATCTCCACCGCCCCCGGCAACGCCATCCACCGCGCGCTCGCCTCACGCGAGACGACGCGATCGGGATCGAAGCGCAGCGCAGCGGCACGGAATCCCTGCAGGTCATGGACCTCGGCGAGCTGCGCCTCGTACCACGCGGCGAGCTCGGCCTGCTGCAGGCGCGGGGTCGCCCCGCCCGAGCGGCGCCAGACCTCACGCACCTCGTCGATCCCCTGTCGGTTGCGCGGCACCGCCTGATGCCGCGCCTCCCCGCGCGCGAGCGCCTCGGCGAGCACACGGCGGATCTCCGGGGCGAGCTCAGGGGTGAAGTCGTCGAGGGGCTCGCGCTCCCGCTCGAGGGCGAAGCCGAAATAGGTGAGTCCCCGCTCGAGGGCGAGGGGACGCTCCCGCTTGCTCGGATCGTACGAGACGCGAGGTGCCTCACGCGTCGCGTAGCGGCGCACGAGATCCATCGGGAGCTGCGTCCCCTCGATCGCCGCGCGCGGGATCCCGAACTTGTCGGCGAAGTAGCGGAGCGTCCCCGCCACTGCCCCCCAACTCCCGCAGACACTCGTCTTGGAGACCCGCGCCTCATCCCCCGTGACCGTCTCCTCATCGATCACCAGGCTGAAGGGCATGATCCGCGCGAGGAGCTCGATGAAGCGGCGCTCGATCGCCGGCGTGGTCCGCGGCATCGTCGTAGGCAGCGGCAACCCGACCGACCGATAGATGCTCGCCATCGCGAGCGCCGCATCCTCGATCGCCTTCACCAACACCCCACGCCCCTCGGCCCAGCGATGCACGCTCTCGTCGAAGAGCTGCCGCGGGAGCCCATACACCTCACCGAGGAAGCCGCAGGTCTCGAACGCCTCCGCGTAGGCGTTGTAGGTGGTGAGATGATCGGAGCCCGCGACGATGAGCCCGTGCAGGTCGCGATCCTCACGCGTCATCCGATGCAGCGACTCCACACTCGCCATCACCGCCACATAGGGGAGCAAGGTATCGTCGCAGTGCACGAGGAGCTCGGCCCAGGGACGATCGACCGGCATCGCCTCGACCTTCCTCCCATACTCGGTCAGGCGCCCGCCCTCGATGATCCCGCGCGATTCGAGGAACTGCACCGCATCGCGATACGACCGGCGATCGAGCGGCACCGGGAGATCGAGGGCGTCCGCGGCCACACCGAGCGCCGCGCAGGTGAGGGCGACGCGCTCGGAATCCCCCGCGAGCTGGAACTCCGGCGCCGTCGGCGTCAGGTCCTGGAAGCGGATCTCACGATCGGAAAGGATGAAGACCCGGCCGCCGGCGACGCGCCCATGCACGCGCCCCGCCATCTGGAGAATCTCGTTCGCCCCGAGATGGAGCCGCGTGAGCACGTTTCGCCCGCGCTCGACGAGGTTCGTGAAGCGCGTGTCGTCGATCACCACC
This sequence comes from Gemmatimonadaceae bacterium, assembly GCA_964228675.1. Lineage (GTDB taxonomy): Bacteria > Gemmatimonadota > Gemmatimonadetes > Gemmatimonadales > Gemmatimonadaceae > Pseudogemmatithrix. The sequence continues at coordinate 1,990 of CAXRBM010000186.1, forward strand.
GTGTCGAGCCCACGCACATTGAGCGCGCTCTGCCCCGCGGCGGTCATCGCGAGGAGGAAGGGCTTCTCGACCTCCCCTTCAAGGAACGGACGGATCACACGGATCGGTTCGCCCCCGTGATAGAACGCCACCTGCATCTTGGGGTAGCGCGCCCCCACGTCGGCCGCGACCTCCTCCACCCCGGCGCGCGTTGGGAGGAAGACCCCGATCCCGCGGCGCTCCTTGATCGCCTGCTGGAGGAAGCGATCATCGAGGAACGAGGTCGGCTTCTTCCGCTCGACGACGACCTTCGCCGCCTTCGCGGGATCGTAGGCGCTGGATTCGATCACCGCCGCCGCGTGCAGATAGCGCGCGTAGAAGGTCGGATCGACCGTCGCGGAGAGCCAGATGAAGCGACACCCGGTACGCTTGCCAAGGGCGAGACAGAGCTCGAGCTCCGCCGAGGTCTGATGGATCTCGTCGATGACCAGGGTGTCGTGCGGACGGATGTCGCCATCCTGGAACCAGCGGCGCGCGATCCCCGTGGTGACGATCACCACGTTCCAGCTCGGCGTCTCCGGCGTGGCCTCGCGCTCGCGGTTCACCACGCCGACGCGCAGGGTCGTCGTATCGAGCAGCGCGTGCGCGATCGGGCGCACGGCGAGGGTCTTCCCGGTGCCGGTCCCGGCGACGATCCCGAAGCCGGGGCGTGGGCGCTCTTGGGCGACGGCGACGCGCTCGGCGAGCGCGGTCAGCTCGGGGCCACGCGTCGACCAGAGCAGGGTCTCAATATCGAGCCCGAAGCCGAGCTCGATGGTCTCACAGGCGGCGCGGGTGGGCGCGATGATGATGAGGCGCCCACGCGGATCCCCCGACCGGACGAAGGCCTCGTGGTCGGGGGGGAGATAAGGGTCGCGGACCGCGCGGAGCGGTTCGCCCGAGGGGGTTACGGGGTGCCCTCGCGCGGCTTCCGCTCACGCGGGGCCGCCGGTCGCTTGGCGGACGACGAGGCCGCGGGGCCCGCCGCGCGGGATGCCGACTCACGTCGCGCCCGCGCCTGCTCCTCGAATCGCTCCCCCATCGAATCGCGTTCGGTGGGGCCATAGAGGATCGTCCCGTTGGCCGGCCTCTGCCGGAGCGCGGTCGCGCAGTCGGTGGGTGCGGGCTGCTGCGAGGCCGGCACCTCATTGATCCAGATGCGGCAGAGCCCCGCCGGGGGGAGCATCGCGACAGGGACGTTCGCCGACCCGGTGACGGCAGGAGCCATCGCCTTCGCGGGCACGGCGACGGAGACGGGACGGACCTGCGCCTCGGCGAGGGAGGCGGTCCCGAGCAGGAGGAGGGAGAGGAGGGGAAGGCGCACGGGAGGACTCGGTGGGTGACGCTCCATCCTACCCAAGAGACACGCGGAGGTTCGCCAGGTCAACGGGTCAGTCCCCGAAGCTGATCCCGCACGACCGGGCCGTCAGGACCGCGTCGTGGGTGGGGTCGACCCGCTTCGGCGCCTTGAGGACCTCGCGGATCGGGACCGTGACGATGTGCGGGCTCTGCAGCGCCACCATGTGGCCCCACTTCCCGTCCGCCACCGCCTGCGTCGCGGCCGCCCCGAACCGTGTGGCGAGGAAGCGGTCGTATCCCGTCGGCATCCCCCCGCGCTGCAGGTGCCCGAGCACCAGCGCACGGCACTCCTTCCCCGTCCGCTGTTGGATCGACTTGGCCAACCGGTGCGCGATTCCCCCGATGCGCGGCGCCTGCCCCGGCATCGACTCCCCGATGAGCGAGGTCTCACCCTGTTCGTCGATCGCCCCCTCGGCCACGACGACGATCGCGAACTTGCGGCCGCTGCGATCCCGCTCCATCACCGCCTCGCAGACCTGATCGAGGCGCCACGGGATCTCCGGGATGAGGATCACGTCGGCCGACCCCGAGAGCCCCGCATGCAGCGCGATGAACCCCGCCTCGCGCCCCATCACCTCGAGCACGAGCACCCGATCGTGGCTCTCCGCCGTCGTCTGCAACTTGTCGATCGCCTCGATCGCGGTCTGCACCGCCGTATCGAAGCCGAAGGTCGCGATCGTCCCCGACACATCGTTGTCGATCGTCTTTGGCACGCCGACGATCCGCATCCCCTTGTCGACCAGCTTCTGGGCGATCGCGAGCGATCCGTCCCCCCCGATCGAGATCATCGCCTGGATCCCGAGGTTCCGCGCGTTCTCGATCATCTCGTCGGAGCGATCGATGCTGTCCCAGCTTCCATCAGGACGCTGCACCGGGAAGTCGAAGGGATTCCCGCGATTCGTGGTCCGGAGGATCGTCCCCCCCTGATGCGCGATCCCGCGCACCGCGTCCGCGGTGAGCGGGACCACCTCATCCTCACCCAGGAGCCCATAGTAGCCGCGCTTGATGCCGAGGACACTCCACCCGCGTGAGAGGGCGGAGAGGGTGGCGGCGCGGATGACGGCGTTGAGGCCCGGGGCGTCACCGCCGCCGGTGGAGATGGCGATTCGCATAGGGGCAGGGGTCAGGTGACAGGGGTCAGAGGGCCGCCTCGATCAACCGGAGGATCTCTCCCGGTCGAGCGTGGCGACCGAGACGTTTCTTCGAGAAGAGCAGCGTGTCATCGAGTGTGACCTCGAAGACCCCGCCGCCGGAGGGGATCATCCCCACCTCGGCGTCGGGCCACCGCTCCCGCAGCGCGGCCGCCAGACCGACGGCCCGTGGTTCATAGTTTCAGACGGTGCAGTATTCGATCGTGAGACGCATGGGTGCGGTCGAGTGGGAGGTCAGGGGGCGTAGCGCACGCCGGCGAGATTCGCGAGCGCCTTGATCGTGGTGTCCTGCCGTGCGACGACGCCACGGAGGGAATCGACGGCGAACTGGAGTTCGGTGGTCCGGTTCCCGAGGTCCTCGAGCGTCGATTGCAATGCGAGCGTCTCCTCCATCGCGTCGAGTTGCGCCTTCGGGTCCTGATAGCAGCTGATCCCGATCAGCGCGATGAGGAGGAGACGAATCCGAGAACGCGGCATGATTCGGTACCGGGTGGCGGGGGATCGGTGCGGGCTCCGCCGGGAATTTACCGAAAATCAGGTCATGATTCCTCTCCGCCTGGCACCAGCGCCCCTTCGGGCGTCCCTCGGCTTCACCCTCGTCGAGCTCGTGATGACGAGCACCCTGATCGGCATCCTCGCGAGCATCGCCCTCCCCAAGGGAGCCCAGATGATGGATCACCTCCGCGTCCGCCAGGCGGCGCATGAGGTCTGGGCAGCGCTCTCGCTCGGACGGAGCGCGGCGATCCATCGCGCCGGCTACACACGGGTCATCATCGACGAGACCGGTGGGACGATCCACCTCCGCCACGCCACCGACACCCTCCGCCGCTGGCCGGTCGGCCCGGCGCACGGGGTCGCCCTCCGCGCCTCACGCGACACCCTGACCTTCGCCCCCACGGGGCTGGGCTATGGGGCGAGCAACACGACGATCGTCGTCTCGCGCGGGCGACGCGCCGACACCCTCGTGGTGAGTCGCCTCGGGCGCGTGCGGGCGAGTGGGCAGTGAGGCCCGGTCACCCGCGAGCGGGAACCCACAGCCGCCTCAGGGGCCGAAGTCGAACCCGGGGCTCGAGATCCGAGGGATCTCCTGCCCGATCACCCGCTCCACCGTGCGCACCATCCCGATCTCATCCGCGCACATGAAGGTGAAGGCATCCCCTTCCTTCGCCGCACGCCCCGTGCGCCCGATCCGGTGCACATAGTCCTCGGCCTGCTGCGGGACGTCGTAGTTGATCACATGCGTGATCCCCGAGATGTCGAGCCCGCGCTGTGCGATGTCGGTCGCGACGAGGATCTTGGTCGTTCCCGCCTTGAAGCGTGCGAGCGCCTGCTCGCGCTGCCCCTGCGACTTGTCGGCATGGAGCGCATCGGCGCTGTAGCCCGCCTCAGCCAAGTGCTGCACCACGCGGTCGGCACCATGCTTGGTCCGCGTGAAGACGAGCACCGAATCCTCCGCGTCGAGGGACTTCACGAGATGCACGAGGAGCTCGGTCTTCTTGTGCTTCGGCACCGGATAGACATAGTGCCGCACCGTCGCCGCGGCCTGCGAGCGCCGCCCGACCTGCACCACCTGCGGCTTGCGCAGATACTTCCGCGCGAGCGCCTCGACCTCGGGCGGCATGGTGGCTGAGAAGAGGAGGGTCTGTCGGTACGGGTGGATCTGCGCGACGATCTTGTTGATCTGCGGCGCGAACCCCATGTCGAGCATGCGGTCGGCCTCGTCGAGGACCAAGACCTCGAGGTCGTCGAAGATCACATGCTGCTTCTCGAGATGGTCGATCAAGCGGCCCGGTGTGGCGACGATCACGTCGACCCCGGCGCGGAGCGCGGCGGTCTGCGGCTCATATCCGACGCCGCCATAGATCGAGATCACGTCGAGCCCTGTCCCCTCGCCGTACTTCTGGAAGCTCGCCTCGACCTGCTGGCAGAGCTCACGCGTGGGAGTGAGGATCAGCGCCCGCGTGCGCGTGGGGCCACCGAGCAGCCGCTCGATGATCGGGATGGTGAAGGCCGCGGTCTTCCCCGTCCCCGTCTGTGCGAGCCCCATGAGATCGCGCCCCTTGAGGGCGAGCGGGACGGCCTGCGCCTGGATCGGCGTGGGGCGCTCGTAGCCGGCGCGCGCGAGGGAGGCGAGCATCGGGGCACTCAGCCCCAGGTCCGCGAAGGTGATCTCGGTTGTGCTCGCCTCGGCTTGGGCGAGGGTCAATCCCGTACTCATCCGTTAGATCAACTCCACCGGACGTCCCGAGAGTCGGGCGATGAGGCCGATGCGGAAGGTCACATCGGTCCACCGCTCCTCGCCGCCCTGCACCTGCTCGAGCGGGAACATCGGCCACACGTACGGATTCGAGGTCTTGGGGAGCGTGGTCCCCTTGTTATGGGGATGCCAGATGCCGCGGCGATCGCAGTCGTCGACGAAGCGCTCGTACATCTTGGTCCAGATCTCGTTCCGCTTGAGGAACCCCAACCGCGCCATCAGCTCGAGCCAGGCGAGCGCCGCTGGGATGTCATGCTCGACGGCGTTGCGATGGGGGAGATGATCGCCGAGCACCACCTGCGGGACGTTCACGAGCTGCGTGCCGACCAGCTGCACCGGCTCCTGACGCGGGAGCGGGCGGCTCAGGTACGCGTAGAGAAGCTCCATCGCCTCGTGATACTCTCCCTGGAAGAGCGGCATGTGGGCGATGAGATGGAGCGCATGGAAGGTCGGGGGCGCCGCCTCGGGGTGAAGCACCTGCTTGTTCCCCACGCGGATCCACGGCTTCTCCGCCAGCGGGGAGCGCAGGAACTCCGCGATCCGCTCGATGGTGCGGCGTGCGAGACCGCGGAGTCGAGGATCGGCCTCGAACCCCGCACCAGCGAGCGCAGCGCCCGCCGCCTCACGCACGGTGCGACGGTGTGCGAGGATCAGTTCCTCCTCGACCTTCGCCTTGGTTGGGGCGATCTCGAAAAGGTTCGCGCGATCCGCGTCCTCTTGGAGGAGCCGGAAGAGGACCCGGCGCGAGTGGACCAACGGCGGGGCGTCCTTATCCCATCCGTACTCCGTCAGTCGGCGGAAGGCTGGGACGGTCCCGACCCCTTCGAAGTGCGCGGCGCGAGCCGACGGGGTGGTGAGGATCGAGTGATTCCAGACTCCGTTGACGTCAGCCTGCAGGGCGAGTTCGATGGCCGGTCGGTACGCATAGGGGAGGTTGCTCCATCCCGCGGTCACCCTGTCGCCGAGCTTCGCTACCTCCGTGATGGCGCGATACTGCACCGGTGGTGCCGCGTTGTTGAGCACCCATTCCAGCGGAAAGTCGACCGCAGGAGGGGGAGGCGGCGGAGGTGAGAAGACTGGAACCGGATTCACCACCGGGATCGGCACTTCGGGTTCTATTTCCATAAAGCCATGATATACAAAGAGATGACAGCACATGTCCCCCCTGAAATGAGAGGATGCGATAAGGATACACACCTGAAGACATTTCGCTAGACTTTTCGCCTCTTATTCGGGTTATTTTCCCCGATTTGGATCGGTCTGACGCAAAGGGGACAGCGACTATGGGTCAGGAGACCTCTGTCCCCTGGCCCCTGTCCCCTGATCCCTGCAGTTCTGTCTGCCTCTCCCGCCAATACGGCGCCTTCCCTAGCGCCAACCGCCACCCTGTCGTAATTCCACACGGAACAGACCTTGCACCTGTGGGTCTGACATGGAACAGATCCTTCCCGTACCGACTAGCAGCCCCATCGTGAGCGCGCGCCAGACCCTCCCGGTCCTCCCCCTCAGGGGCACCGTCATCTTCCCAGGCCTTACCGCCCCTATCGCGGCGGGCCGACCTGGGACCCTGCGCGCCATCGAGGCCGCCCTCAAGGGCGACCGCCTCGTCTTCGCCGTCGCCCAGCGCGACAACACCGAGGAACCCGACCCCGACATCCTCTACTCGATGGGCGTGATCGCCCGCATCGGGCAGGTGCAGCGGGGCCTAGGCGGAGTACAGCTCCTCCTCCAGGGCGAGCAGCGCGCCACCTCCCTCCAGTACAGCACCACCGAGGGGTACCTCTCGGCGGTCATCGTCCCCGTCGAGGAGCTCGCCCCCGTCGAGGAGAAGGATCCCGCCTTCGTCGC
>CAXRBM010000187.1:0-3234 GCA_964228675.1 Gemmatimonadaceae bacterium
CGCGACGACGATCGACAAGCGCAATGCGACCACCCCGGTGGCGAGCATCAACACCGATGAGCTCAACCGGGTCCCCGCGCGCTCGATCGAGAACCAGCTCTCCGGAAAGGTCCTCGGCGCCCGCATCTTCGAGAACAACGGCGCCCCCGGCGGCGGCGCGCAGATCCAGATCCGCGGTGCCACCTCGATCATCGGCCAGGGTGACCCCCTCTACGTGATCGATGGGATCATCGTCTCGAACGCGCAGATCCCCAACGGCCTGAACGCGGTCTCTCGCGCCGGCGGTGGCATCGGCGGCGTGCAGGACAACGCGGTCAACCGCCTCGCTGACCTCAACCCCGCCGACATCGAATCGGTCGAGGTCCTCAAGTCGGCGGCGGCGAGTGCGATCTACGGCTCCCGCGCGACTAACGGCGTCGTGGTGATCACCACGAAGCGCGGCCGGGCCGGGGCGCCGAGCTGGAACGTGACGCAGCGCGTCGGCCAGGCGAGCCTCTTCCGCCCGATCGGCTTCCGCCGCTGGGATACGATCAGCGACCTGGTGCCGGCTGGTGATTCGACCCTCTGGGTCGGCAATCCGGCGGCGGTCGCGGTGGCACGGCAGCTCTGCAACCCGAACTGCACCAACTACGACTACGAGCGGCAACTCTTCGGCCGCACCGACCCGACCTTCGAGACGATCCTCTCGACCCGTGGCGGGGCTGGCGCCACCAAATACTTCGCTTCGGTCAGCGACAAGCAGGAAGCGGGGATCATGCTCCGCACCGGGGCGCGACGTACCTCGGGGCGTCTCAACCTCGATCAGACCGTCGGCCAGAACCTGACTCTCTCCGCGGGGCTCAACGTCACCCGCAACTTCAACCAGCGGGGCGTCACGAACAACAACAACGCCGGCATCTCGCCGACTTATGACCTGGGCTACATCCCCCACGTCATCGACCTCCGTCGGCAGGCTGACGGGAGCTACCCGGTGAACCCCTTCTACGCCGGTGGTTCCTCGGTCTCGAATCCCTTCGCGAACACGGAGTACATCAAGAACAACGAGGAGACCTGGCGCCAGACAGGGAACTTCCGCGCGGCCTACCAGGCGCTCACCACGGCGCAGCACAGCGTGAACGTCTCCTACCAGATGGGCGTCGACCGCTTCCATCAGGACGGCCTCGCCTTCTCCCCGGGCTTCCTGCAGTTCGAGCCGAACGACACCTATCCGGGGACCTCGTCGATCTCGACCTCGATGGTCTTCCTGATGAACCAGGGGGTCAACGTCGTCTGGACCTACACGCCCTCCATCTCCTGGATCGGAAGTCTGACTACCTCGCTCGGCGGTTCCAGCGAAGATCAGTTCCAGAAGACCTACCGGACGCTCGGCCGCGGACTGATTCCCACGACGGGGATCACCTCCGGTGCGACGATCACCTCCGTGGAGGATGGCCGCACGCAGTTCCGCGACCAGTCGATCTACCTGAACGAGCAGGCCCTCCTGTTGAACGAGGCACTCTCGATCAACGCGGGCTTCCGCATGGACCGCTCTTCGGCCAACGGCGACCGCGAGAAGTTCTATCTCTTCCCGAAGTTCTCGGCGGCGTATCGCTTCACCAACCCGCTCCCCTTCACAGACGAGGTCAAACTTCGCGTCTCGCAGGGACAGTCGGGGAACCGGCCGCGCTGGGCCGACCGTGATGTGCTCTATGCGAACGGCGGTCTGCTCGACGGGAAGGGGTCGCTCGTCTCGGCGAGCACCCTCGGCAATCCGAACATCAAGCCGGAGACGATGACGGAGACCGATGTGGGGGTCGATGCCTCCTTCCTCTCGCAGCGGCTCAACGTTGAGATCTCGCGGTATAGCCGCGTGATCACCGATCTCCTCCTCACCTTCCCCCTCCCACCGTCCTCGGGGCTCACCCAGCAGATCATCAATGGAGGCCAGCTCTCGGTCACCGGATGGGAGGTCGGGCTCTCCGCGGTCCCGATCCAGACGGGGAACTTCACCTGGACGACGCGGATCAACCTCACCAACAACGTCCAGATGGTGGACACGATCCCGGTGCCGGCCTTCGCGGTGCCCGGGTCGTTCGGCTCCACCTACGGCCGCAACCGGATCGTCTCGGGGGAGCGCTCGACCTGGGTCTGGGCGAACGCCCCGCTCCGGCCGGACGGTGCTGGGGGCTTCACGGTCGCTGACACGATCGTCGGCGACGCGAACCCGGGCCAGCAGACCCAGTTCTCCAACGCCTGCACCTGGGGGAACTGGACCCTCTCCGCGCTGCTCGACTGGCGCAATGGCGGGCTCGTCTCGAACATGACGATGAACCTCTGGGACGAAGGTGGGAACTCGCGAGACTTCGACACGCCATTCACCACACCGGACGGGACGGAGACGACTCGTGGGCTCTACCGCTACTATGACACCTTCTCGGCGGGCGACAGCCGCGTCTACATGCAGCCGGGGACCTTCCTCAAGCTCCGTGAACTGACGGTCTCCTACGCCGCCCCGAATCGGGTGGTGCAGCGCTACCTGAAGGGAGCGCGCGACCTCCGTGTCAGTCTGAGCGGACGCAACCTCTTCATGAAGACCGACTACTGGTCCTATGACCCGGAGTTCAACAACTTCGGGAACACGAACTTCAACCGCTTCATCGACCTCGCGCCCTTCCCCTCGAGCCGGCAGTTCTTCCTCAGCGTCGATGTGGGGTACTAAGCCATGAAGACCATCATCCAGAAGGGCCTCATCCTCGGCCTCACCGGCGTGACCCTCGGGCTCGCCGCCTGCAGCGCCGATCCGCTCGCCGTGAAGAACCTCAACTCCCCGACGGTCGAGGGGGCGGGGGCCGATCCGGGAGCGCTACAACTTCAGGCCACCGGGGTGCTCCGGCAGCTCCGTGGCGGACTCCCGGGGTACATCACTACCGTCGCGCGCTTCGGGCGCGAGGGGTACATCTACACCCCGAACGAGGGGCGCAACACCTCGCACTACCTGATCGGACTCTCTGGGCAGAACAAGCTCGATCCGGCCGGGTTCGCGGTGGGGACGTGGGGAGGCAACTACGGCAATCTCCGCGACCTCTTCAACCTCAAGAACGTCCTCTCGACCAGCACGACGCTCTCGGCCGCGCAGAAGTCTGCCGGGCTGGGCTTCGCGCGGACCCTCGAGGCGCTCGAACTGCTCTACGTGATCTCCACGCGCGACTCCCTCGGGGCCGTGGTGCAGATCAACCAGGATGCCTCCGACCTCGC
>CAXRBM010000188.1:0-3269 GCA_964228675.1 Gemmatimonadaceae bacterium
CCGACCGCTGGAAACTCACCTGGACCGGTACCGGACCGACTACGGTTTGGTCACGGCTGTGTAACGGCCCCTCGCACGATCGTGACGCAGGGTCCGAGTCCGACGTCTATGCGGTCGTGTCCGGGAAGAGCGCCGTGATCGTCGTCCCCACCCCTAGTGTGCTCTCGGCGCGCACCCGCCCCCCGTGCGCCTCGACGAGATGCTTCACGATCGCGAGTCCGAGTCCTGTCCCACCTTCCTCGCGCGAGCGCCCCGGGTCCACCCGATAGAAGCGCTCGAAGATCCGCGGGAGATGCTCGGTGGGGATTCCCGTCCCCGTATCGCGGACCCCGACCTCCACGCCCCGCCGGTGCCGGCGCGAGAAGAGCACCACCTCGCCGGTGTTGGTGTGTCTGACCGCGTTGTCGACGAGGTTGCCGAGCACCTGACGCAGGGCGGTGGGGTCGGCCTGCACCTCGCGCGCGTCCTCCGCGATCTCCGAGGTCAACTGGAGTCCTTTCCCCTCGGCGGCCTCATGGGCAGAGCCGAAGACCTCGGCCGTCACCCCATGCACGGGGATGGTCCGCGGGTTCGGCACCCATCCACCCGACTCGATGCGCGAGAGATCGAGGAGATCGTCGACGATGCGCTGCATCCGCTGGGTGTTGCTGAGGATGCGAGTGACGAACTGCTGGCGCATTTCACGTGGTACATCCTCGCCGGCAAGGGTCTCGGCGAAGCCGCCGACGATCGTGAGCGGTGTCCGGAGTTCGTGCGAGACATTCGCGACGAAGTCGCGCCGCACCGCCTCAAGGCGCCGCACGCGCGTCAGGTCGAAGAGCGCGAGTACCGCCCCGCCTTCGGCGAGGGGCCGTGCGGTGATGTTGAGCGTACGCCCGGTGATCACGACCTCGGTCCCCTCCGTCGTCTCGCCATCGAAGGCGGCGCCGAGCGCATCGCGCAACGTCACGTCGCGCGGGAGGAGGTCGACGGGGAAGGGGAGCGGCGCGGTGACGCCGAGGAGCCGACGCCCCGTCTCATTGATGCGCACCACCTGTTGCCGCGTATCGACCGCGATCACCCCTTCATTGAGCGATTCAGCGAGCTGCGAGAGGAGCTGCTCGTCTGTTTCGAGGGCGCGCAGTCGCGCCGAGAGCTGCTCGGCGAGGGAGCGGAGGGCGCGGGCGAGCTCCCCCACCTCGCCTGGGGCATCGAGGGTGGGGCGCCGGGCAAGGTCGCCATCGGCGATCGCTTGCGCCACGTCGCGGAGCTCCTCGACCGGTCGAGAGACCGATCGAGAGAAGAGCCACGCGATGGTGAGTGCTCCGAGGAGGGCGAGCAGCGCGGCGCGGAGGATATCCGCGCGCGCGGAGGTCACGACTGCATCGAGACTCGCCGTCGGGAGGGAGACGCGAGCCACGCCATGCCCGGGCACGGCGACCGCGACGTAGAGTTCGACGTCGCCGGTCGAGGGTGAGGGACGGCGCGCGATCCCCGTCTCCCCTCGTCGTGCGGCGGCCACCTCTGGTCGCTCAGCGTGGTTCTGCAGATTGCGCAGCGAGTCCCCGTCGAACTCGGAGTCCCCGATGACGACGCCATCCTCACCGACGAGGGTAACGCGCCGCCCGAGGGCACGCCCGGTACGATCGGCGAGGGAGTCCGGGTGATTCGTTTCACGGATCCAGAGGTCGCCGACGAGTTGGGCCTCGCGCGCGAGAAAGGTCGTGGCATCGTCGCGAAGTCGCGCGCTGATCTGGCGGTCGACGACGGTGAGGATGAGGGCGACGAGGAATCCGACGATGAGGAGGGCGCCGAGGAGGAGCCGCTGCGTCAGGCGCACGTCGGGCTCACTCGGCGCGGTCGGTGTCGGCGCGGAGCCGATATCCGAAGCCTCGAACGGTCTCGATCAGGTCCCCGGCAGGATGGAGCTTGGTGCGGAGGCGCTGGACGTGCATGTCCACCGTCCGCGTCTGGATGTCGGGCGCGGCCTCCCAGACCGTCTCCAGGAGCAGCGAGCGAGCTTGGACCCGTCCGCGCCGCTCGGCGAGGGTGAGCAGGAGTTTGAATTCCGTCGGGGTGAGCTCGACCTCATGCCCCTCGACGGTCACGCGGTGGGCGGATCGATCGATGACGATCGGGCCGATACGGATCTGATCGCCACCTGCCGCATTCGCGCTCATGCGCCGGAGGATCGCGCCGACCCGCAAGACGAGCTCCTGCGGACTGAAGGGCTTGGTGAGGTAGTCGTCGGCGCCAAGCTCGAGGCCACGGATGCGATCGGGCTCGTCCTTGCGCGCGGTGAGCATCAGCACGGCGATCGACGCGGTATCGGGATCGGCCCGCAACTGCTCGAGGACGTCGAACCCCGACATCCCGGGCAACATGAGGTCGAGGACGATCAGCGCAGGGCGCTCCCGCTTCGCCAGCGCCAACGCATCCGACCCCGACGTCGCCGAGCTGACCCGATACTTGGCCTTGGCGAGATGATAGACGACGAGGGCGACGATATCCGGCTCGTCGTCTACGACGAGGATGCGCTCGCCCTCGGTCGGGGTCGGTGTCATCCGGCGCGACCGCTCAGGCGGCGGCTCAGGGAGGCGAGGAGGAGGTCGATCGCGACCACGTTCTGCCCACCGCGCGGGATCACGAGATCCGCATACCGCTTGCTCGGCTCGACGAACTGGAAGTGCATCGGCTGCACGGTGTTCAGATACTGATCGAGGATCTCCTCGAGGGGGCGCCCGCGCACCGCCATATCGCGGCGGATGCGGCGCACCAAGCGGATATCCGAATCGGTGTCGACGAAGACCTTCACGTCGCAGGCCTCGCGCACCCGCTCATCGACCAAGAGGAGGATGCCATCGATGACGATCGCATCGGCCGGCTCGATGCGGACCGTCTCCGGGGCGCGGAGGTGCGAGACGAAGTCGTAGACCGGCTTGTCGATCGCCTCGCCCCGACCGAGGGCCTCCAGATGGGCGGCGAGGAGGTCGAGGTCGAAGGCGTCAGGGTGGTCCCAGTTCACCCGTCGCCGCTCCTCGAGCGTCAGGTTTCTGTGGTCGCGATAGTACGCATCCATGTCGAGGAAGGCGACCCGCGCCCCTGGGATGGAGTCGGCGATCCGCTTCGCCACGGTCGATTTACCCGATCCGCTTCCGCCGGCGATCCCGACGATGAGGGGCTTCATTCCTGTAAGTTCTCGCCGCAGGTCGGGCCGGGCAACTTCGGACCCTCCCTGATACCGAACCGTGACGGGTAGATTTGAGGATGATTCGCGCCTCTCGCACCCT
>CAXRBM010000189.1:0-2820 GCA_964228675.1 Gemmatimonadaceae bacterium
AAGGACAGCCGCTACTGGGGCTTCGTCCCGCGCGAGAACGTGCGAGGGCGCCCGATGTTCGTCTACTATTCGTGGAACGCCGATGATTCCGATCGGCCCCTCCCCTTCCTCCTCGACATCCGGTGGGATCGGATCGGCCACGTCTTCCACTGACGCCCCGCTTGACGCCTCGTCGCCTCGCCCTGCTCGCGTTCGGCGCCCTCCTCACGGTCGGGTGCGCGCGCGTCACGCACCTCCACCCGGGTGGGGTCTCGAATCGCCCCTACACGCCGGTGGTGCGTGCGGGGGGGGTCCTCTACCTCGCGGGGCAGATCGGTGGCGATGCGTCGAAGGGCGGTGCGCTCGCGCCGGGTGGGATCGAGGGGGAGACGCGGCAGGTGCTCGAGAACATCAAGACCCTCCTCGCCGCGAGCGGATCCTCGATGGACCGCGTGGTGAAGTGCACCGTCTTCCTCGTCGACATCGGGGAGTGGGACCGGATGAACGCCGTGTATCGCACCTACTTCCCCGAGGGGCGCTATCCGGCGCGTACTGCGGTGGGGGTGGCCGGACTCCCCGGCGGGGCGCGCGTCGAGATCGAGTGTCTCGCTAGGGCCTGATCGATGCCGCTCCTGCGCCCTACCGCGGTCATGACCGCGATCGACCTCGACGAGGCGCTCGAGGAGAAGCAATCACTGCTCCAACGTCTGGTGTTGAACGTCGTCTTCATGGCGATGCTCACCGGCATCACCCTGCGCGTCTATCGCAATCTCATCCTCACCTATGGGTGGAGTGATCGCTGGCTCTGGGTCGCGGGGACCTTCCTCGGGCAGGTCGCGATCCTCTTCCTCCTCACCACGCTCTACCTCGGCAACTACCACGCCAAGTCGTGGCTCTGGCGCGCCCCGCTCTTCGCGGTGATCGACGCCGCGACCGAGGTCGCGGTGAGCTATGGGATGCTCCGCGCCGGGCTCGAGCGTATCGGGAGTCTCCCCGCGACCTTCGAGGATTGGCAGGGGTCGGCGATCCGCCTCACTACCCTCCGTCTCACTCTGATCCCGCTCTACGCCCTCGCGCTGGCGATCGTCTCGACCGTCGTGCGCTGGTTGATCCTCCCCCGCGAGAAGCCCTCCGTCCCCTCGTCCTGAGGTCGTCCTGATGCGCCTGCGTCTCCCGCGTCTTGCGTTCGTCTCCCTCGCCGGCGCGCTCGCGCTCGCCCTGACCGTCACCGCCACGACGCTCGCGGCGCAGACCCCGCGTCGCCCGTTCGGGACCCTCCGTGAGCAGGCCGTCACGCCGCAGCGCTGGCTCGAGCGGCGCCTCACGACGGTCCTCCCCGCGTTGATGCGCACGCACGGCGTCGACGCTTGGGTGATCCCGATGCGCGAGTACAACGAGGACCCCACCTTCTCCTCGCTCGTCTCCCCGACGACCTTCGCCGCGCGCCGGCGCACCATCTACCTCTTCTTCGATCGATGCGCGGCGCAGGGGCGTCAGGACCCCGGCGATGGCTCGTGTGTGGAGCGGATCGCCTTCGGTGGGACCTCGCAGGGCGGACTCTACGAGGCGCGTCGTGCGATGAAGGCGGTCGAGGCCGATATCGGTGGGCGGCAGGCCGAGCTCTGGGGGGACGAGCAGTGGCAGGTGCTCAAGGCGGCCCTCCTCGAGCGGAACCCGAAGGTCATCGCGATCAACACCTCGCGCACCTTCGCCTTCACCGATGGCCTCTCCTCCGGCGAGCGCGACGGGATGACGGAGGCCTTGGGCCCCGACCTCGCGCGGCGCTTCCGCCCCGCCGAGGGGCTCGCGCTCGAGCTGATCGCGACGAGGCTGCCCGAGGAGGTCGAGTTCTACGGCAAGCTCCAGGCGCTCGTCTGGGAGCTCTCGCAGCGGATGTTCTCGAGCGCGGTGATCACCCCCGGGAAGACCCGGACGAGCGACCTCGTCTGGTGGTGGCGCCAGCAGGTCAACGACCTCGGGCTCGGGACCTGGTTCCAGCCCACGATCGACGTGCAGCGCCGTGGGGTGACGAGCGACGCGCTCGGCGAGGACCCCGTCATCCAGCGCGGCGACGTCCTCCACAGCGATCTGGGGATCACCGCACTCGGTCTCAACACCGACACGCAGCACATGGCCTATGTGCTCCTCCCCGGTGAGACGCAGGCGCCGGCGGGGCTCGCGGCGGCGCTCCGGCGGGCGAACCAGATGCAGGACATCCAGATGGAGGAGATCCGGCCCGGGCGCACGGGGAACGAGGCGCTCGCCGCCTCGCGCGTGCGGATGGCCGCCCTCGGGATCGAGGGGACCTTCTACTCCCACCCCATCGGGAAGCATGGGCATGGCGCCGGCCCCCTCGTGGGGCTCTGGGACTATCAAGACGGCGTCCCCGGGCGCGGTGACGCGCGGATCATCCCGAACATGTGGTATTCGATCGAGCTCCAGGCGACCACGCCGGTGGCCGAGTGGGGCGGGCAGAAGGTCCGGATGGCGCAGGAGGAGGACATGGTGATCGGGGCTGACGGGGTCGCGCGCTGGGCGATCCGTCGGCAGGACCGGCTCTTCCTCGTGCGCTGATTTATCTTTCGCCCTATGCGGAAAGGCAAGAAAGAACTGCTCGTCGTCGGGGACCGCGTCCTCGTGCGTGTCGAAGAGGGGGAGGAGCGCTCCAAGGTCGGGCTCTATCTCCCCGCGACCGCGGTGGACAACCAAGCGGTGCAGGGAGGGCGGATCGTCGCCACCGGCCCGGGCACCCCGCTCCCCGAGGTGGGGGACCACCTCGATGAACCCTGGCGCATCGGGGGGGCCAAGGATCCCCGCCACATCCCGATGCAGGCCCAGGTC
>CAXRBM010000190.1:0-2467 GCA_964228675.1 Gemmatimonadaceae bacterium
GATTCGGTGATCACCGAGGATCGCGTGCAGCGCGCGCTCGCGCAGTATGTGCGGAGCATCGTCTCGACCACGAGCCGATGGGATCTCGCGGCGGCGCCGGTCTTCACCGTGACGAATCCCCAGGGATCGTTGAATGGTCCCTTCCCGACGCTCACGCCCGAGGAGAACCAGGGGAAGCAACTCTTCCAGGGGAGTGGGTGCGCGGCGTGTCATGTCCCACCGAGCTTCTCGCTGAATGCCAACTCGCGGAGCAATGGGCTCGATGCGGGGGAGACGCGCATCTTCCGTTCGCCCTCATTGAAGCAGATCGGCCGAAGTGGTCGCTTCATGCACGATGGGCGGTTCGCGACACTGGAGCAGGTGGTGGCGTTCTATGACAGCGGGATCCAGGCGGGACCGGCGCTGGATAACCGACTGATGGCACCGCCGCTCGTTCCTGGCGGACCGCCAAGTGGGATCCCGCGTCGGTTCGGGTTCACCGCGGACCAGCGTGCCGCGATCGTGGCCTTCCTGCGGACGCTCACCGACGAGACGCTCGCGGTGGATGCCCGGTTCAGCGATCCCTTCCGGCGCTGATACATGTGGTGGCGCCTCGGGCTCCTGCTCTTCGCCGCCGCGCAGGCGCGTGGGCCCCTGCGCGAGATCGGCTGGGGGCTCTTCGGGGGGATCACCTTCGGGGCGCACGAGTTCGGTCACCTCTTCTTCGCGCTCTTCGGGAATGAGTTCCTGACCGTCGCCGGCGGGTCGCTGATGCAACTCCTGATCCCGATCGGGGCCGGCGCGCTGATGTGGCGCGCTCGCGATGGGGTGGGGATCGCGATCACGGGACTCTGGCTCGCGGCGGCCCTCGGCGACCTCTCCTGGTATGTCGGGGATGCGCGAGCGCTCGAGCTCCCGCTCGTCTCGATGGGAGGGGAGGGAGATGACCATGATTGGAACTATCTGCTCCGCACCTTCGACGTCCTACGGAGCGATCTCGCGATCGCTGATCAGCTGCGCCGCGTCGGCGACCTCATCTGGTTGGGCTCATTGATCGGCGGACTCGTAGCCTGCTGGCGACATTGGCAGAGGCGCCGCCCGCCAGGGCCCCATTCCTACTGACCGCGGGGTATCTTCCGGTAGACCTCTCCCCGGGTAGCGCTGTGATCTGGACCTCCTTCTGTCGAATCGCATGCCTCACTGTCGCGGCGACCTTCTCGCTTGCGACCGGAGCGATTGCCCAATCCGTCCCGCGTATCCTCGTCATCCCGATCGAGGGGACGATCGACATGGGGCTCGCCCCCTTCGTGAAGCGGGCGCTCGTCGAGGCGGAGGAGACCAAGGCCGACGCGCTGATCCTCGACATCAATACGTTCGGTGGCCGCGTCGATGCGGCGGTGGTGATCCGTGATGCGCTCCTCGCCTCCCCGGTGCGCACGATCGCCTTCGTGAATCGTCGTGCGATCTCGGCGGGGGCGCTGATCAGTCTCGCCGCGAAGGAGATCGTGATGACCGAGGGGGCGACGATCGGGGCGGCGACCCCGGTGCAGATGAGTCCCACCGGTGGGGAGGCGAGCCCGGTCGAGGAGAAGACGGTCTCCTACGTACGGAAGGAGTTCCGTGCGACGGCGGAGAGCCGCGGCCGTCCGCTCGCGATCGCCGAGGCGATGGTGGATCGCGACGTGGAGATCCCCGGACTCAATCCCAAGGGGAAGTTGCTGACGTTGACGACGAACGAGGCGCTCGCCCGGCAGGTCGCCGATCGCCAGGCGAACACCCTGGATTCGCTCCTGATCGGGAGCGATCTCGGTTCGGCGGAGATCGTGCGCTTGGCGCCGAACTGGGGTGAGGGGTTCGTCCGGCTGCTCACGCACCCGGTGGTGGCCTCCTTACTCCTCTCGATCGCGACGCTCGGGATCATCATCGAGCTGCGGACGCCGGGGTTCGGCGTGCCGGGTGGGCTCGGGATCCTGAGTCTCATCCTCGTGCTCGCGGGTCACTACACGGTGGAGCTCGTGGGATGGGAGGAGTTGATCCTCGTGGGGCTCGGGCTGACGCTGATCACGCTCGAGGTCTTCGTGATCCCCGGATTCGGGATCGCGGGGATCGCCGGGATCATCTCGACCCTGGCGGGCTTCTCATTGAGTCTGATCGGTCATGGGTCGACGTTGGCGGCGTTCTTCGGGGCGATGGGGCGCGTCTCACTCGCGATGATCGTCGCGCTGATCGGGAGTCTCGTCGCCTTCCGATTCATCCGGCATACGCCCTTCAGTCGGCAGTTGGTGCTCGATGCGGCCCTCCCACAGGGGATGGGGGATGCCCCACCGGCTCCGGTGGTGGCCCCGACGACGCACGTGGGACAGCAGGGGCAGACGGCGACGCCGCTGCGTCCTGCCGGGATCGCCCTGATCGATGGGGTGCGCGTGGACGTGGTCTCCGAGGGAGAGATGGTCGATGCTGGGGTCCCGATCGTGGTGGTCCGCATGGA
>CAXRBM010000191.1:0-2820 GCA_964228675.1 Gemmatimonadaceae bacterium
CCGCGGATCCCGCTCGACCTGAATCGTCTCGTCGAGCACTGGGAGTCGATCACCGATGCGGTGCATGGGGAACATGGGGCGTTGATGCTCTCGAGCACCCTCGCGCATGCCACCCCCTCGGCGGTGACCGCCAGCGGGACGGTGACCCTCACCGTGACCGCCGAGGCGCACGCCGAGTTGATCTCAGGCGGAGCAGCAATCGTTCTCGCGGCGATCCGTCGGCGGTTCGATGGGGTGCAGGCGGTCGCGGTGCGCGTCGAGGCGCCAGAGGCCGATCGCGCGCCGCGCCGCCTGAACGAAGGGGCGGTGAAGGCTGATCGTATGGCGATGCTCCGCAAGCAGTCCCCGCTTCTCGACGCAGCGGTCGAGGCCTTGGACCTCGAACTTCTCGATTGAACGACCGATGGACCACCTGACGCATGTCGGCGATTGACGAACTGATCACCGAGCTCTCGCGGCTCCCGACCATCGGCCGGAAGTCGGCGATGCGGCTCACCTACCATCTGCTCCGGCAGCCGGCGGCGCAGAGCCGGAAGCTGGCCGAGGCGTTGGTCGCACTCGTCGAGCGGGTGCGCCCGTGCGACAGCTGCTTCAACCTCACGGAAGCCGCGCAATGCGCGATCTGTGCCGATGCGCGGCGCGATCGGCAGGTGATCTGCGTGGTGGAGGAGGCCTCGGACATCGCCTCGATCGAGCGGACGGGGGAGTTCCGCGGGGTGTACCACGTGCTCGGGGGGCGACTCGCCCCGCTCGATGGCATCGGGCCTTCGCACCTGACCATCGCCCCACTCGTCTCGCGCGTGACGCAGACGGGGGCGCGGGAGGTGATCGTCGCGACCAATCCGACGCTCGAAGGGGATGCGACGGCGCTCTATCTCTCCGAGCAGCTGCGCGCCTCCGGGGTGACGGTGAGTCGGCTCGCCCGTGGGCTCCCGATGGGCAGCGACCTCGAGTACGCCGACGGGGGGACGATCGTGCAGGCGCTCGCCGCACGGCGTACGATCTGATGTCGTCCACCAACCACGCCGCGCGCGAGATCCACTGCAAGATCGTGTACTACGGCCCGGGGCTCGGGGGCAAGACGACCAACCTCGAGGTGATCCATCGTCGCACCGCACCGGAGACGCGCGGTCGGCTCGTGGCCCTCGCCATGGCAGAGGCGCGGACCCCCCACTTCGACTTCCTTCCGGTGGACATCGGTGCGGTGCGTGGGTTTCAAACTCGCTTCCATCTGCATTCGGTGCCGGGGCAGGTGGTGCACAACGCGATCCGTCGACGCATCCTGACGGGGGTCGACGCGATCGTCTTCGTCGCGGATTCCGACCGGGCGCGCCTGGATGCGAACGTCGAGTCGATGCAGAGTTTGCATGACAATCTCGCGGCGCACGGACGCGCACTTGCCGGACTCCCGTTCGTGATCCAATACAACAAGCGGGACCTCCCACAGGCTGCACCGATCTCGGAGTTGGAGGCGGTGCTACGTCCGATGGTCGAGGCAGCGGAGGGGGTGGTGTGCGCCCCGTCGCAGGAGGCGGTCGCGCGCACCGGTATCGGGGTTTTCGAGACGCTCAAGATCGTCGCAGAACGCCTCGTACAGGAGCTCGTGGCGTGAATCTGCCGAACACCATCTCCGCAGCGCGTATCGTCGCCGCCCCGATCGTCGCGGCGTTACCCTTCATCCCATCGGTCGGGATACGGGCCTTCGCCTTCATCCTCTACCTCGTGACCGCGATTTCCGATCACTACGATGGAAAGTTCGCGCGCGAACGCGGGCTCGTCACCGATCTCGGGAAGATCCTCGATCCCCTCGCCGACAAACTGCTCTTGGTGGGAACGTTCATCCCGATGTTCCTCTTGCAGGGTGCACCGGATGATGCGTTGCTCGGTCGGTTGCCTGCCTTCACCGAACGCAGCGCATACGCGTTCACCACCTGGGGGGTCGAGGCGATCTGGTTCCCCTGGTGGGTGTTGGTCGTGATCCTGGGGCGCGAGGCGTTCATGACCTGGTTCCGCGGGTATGCGCAGGCGCGCGGGGTGGTGATCGCCGCGCAGCGACTCGGGAAGTGGAAGGCGGGGTTCCAATACACCTGGATGGGTGCCTCCTACCTCTGGTTCGCCGTGAAGCTCCTGCTCGATGAGCAGCAGTGGCATGGCGGAACCGCGATGGCGGTCGCGCAGGGCATCGGGCTCATCGGCGGGGTGACGATGGTGGTGGCGACACTTCTCACGCTCTGGTCGCTCGGCGATTACCTCTCGCGACACGGTGACGTCTTCGGACGTCCCCGCGTGCGCTGAGCACGTTCGAGGGGTCGCGTATGGACATCGAACTCGTCTCCATCGGCGATGAGCTCCTGCTGGGGTTCACCATCGACACCAACGCCGCATACTTCGCTCGGCAGGCGGCAGCGGTGGGGATCCGTGTCGTGCGGCGTGCCACTGTCGGCGACGGCGCAGAGGAGATCGCGGCGGCGGTGCGAGCGGGACTCGAGCGTCCGGGCGCGGTGGTCACGAGCGGCGGACTCGGGCCGACCGCGGATGACCTGACCAAGGCCGCGATCGCCGCGCTCTTCGGGCGAGGGATGACCCTCGACGAGGGGATCCTCGAGTCACTGCGCGCGCGCTGGAAGGCCCGGTGGTCGCGTGAGCTACCGGAGGCGAACCGAGCACAGGCGATGATCCCGGAGGGGGCGACGATCCTCCCCAATGGACATGGTTCGGCGCCTGGCATCTGGCTCGAGGATGCGTCGGGGCGCTGGGTGGCGATGCTCCCAGGGGTGCCGCGCGAGTTTCGCGGGATGCTCGCCGATATCCTCCTGCCGA
>CAXRBM010000192.1:0-3356 GCA_964228675.1 Gemmatimonadaceae bacterium
CTCTGGCGGACTCTTCGGGGTGGGGTTCGGTCAGGGGCGGCAGCAGTTCGGCTTCCTCCCGCTCCCGTACAACGACTTCATCGGCAGCAATGTGGGGGAGGAGTGGGGGTTCGTCGGGTTGGCGGGGTTGATCGTGCTCTATGCGCTCTGGACCTGGCTCGGCTTCCGCATCGCGAAGCAGGCGCGCTCCCCGTTCCTCCAACTCGTCGCGATCGGTCTGACCACCACGATGGTCTTCACCGCCTATCTGCATCTCGGTGTCGTGATCGGGCTGCTCCCGACCACGGGACTCACCCTGCCATTCGTCTCGTACGGTCGCTCGAACATCATGCTCTCGCTCTTCATCACGGGACTCTTGGTGAACATCGGGAGTGAACGCGAGCGCGTGGGTGGCCGCGCGCCGGCATCCGCCGCGCGATGAACGTCCTCTTCACCGGCGGTGGGACCGGTGGGCATCTCTATCCGGCGCTCGCGATCGCGCGCGCGCTCGTCGCGATCCGTCCGGAGGTCCGGCCCTTCTTCGTCGGGGCGCAGCGTGGGATCGAGCGTGAGGTGCTCCCGACCACCGAGTTCCCGCATCAGCTGCTCGACCTGCATCCGCTCTATCGACCGCAGCTCTGGCGGAACTGGAAGACGCTCCGCGGGGCGGTGAGTGGGTGGCGCGCGATGTCGACGCTCGGACGCACGCTCCGTCCGGCGATGGTCGTCGGCACCGGGGGCTACGCCGCGGGGCTCGCCTCGGCGTGGGCGTGGGCGCATCGGGTCCCACTCGTGCAGCACATCGGCGATGCGGTGCCTGGGATCACGGCGCGCTGGACGGCGCGTTTCGCGGCCGAGGCCTATCTCGGCTATCCCGAGGCCGAGCACTGGTTGCCGCAGGGACGCTGTGTCTATCGCGACACGGGGAATCCGATCCAACCGCCCCCCGCTCTGCATCCCGCGCCCGCGGAGGCGCGAGCGCGGTGGGGATTCCCGGCGAACGCGACGGTGTTGCTCGTCTTCGGCGGCTCGCAGGGATCGCGCGCGATCAACCGCGCGGTGGCCAGCTGGGTGGAGCGGGGGATCCCGGCGGGGCTCTGCATCCTCTGGGCGACCGGACGCGGGCAACACGATGCCTTTGCGCATCTCGACCGCGCCGACGTGCGGGTGGTACCCTACCTTTCGCCGATCAGCGATGCCTACGCGGCAGCCGACCTCGCACTCGTCCGGGGCGGGATGATGGGGACGAGTGAGCTCTGTGCGTGGGGGATCCCGATGGTGATTGTCCCGCTCCCGTCGGCGGCGCAGGATCATCAGTCGGCGAATGCGCGGGTGCTCGAGGCGGCAGGGGCGGCGCGGCATCTCCCCGAGTCAGCGGTGAGCGCTGAGCGGATTGACGCCGAGGTGCGGGGGTTACTCGATGATCCGGCGGCGCGCCGTGCCATGAGCGCGGCGGCTCGGCAGCGTGGACGCCCGACTGCCGCCGCGGACATCGCCCGGTATATCGCGCAGCGACTCGATCGCCGCGCCGTCTAGATTCCTGGCATGCCACTGCTCGTGCCCACCGATCCACGGCCGGTCCACTTCCAAGGGATCGGCGGCGCCGGGATGAGCGCGCTCGCCGAGCTGTTGCATCGGCGCGGCGCGCGCGTGACGGGGTGCGACCGTGATGCGGCCGGCGCCGCTGACCTGATCGCGCTCGGGATCCCGGTGCAGACGGGGCACGACCCGGCGCATCTCGAGGGCCATCGTGCCCTCGTCGTCTCCAGTGCGATCCCCAAGGACCATCCCGAGGTCGCGCGCGCGCGCGCCATGGGGATCGAGGTGGTGCGTCGCGCTGAGGCGCTCGCCGAAGCGACCGCGGGCGGGGTGCTGATCGGCATCGCGGGGACGCACGGGAAGAGCACGACGACGGTGATGACCACCGAGGCGCTCGCGGCGGCAGGGAAGGAACCCACCGGCGTGGTGGGCGCGCGCGTGACGGCGTGGGGCGGGAATCTCTCGCGCGGCGGGCACGAGCTCTTCGTGGTCGAGGCCGACGAGTACGACCGGTCGTTCCTCGCGCTCACGCCCACGGTGGCGGTGGTGACGAACGTCGAGGCCGATCATCTCGACATCTACGCCGATCTCGCTGACATCACGGCGACCTTCGCGACCTACGTGCGGCGTGCACGCTACGTGGTGCTCTGTGCCGACGACCTGGGTGCGAATGCACTCCCCTCGCCGTCGACCGCCGAGGTGATCCGCTACGGGATCACGAGCCCCGATGCGCGGCTCGTCGCGCGGGAGATCCGGCATCACCATGGGGGCTCGACCTTCACCGTGGTGTACGATGGGAAGCCGCTGGGTGAGGTACATCTGGGCGTGCCGGGGAAGCACAACGTGCTGAATGCGCTCGCGGCCCTCGCCTGCGGGATCGGTCCGTGGGGGCTGACCGTCGACGCGATGGCACCGGGGCTCGCACGCTTCGTCGGGGCGGAGCGGCGCTTCCAGCGCAAAGGCAACGCACGCGGTGTGACGGTGGTCGACGACTACGCGCATCATCCCACCGAGGTGGCGGCCACGCTCACTGCCGCACGCGAAGCGTATCCCGATCGTCGGATCGTCGTCGCCTTCCAACCGCACCTCTTCAGCCGCACGCGGGACTTCGCGGGGGCGTTCGGGCAGGCGCTCGCCGCCGCTGACGTGCTCTGCCTCGCGGAGATCTATCCGGCACGCGAGCAGCCGATCCCCGGGGTGACGAGCGCGCTGATCGCCGACGCGGCCACGCGTGCCGGCCGTGCGCCGGCCTGGACCGGGCCGCGTGACGCGATGGCGGGTGCCCTCGCCGATCTCGTGCGAGCGGGCGATGTGGTGCTCACCGTCGGGGCGGGGGATGTGACCAAGACGGGGCCCGAGCTCCTCGCGCGGTTGAGCGCATGACCGACGAGGTCAGTTGGCGCGATCGGTGGCGGCAGCGGCTCCGCTGGGCGTGGCGCGGGACGATCGTGGTGGTGCTCGTCTCGAGCCCCTGGTGGGGGCGCGAGGGGCTGCGGCGGATGGAGTTCTTCCGGGTGCGGCGCGTGGTGATCGAGGGCACCCGTTACGCGGCCCCCGATGAAATCGTTTCGAGGTTGAGGGTCGACACCACCGCCTCGATCTGGGACGGCGTGTCGCCCTTGGTGGCGCGGGTCCGCGAGCATCCGCAGGTGCGCGAGGTGCGCATCCGTCGGCGGCTCCCGGGGACGCTCGTGGTACAGGTGACGGAACGCCCGCCGGTGGCGCTGGTGAACACGCCATCCGGGTTGCGCGTCACCGATGCCGACGGCGCGACCCTCCCGGTGGATCCCACCGCCATCGATGTCGATCTCCCCGTGCTGGCGACCCGCGACACGCTC
>CAXRBM010000193.1:0-7734 GCA_964228675.1 Gemmatimonadaceae bacterium
CGCCGCCGGCAGGACGAGGAACATCGTGTCGGCGATCCCGAAGAGATAGGCCAGCGCGATGTCCATCGGCGGCAACTCGCGCGCCAGATACGAGTCGAGCTTCTCACTCACGTCGATGATGATGACGAGGAGCGGGAACCCCAGCGCCGTCGCCACGAGCACTCGCCAGAATTCGTGGAGGACGTAGCGGTCCAGTGGACGGAGTCGCCGACGCATCAGGCCGCCCCTGGCGCGGTGGTGCGCCGCCGCTTCGCCGCCCACCGCGCCTTCCAGCGGTACCACCGCTCGGCGGTCTCGCTCCCACGCGAGGTGGCGCCCTCCGACCCGAGCCGCAGGGTGAGCCAGATCCCGATGACCCCGAGCACGATATCCGCCCCCCACATCGCGAGCGCGGGGCTCAGGATCGCCCGATCGGCGAGCGCCTCGCCACCCAAGAGCCCGATGTAGTACAGCGCGAAGACGCCGAGGCTCACGCCGATGGTGAGCCCGACGCCGCCGCGGGGGAACCGCAGGGCGATCGGCGCGCCGAGCAACACGAACACGGTGCACGCCACGGCGATCGCGAACTTCTTCTCGATCTCCACGCGATACTGGTCGATGGTATGCTGCGCGACCTGCAGCTCGAAGCGCATCCCCTCGAGGAGGACGGCATCGGCGCTGGCGGCGACGGTCGCCTCGGCACCGGCGGGCGCGGCCGAGACCTCCGGCGCGACGCGCGGCGGTTGCGCGACCATGGTGCCAGCCACCGTCGACGCCACGGTCGCGGCATGCGCCGGATCCGGGGTGATCCATCGCAGCACCTGCGCGAAGGCGGCGCAGTAGAGCGCGCCGACACCACCGGGAACACCAGGCACCCGCTGGGCGGCGACCGAATCCCCTTCCGCGCGACGGATGCGCGCCCACGCACTATCCCGCTGCACCGAGGCATCCGCCACGCGCATCTGGAGCTCGCAGACGCTTAGCTCGCGATCCGACTTGTACATCCCACGGTCATTCCCCCGATCCAAGCGCGCCGAGACGCCACGCACCGCGATCACATCCTCGCGGAAGAAGCTGCGCTGGAGTCGCGCCCGCTGGGCGGGGTCGATCGCCGTGGTGCTCCCATCATAGAGCGTGAGGATCAGATCCTCCCCGCTGGGGGACAGGGCGAGATGGCCGCTGTCCGCGAGGATCGTCCGACGGTTCGCCGGGTCGGCGAGATCGTAGATCGTGACGTCCTGCATCCGGTTGGACCCCGAGGCGATGCGGGCGGCGCGCAGGTAGAGCTGCCGCGGCACCACCTCGTTGATCACCTGCTCATTGAGGGCGAGGGTCGGCTTCACCCGGGCGATATCGGCCTGCAGGGTGGCGAGCCGATGGTTGGCGCGGGGGAGCACCTGATCGTTGAAGAGCACCATCCCGATCGTCAGCCCCACCGAGGCGCCGATGACGGGGATGACCAGCCGCTGCATGCTCACCCCGCTCGCCTTGAAGGCGGTGATCTCGTTCTCGGAGGCGAGGCGCGAGAAGGCGTGCATCGTCGCGACGAGCACCGCCATCGGGAGCGTCATCGCCAGCGTGAAGGGGATCGAGAGGAGGAGGAACTCCGTGATCACCGTCCACGGGAGTCCCTTGCCGACCAGATCGCCCAGCCGCTTGGCGACGAAGTTGAGCAGGAGGAGCGAGGTCAGCGCCGCGACCGCGAAGGCCAGCGGACCGAGATGCTCCTTCAGCACATAGCGTGTGACGATTCGCACTCGGAGGCGGTTCGGGACAGGGGACGGGGACAACCTTCTATATTCATAGGGAACGAGGTGTCCGGGCAAGCGCGCCGCGCGGGTGGCGTGCGTCGGAGCCGCCCCCTCTTACCCCTGAGGAGCCCCCCAGTGTCCCAGATCCGTCGATCGTTCATCCTGCTCGCGTGGGGCGTGGTGCTCTCCGCCGGGGCTGCCTGCGGCGGTGAGCGCGCCGATGCGGCGGGGCGCGAGGCGGCGGTCGTGGGCGTCGCCAGTGAGTTCGACGGGGCCGCCGCGCTCGAGGCGGTCCGTGCGCAGGTCGCCTTCGGCCCACGCGTCCCCGGGACCGAGGCGCATGCCAGAGCCGCCGACTGGTTGGAGGGTGAGCTCCGGCGGCGAGCGGACACGATGATCGTCCAGCGGTGGACCCACACCACGGCTGGTGGTCGCACCTTGCCGATGCGGAACATCCTCGCACGGTTCCGACCGGACGAGGGGCGCCGCGTCCTGTATCTCGCCCATTGGGACTCCCGCCCTGTCGCCGACAGCGACTCCGATCCCTCCAAGCGGGGGGTGCCCGTCCCGGGTGCCAATGACGGCGGCTCTGGGGTCGCGATCCTGCTCGGGGTCGCCGAGGCGATGGCCCGTCGCGCCCCCGGGGTCGGTGTCGATCTCCTCCTCGTCGATGGCGAGGATTACGGCGATTTCGAGTCCGATACCGATGTCCTCATCGGCTCACGGTACTTTGCCGAGCGGCTCCCTGACCCGGGGTACGCGCCGTTGTTCGGGGTGCTCTGGGACATGGTCGGCGACGAGGAGCCGGTCTTCAAGCAGGAGGCGTATTCGGTGCGCGGGGCGCCGGAGGTCGTGCAACGCGTCTGGTCCACCGCCCAGCGGCTCGGGCATGGTGCGGTCTTCAGCAACACCACCGTCCTGGGCATCACCGATGACCATGTCCCACTCCTCGCCAAGGGGCTCCGGGTGATCGATGTGATCGACCTCGATTTTCCGTGGCACCACACCGTCGCCGATACCCCGGACAAGGTGTCGCAGCGGACTCTCCAGATCGTCGGGGATGTGGCGATCGCCCTGATCCGCGAGGTCACCGCACCGCCGCGGTAGCGCGCGCGATCGCGAGGTGATGCGAAGGCCGCCTCCGCTCGACAGGGTGAGGGATGCCCACCCCAGCAGAACGAAAGGCGCTCCTCTTCCTCGCGGCCGTCCTCTCCCTCGGGACGGGAGTGCGGGTGATGCGGGGGGACGGGGAGGCGGTGCCTCCGTCCGCGCAGGCCGCACTCGCCGGCCAGCTCGCCGCCGTGGACAGCGCGATCGCAGCGCGTGGACGGCGCGGCACGCCGACCCCCGCCTCTCAGGTGACCCCTCAGGTGACCCCTCGGGCGCTGACATCTCCGGTCGACCTCGACAGCGCACCAGAGTCGGTCTTGGTGACCTTACCCGGCGTCGGACCGGCGCTGGCCAAGCGCATCGTCCAGGATCGAGCGCGAGGTGGGCCCTTTGGATCGTTGACGGCGTTCACGCGTGTCGCCGGCATCGGGGAGAAGACCGCCGCTCGACTGGCGCCGTACGTGACTTTCTCTGCGTCGCCTCGTCGTCCTCCATGACATGGCTGGGCGCTGTGTCCCGTCAGCGATGACGGGTCCCGCGGCGCTTGGCGCGCTCGAGCCTCGCTATCTTTCCGAGGTGTGATCGCGCGGTGCGGCGATCCCTTCGGTGCCCCCCTCGCTACGGACCATGGCCGCTCCCACCTCCCCGAGTTCCGCTCGCATCGGTGATCTCCTGCTCGCCGAGGGGAAGATCACGCGTGAGCAGTTGGATCGCGCGACGGCCGAGCAGAAGGAACATGGCACGCGGATCGGGTACAATCTGGTGAAGCTGGGGTTCATCGCGGAGAACGAGCTCACCCGCATCCTCGCTCGGCACTACAAGATGCCGGCGGTCGACCTCTCGAAGTTCGCGGTCGACCCCAAGATCGTGAAGTTGATCCCCGCGGATCTCGCCACCAAGCATCTGGTCCTCCCGCTCAA
Organism: Gemmatimonadaceae bacterium; assembly: GCA_964228675.1. Taxonomy (GTDB): domain Bacteria; phylum Gemmatimonadota; class Gemmatimonadetes; order Gemmatimonadales; family Gemmatimonadaceae; genus Pseudogemmatithrix. Next base: position 3,761 of record CAXRBM010000193.1, read on the forward strand.
GCGCGATGGGCGGACCCTGACGGTGGCGATGGTCGATCCGACGAACCTCGGGGTGATCGAGGACCTCAAGTTCATCACGCGCTACGACATCTTCCCGGTGATCGCGGGGGAATTCACCCTCAAGACGGTCGTCGACAAGCACTACGATACGAGGGAAGAGGAGCAGATGTCGGCGCTCCTGACCGAGCTCGAGGAGCTCGACGTGGAGACCGACATCGAGGTCATGGAGGCGGGGGCCGAGGAGGCGTCGGCGGCGGCGATGGCGGCGGCGGTCGATGATGCCCCGGTCGTCAAACTGATCAATGCGATCCTGACCGATGCGGTGAAGCGGGGCGCCTCCGACATCCACTTCGAGTGCTTCGAGCATGACCTGCGGGTCCGCTATCGGATCGATGGCGCGCTGATCGAGGTCATGAAGCCCCCCAAGAAGATGCAGCCGGCCCTGATCTCGCGGTTCAAGATCATGGCGGCCCTCAACATCGCGGAGCGTCGCGTCCCGCAGGACGGGCGTATCAAGCTCAAGATGGGGAAGAAGGTCATCGACTATCGCGTCTCCACCCTGCCCACGCTCTTCGGCGAGAAGGTGGTGCTCCGGATCCTCGACAAGGGGAACCTGACGCTCGAGCTCGAGAAGTTCGGGATCGAGCCGCGGGCCGAGAAGGAGCTGATGGATGCGGTGTCGAATCCCTATGGGATGGTGCTCGTCACCGGGCCCACGGGCTCGGGCAAGACGACGACCCTCTACAGCTGTATCAGCAAGGTCAATGCGATCGATACGAACATCATGACCGCGGAGGACCCCGTCGAGTACAACCTCTATGGGGTCAATCAGGTGCAGGTGCGTACGGAGATCGGGATGACCTTCGCCGCGGCGCTCAAGGCCTTCCTGCGGCAGGACCCGAACATCATCATGGTGGGTGAGATCCGCGACCTCGAGACCGGTGGGATCGCGATCAAGGCGGCGCTCACGGGGCACCTGGTGCTCTCGACGCTTCACACCAACTCCGCCGCGGAGACGGTGACGCGCCTCCTCGACATGGGGCTCGAACCCTTCAATGTGAGCTCGGCGCTGAACCTCGTGTTGGCGCAGCGTCTACTGCGGCGCATCTGTTCGGGATGCAAGACGGTCGTCACCCCGGACCCGCTCGAGTTCGACGCCGCGAAGATCCGATCGGACACCACCTTGCGTGACCTCCGATTCACCGACCAGTCGATCACGGACATGATCGCGCGGGCGCCGAAGGAGTCGGCGTCGCTCTTGGCCGCCGTGACGCTCGACACCAAGGTGCGCGCGATGCCGTATTTCCGTGGGCGCGGATGTGACGCCTGTGGCGGATCCGGTCTCAAGGGCCGGCAAGGTGCCTACGAGGTGATGTTCATGACGCCGGCGCTTCGGAAGTTGATCCTCCAGAACGTCGGGGCCGCGGAGATCCGTGACGCCGCCATCGCCGACGGCATGTTGACCCTTCGCATGGACGGCCTGATCAAGGTCTGGAAGGGGATCACCACGCTGGAGCAGGTCGTTCGCGAGACCAGCGCATGAGCCCCGCCATCCTCCCGTCCGCTCGGCGCCTCCGATGACCGTTCCCCCGGGATCCCGCGAGGCGACCACCCCGCCCGCGTTCAATCTCCGGACCCTCCTGGAGGAGATGATCGAGCGCGGGGCCTCCGACCTGCACCTGACCGCGGGCAATCGGCCCACGTTGCGGATCGACGGCGAGATGCAGCACTCGCGCGTGGACGCCGTGCTGGAGCCGAAGGACACGACACAGCTCGCCTATTCCGTGCTGACGGAGAACCAGAAGAAGCGGTTCGAACAGGAGGACGAGCTCGACTTCTCCTTCGGGATCCAGAATCGTGCGCGCTTCCGCGCGAACTGCTTTCGACAGCGCGGGTGTGTCGCCATGGTCTTGCGGCAGATCCCCTATCTGATCCAGAGCTTCGATCAGCTGGGGCTCCCGCCGGTCATCTCGCGCCTGGCGGAGCGGCCCCGGGGGCTCGTCCTCATCACGGGCCCCACCGGGTCGGGGAAGTCGACGACCTTGGCGGCGATGATCGACAAGATCAATCGTGAGCGGCGAGGGCACATCCTCACCGTCGAGGATCCGATCGAATTCGTGCACAGGCATCAGGGCTGCATCGTCAACCAGCGGGAGGTCGGCTCGGACACCAAGTCGTTCGCGAGTGCCCTCAAATACGCGCTTCGGGAGGATCCCGATGTGGTGCTGGTGGGCGAGATGCGTGACCTCGAGACGATCCATGCCGGGTTGACCATCGCGGAGACGGGACATCTCGCCTTCGCGACGTTGCATACCAACAGTGCGGCCGAGGCGATCAATCGCCTCATCGATGTCTTCCCGAGCCATCAGCAGCAGCAGGTGCGGACCCAGCTGGCCTTCGTGCTCGAGGGGATCGTCACGCAGGCGCTGATCCCACGGAAGAGCGGGAAGGGGCGCGTGGCGGCGACGGAGATCCTGATCGCGACGCCCGCGATCCGCTCGCTCATCCGGGACGACAAGGTCCACCAGATCTACGGGATGATGCAATCGGGGAAGAAGTTCGGGATGCAGACGCTGAACGACTCGCTGGTGCGGCTCTTCCAGGCGGATCTCGTGGCGGAGGAGGAATGTCTCCGTGTGAGCGCCGATCCCGACGAGTTCCTCCGGATGATCGGGCTGGGCGGGGCGGACGATCCCAGCGGGGGTGGTTCGGGGGGGCGCATCTCCTCCGGGGCCACCGGCCCGAGACGGTGAGCGGGGTCGCCGCGCCCGCGCCACCGAGGTAATCCTTCCCTATGCCCACGTACACCTATACCGCCCGCACGGCCCAAGGCGAGGTCCGCACGGCGACCCTCGAGGCCTCGAGCAAGGACGATGCCGCCGCGCAGCTCAGGCGGCTGCGTCTGACCGTCGTCAAGCTCGAGGAGCTGCCGAAGCAGAAGACCACGGGCCGGGTCTCGATGCGCGACATCGTGATCTTCACGCGGCAGTTCTCCACGATGATCAACTCGGGTCTGCCCCTCGTGCAGTCCCTCGACATCCTCTCGAAGCAGTCCGAGAACCCGACGCTCCAGGCCGTCACCCGGCAGGTCGTGTTCGACGTCGAGTCCGGGCACACCGTGGCCGACGCCCTCGCGAAGCACCCGAACGCCTTCACCGAGCTCTATGTGAACATGGTGGCGGCGGGGGAGGCCGGCGGCATCCTGGACACCATCCTCATGCGCCTCGCGACGTTCATGGAGAAGAACGACGCCCTCGTGCGGAAGGTGAAGGGCGCGATGCTCTATCCCGGCGTCATCATGAGCGTCGCCGGCGGCGCCATCGCCGTGCTCCTCATCGTCGTGATCCCGACGTTCCAGAACATGTTCAGCTCCGTCGGGCTCGCCCTCCCGCTCCCGACCCGCATCGTCATCGCGCTCTCCGTGTTCCTGAAGGGCTACTGGTGGGCGCTCATCGTCGCCGCCTTCGTCGCCTTCCAGGCCTTCCGCCGCTACTACGCGACCTCGCAGGGCCAGCTCGTCATCGATGGCCTCCTGTTGCGCGCGCCGATCCTCGGGGACGTCCTGCGCAAATCCGCCGTGTCGCGCTTCACGCGCACCCTCGGCACCCTCCTCAGCTCCGGCGTCAGCATCCTCGACGGTCTCGAGATCACCGCGAAGACCGCCGGCAACCGCGTCGTCTCCGACGCGATCCTGGCCTCGCGCGCCTCGATCGCCGGCGGCGACACCATCTCGGCCCCGCTGCAGAAGAGCAAGGTCTTCCCGCCGATGGTCATCTCCATGATCGCCGTCGGCGAGCAGACCGGCGGCCTCGACGAGATGCTCGCGAAGATCGCCGACTTCTACGACGAGGAGGTCGACGCCGCGGTCAGCGGGCTCCTCTCGCTGCTCGAGCCCGTGATGATCGTCTTCCTCGGTGTCGTCGTCGGCGGAATGGTCGTGGCGATGTACCTCCCGATCTTCGACATGATCAACA
>CAXRBM010000194.1:0-11328 GCA_964228675.1 Gemmatimonadaceae bacterium
AGGGCCGAGACGAGGAGCGCGCCGACGAGGCCGGCGCGCCGAAGGGTGCGGAGGATAGGCATCGAGGAGAGTACGTCGACGGACAGCCAAGTGTTGAGTGGTGGACGCATGGGATTCGCCAGGCGGCGCCTCACCGCAGCCTATGATGCGCGATCGAGTCCGAGCTGGAGGAGTCGATCGAGGAGGGCGGGGTAGGGGAGCCCATCGTGCGCGGCGGACTGCGCAAACTCCTCGCCCTGCGAGATGTCAGGGTTGGGGGTCGCCTCGATGAAGTAGCTCCGTCCCTCGGCGTCGAGTCGGAAGTCGATGCGGGCGTACCCGGAGAGCTCGAGGAGCCGATAGATCCGCTTGCTGTCGCGGATCAGTTTGGTCGTGATCTCGTCGGGGAGATCGGTCGCAGGACCGATCATGACGCCGTTCCGCTGCTGAAAGACGGGATCGTGCTTCAGCCGCTCCGTGGCGATCAGCGGCTCGTCGGCCGCGAGCGAGGTCTGCCGGAGCTCCCACGGAGTGAAGGCGCGGAGGCGAGCGTTCCCCATCACGCTCACCGAGAGCTCGCGCCCGATGATGAACTGCTCGGCGATCGCATCGTGCCCGATCCGCTCATGGATGAAGCGCACGCGCTCGGCGAGCTTCTCGTCGGAATCGACGACGGAGGCCTTCGCGATCCCGAGTGACGCATCGGCGACGAGCGACTTCACGATCAGTGGGAAGGTGAGCTCGCGCGGGCGGCGCGTCTTCTTCCCTCGCGGGAAGACGGCGAAGTGTGGGACGCGGATCCGGTGATGGGTGGCGAGCATCTTGGAGATCGCCTTCCCCCGCGCGAGGACGAGCCCCCGCGGGTTGCATCCGGTGTACGGGATCCGCTTCAGTTCGAGATACGAGACGACGTGGTGATCGTAGGTCGTCTCGCCGTAGAACTCCTCGAGGAGATTGAAGACGAGGTCGGGCTGGATGCGCTCGACGGCTTCACGGATGGGGCGGAGTTCCCACTGCACGCCGAGGACGTGGACGTCATGACCGCTCGCCCGGAGCGTCGTGATGACATCGGATTCCGTCTTGAGCGCGAAGGCGTCGCGCGCGGAGCGTGTGGCGCCCGCGTCCGGCGGGACGAGGTCGGGATGGGTGAGGAGGAGGACGCGGCGTCGCTGGATGCGTCCGTTCCTACCCGCGGACCGCCGCGACGACGGCCGCGGTGGTGAGCCCATACTCCGTGTAGAGCCGCTGATAGGGCGCGCTCGCGCCGAAGCCCTCAATCCCGATGACTACCCCATCGGGCCCGACCCAGCGGTACCAGCTCATCGGATGCGCGGCCTCGATCGCCACGCGCTTGGGGCCACGCGGGAGCACACTCGCGCGATACGACTCCGGTTGCGCGGCGAAGAGTTCCATCGAGCACATCGACACCACGCGCGTCCCGATCCCCTGCTGTGCGAGCTCGTAGTGCGCGTTGAGCGCGAGCTGCACCTCGGAGCCACTCGCCATGAGGATCGCTGAGGGCTTGGTCCCCGCCGGCGCGTCGACGAGCACATAGGCGCCCTTCGCCACCTCGCTCGCCGGGGCCGCGGTCGTGCGATCGATCAACGGCAACGTCTGCCGCGTGAGCACGATCGCGCTTGGTCCCGTCTTGTACCTGAGCGCGGCACGCCACGCCTCGGCGGTCTCGTTCGCATCAGCGGGACGCAGCACCTGCAGTCCCGGGATGCAGCGAAGCGAGGTGAGCTGCTCCACCGGCTGGTGCGTGGGGCCGTCCTCGCCGAGCCCGATGGAATCATGCGTGAAGACGTAGATGCACTGCTGCTTCATCAGGGCCGCGAGGCGGATCGCCGGCCGCATGTAGTCGGCGAAGACGAGGAAGGTGCCGCCGTACGGGATCACCCCGCCGTGCAGCGCCATCCCGTTCATGATCCCGCCCATCCCATGCTCGCGGATCCCGAAGTGGAAGTTCCGCCCGGTCCGATCCTTCGCAGCGAAGGGCGCGGCGCCCTTCACGTTCGTGAGATTGCTCCCGGTGAGATCGGCAGAGCCGCCGATCAGCTCGGGGATACTCGGGGCGATCGCGTTGATCACCACGCCAGAGGCGGCGCGGCTCGCGAGCTTCCCGTTCGAGGCATCGAAGGTGGGGAGCGCCTTCTCCCAGGCGGCGGGGAGATCGCCATGCCAGCGACGTCCCAACTCCTTCGCGAGCTCGGGATGCGTCTTGGTGTACGCCATGAAGCGCGTCATCCACTCGGCCTGCATCGCCACGCCGCGCGCCTTGGCCTCACGCCAGTGCGCGAGCGACTCCGCGGGCACGTGGAAGGGCTCGGTGCTCGGCCAGCCATACGCCTGCTTGGTGAGCGCGATCTCGTCCTTCCCGAGAGGCTCGCCGTGCGCCTTGGCGGTATCGGCGCGGTTGGGGGACCCGAAGCCGATGATCGTGCGCGTGATGACGAGGGTGGGGCGCTTCGTGTCGGCCTTCGCCTCGGCGATCACGCGATCGATCGCGTCTTGGTCGTTCACATCGGCGAGGCGGAGAACCTGCCAGCCATAGCTCGCAAAGCGCTGCGCGACGTCGTCGCTGCAGCTCAGGTCGACACGGCCGTCGATGGTGATGTTGTTGTCATCGAAGAAGCCGATGAGCTTGCTGAGCTGCTGGTGGCCCGCGAAGGAGGCGGCCTCATGCGAGATCCCCTCCATGAGACAGCCATCGCCGGCGATGAACCAGGTGTGATGATCGATCGCCGCGTGCCCCTCACGATTGAAGGTCGCGGCGAGGTGCGCTTCGGCGACCGCCATCCCGACGGCGTTGGCGATCCCTTGGCCGAGGGGGCCCGTGGTCGTCTCGACGCCCGGGGTGTGTCCCACCTCGGGGTGGCCTGGCGTCTTGCTCCCCCACTGCCGGAACGCCTTGATCTCATCGAGGGAGAGATCGTAGCCCGAGAGGTGGAGGGTTGCGTAGAGGAGCATCGACGCGTGTCCCGCGGAGAGCACCACGCGATCGCGATCGGGCCAGTGCGGATCGGCGGGGTTGTGTCGCACATGACGCGTGTAGAGCGCGTAGGCGAGCGGGGCGAGGGCCATCGGGGTCCCAGGGTGGCCGGATTCGGCCTGTTGTACCGCATCCATGGCGAGGGTGCGGACCGTGTCGATGGCGAGCTTCTGCAGGGCGGCGTGAGACATGCGCCGCGAAAGTTACGCGGTTCGGTACCGTCGTGCGATGCGGTCGGCGAGCACGGTGACGAGCGCCATGATCGTCTCCTGTGGGTTCACGCCGGGGGCGGTGGGGAGGAGGGAGCCATCGGCGACGAAGACGCCGGGGGCGCCCCAGACCTCACCGTGCGGGTCGCACCCGCTGGTGGTCCGATCGGCCCCAAGTCGTGCTGTGCCATTCACATGGGCGGAGAAGAGGGTGATCTGGTTCGCCCCCATCGGGAGGCCACGGAGCCGGTCGACCTCGCCGTCGTGTTGGAGCGTGACCCCAGGGGTGTGCCCCGTGATCACCGAGGTGGCGCCCGCGGCGAAGTGGATCCGCGCCGCCGCGACCATCCCCTCCTCCAGATGCCGCGCGTCGGCGGCGCTCAGGCGATAGCGAATCGAGAGCGACCCATCGCGGCGCGCCCGCACCTCGCCGTCGGACTGGCCACGCTGCGCGCCATCGCGCGCGAGGATCACCAACGCCCCGAGATGACCGAAGGCGAGCATGGCCTCGCGATGCGCGGTGCCGAACCCCGAGGCCGCAGGGGCCCCGATCCCCGGATGCAAGGGCGGACTCTCGATCCAGACGCCGTAGCCGTTGGCATCGAGCCGATGGAACTGATCGTTCACCGTGGTCATGGGGATCCCACCGGCGCCGTAGATCGGATGGTCGTAGCGACCGAAGACCCCGGTGGTCGGGTGCAGACGGAGGAATTTCCCCGTGCCGCCGCCGCCCATCCGTGAGCGCTGCAGCAGCGCGGGCGTCTCGATCGCGCCCCCGGCGACGATCACGATCGGCGCTTCGGCGCGGAGCGTGATCGTCTCGCCGGTCGAGGTCGTGTGCCGAACGGTGAGCCGCTTCTTGGGGAAGGCGCCCTTCCGCTCGACGATGCGGATCTTCTCGACGGTCGCGTTCGGGAGGATCCGCGCGCCCGCCGCCTGGGCCCGTGGGAGATAGGCCTGCAATCCCCCCTGTTTGGCGCCGGTGCGACAACCGTAGCCGCAGAAGCCGGTGCGGACGCAGCCGCGCGCATTGATGCGCACGCTTCGCGCCGACCAGCCGAGTCGGGCGGAGCCGTCGAGGATGATGCGATTGCTCGGAGAATGCGCGTCGTCAGGGACGATGCGCGCGTGGACCTCATCCTCGATCTGATCGAAGGTCCGTGCGAGATCGGCGGGGCGCATCCCCTCGGTGCCGTGCGCCGTGGCCCACTCGTCGAGCACCCAGTCGGGGGTGCGGAGCATGACCATCCAGTTCACGTTCGTCCCACCGCCGACGCCGACCCCTTGGACGATCGAGACGCCGAGGTCGTCGGTGGTGCGCTGGCCTCCCTCGGCGTAGAGGTGCCCGAGGGCATCGAGCTCGATCTCGGTGAAGTCGTGGCCATCGCGGAGGGCGCCGGCCTCGAGGATCAGCACATCGAGGCCCGATTCGGCGAGTCGCGCGGCGGCGACCGCGCCGCCGGCCCCGGTCCCGATCACGATGGCATCGGCTCGAAGGGTCTTCGCGTCGAGGGCGAGCGGGGTGAGGGACGAGGTGAATGGCGACGGGTGGTGCGCCGTGGTGGGATCGGTGGCGCGTGCCACCGGCTCGGTGTCGGTCTCGGCGCCGGGGAGCACCCCCTCCCATGAGAACAGCGGTCCGCGGGTGTGATACGGGCCGTGATAGCCGATCTCGTAGTGGGCCGCCGGCGTGGTGTATTCGGTGAAGATGACGAGGCGGCGGATCGCCTGCGCGATGGTACGGAAGGCGGCGACCGAGGAGGTGAGCCAGCGCTCGAACTGAAGGTCTTGCCGCTCCGGGGACTGCGCGAGGAAGGGGCGCGGGAGGAGGCCGCTCGTCAGCGCGCTGGCCCGCGACCCGAAGAGGGTGAGCGCGAGCCGGAGGTCACGCTGCTTACGAGAGGAGAGCCCGCCGATCCGCGCCAGAAGCGCGCGCATCAGTGCGTCGCCACGCGCCGGATCGGTGAAGGCGTGCGGGACGATCCGCCGGGCCGCCGCCTCGAGCGTGGCACGTTGGGTCGGAGAGAGGGGAGGCCGGTGGGGCACGACGGAGAGATAGCGCAATCCTCGTCGGGAGACCAACATCGCGCCCCATGCGGACGTAGCTTTCCCGTATGGAGGGACCCTCCGTCACGACCGCTGCAGGCCCCACGCTCCCCAAGGAGCTGGTGGATCTGCTCGTCGAATTCTCGGTCGGCATGGTGAAGGCGGCGATCTATCCGCCTGGGCACCCCATCCTCGATACGGTGTCGACCGGGGTGCTCGGGCGATTGAACGCGGTCCTCGCCATGCGGCCCGCCCTCGTCATCGGCGTGGCGCCCACGCAGCTGATCGTCGATGCCATCGCCACCGACCCGAACCATCCGGCCTTACGGGCGTTGGCGACGCGCTTGCATCAACATCAGATCGGATCGATCCGCATCACCCCTGGGGTGACGGTCGACGAGCTCGAACGCCTGATGCAGACGCTCGGGACCGCTGGGTCGGGGATCGACCGTCCACTCGGACTCGAAGGCCCCGACGTCCTCGCGCAGTGGCCGCATCTCCGATTGATGGCGTTGAGCTTCTCGTCCCTCGCGTTGGCCGACGGGGAGACGCTCTCGATCGATGATGCGGAGGCACTCTGGATCCGCCTCGTCCAGATCGCGCTCCCCGACCTCGCGGTCTCCGGTGCCGAAATCGAGCATGCCCTCCCCGCCACCGTGGCCGAGGCGATCGAGCGCCATGAGGGCGACACCGAGTACGACCAGACGGTGATGATCGTCCTGTATCAGATGTCGATGGCGATCAACACCAGAGGGGGCCGCGATGCGAGCGGCACCCGTCTCCGGGTCTCCGCCGTGGTGCAGGAGCTCGGGCAGAGGACGCTCGAGCGGCTCTTGCACCTGGGCGGCGACGCGACGCGGCGCCGACGATTCCTGCAGGAGGTGGTGGGTGCCGTGACGACGAACGCGGTCCTCACCCTCACGGTGGCGGCGGCCACCGTCTCTCACCAGACCATCTCCACGGCGATGCGGGGGATGCTCTCCAAGCTTGCCTCACAGGCAGAGGAGGGGACGGGGGACCAGGCCGCCATCGCCGATGTCGCATTGCGTCAGCAGGTGACGGCGTTGATCGAGCGGTGGACCCGCGGTGAGACCGATCCCTCGGTGTATCGGGCCGCACTCGACCGGTTGGCGGCGCGTGACCCCATGGCCAGGCCGACGGATGAGGCGACCTCGGTCGAGCCGTCGCGTGTACTCGCGATCGGATTGGAGATCGAGACCCTCGGTATCTCCATGTGGCCGGCGATCGATGAGATGATCGAGCGTGGCGAGGTCGAGGGGCTGATGGATCTCGTGGATCAGGCGCCAGCGGCCTGGATGCGGGACGCCCTTTGGGCGGCGATCGCGACGCCTGCCCAGCTCGATGCGCTCACCCGGCGCCACCCCTTTCCGCACCGCTCCGTCGAGCGTCTGATCACGCGGATGGGGATCGCGGCGGTCCCGGTCCTCGTCGATGCCTTGGAGGCGGCCACGGATCCAGCCACGATCGAGCGCTATCTCGGGTTGCTGGAGCAGATCGGCGCGCCGGTCGTGCGGGCCCTCGTGCCGCATCTCACCATCGTCCGCTGGCCGACGCTGCGGTCGCTCCTCGTCCTCTTGGGACGACATCCCACCTGGACGTCAGCCTACGATCCGAGCGCCTTCAGTACGCATCCCGATGTCGGGGTCCGGCGCGAGGCGATCCGCCAGTTGCTCCGCGAGGCGCGGCAGCAGGGAGCGACCATGGCCTGGGCACTCGTGGACCCTGATGAGACCATCGTCCGACTGACCTTGGCGGCGGCCATGGGGCACTGTCCGCGGGAGGTCGCGTCCGTCCTCAAGGTGCGGGCCGATGATGAGACGTTGCGTCCCGAGATGCGTGCGCTCGCGGTCCGGGCGGCGGCCGGCCACATGGCACCGGAGACCCCGATCTGGCTGGCGCGTCGCGTGATGCGGCCCGCCCGACTCCTCCGCCGCGCCACGCTGTTGCCGACCACGCCCGAGCTCCTCGCAGCGGTCGAGGGGGTGGCGGTGCATTGGGGGTCACACCCCGCAGGCCGTGAGGTGTTGACGCTCGCGGCCACGAGCAATGATCCTGCGGTGCGGGCGGCGACGATGGTGCGGCCGAGGGGAGGCTGATGGCGGCAGGCAGATTCCTGACGGCCCTCACCAAGGCCCTCACATCCATGCAGTTGTATGGCGCGCAGCACCCTGGACGACAGGGTGCGATGGCACAGGCCTACGAGGCGCTGCGCCGCTTGATGGAGACGGATGTGCGCCCGCGCTTCACCTTCATCGGCGATGAAGCGATCTACAACGACCTACCTCTCCGATCGCTTCGCGGGTGGGATTGGGCGGCACGGTTCGACACGGTCGGGGTCCAGCGCGTCGAGATCGATCCCGAGACCACCCAAGAGGATCTCGAGGCCTTCCTCGGCGAGGTGTACGATCGCCTCTATCACCCGACGGTCGATTCGACGGTGACGAGTCATCGGCGCCGCTCGACGATCCGATGGGGCGCGGTGGGGGTCCGCGATCAGCGGTATCATCAGAAGACCGAGCCGTCGGACTCGCTGGCCGATGCGAGGCGGCGGGCCGTCGTACCACTCATGGAGGAGGGGGCGGCGGTCCGCTTCATCCACGACGAGGTCCGAACGACCGGTCAGATCCCCTGGCTGGAGGCGGAATCGGTGATCCGCTCCCTCTCGGCGGCCATGCATGCGGAGCGGGCGGTGGTCCTCCCGTTGGTGACGATGGCTCCGGTCGATCAGTACCTCACGACGCACGCCATCAATGTCGCGGTGCTCACGATGGCGCTCACCGAATGGCTGGGGCGTGGGGCCGCGGATGTCCGGACGTTCGGACTGGCCGCCCTGGTGCACGACATCGGCAAGGTCCGCATCCCCACCCAGGTACTCGTCAAGCCCGGTCGGCTCACCGATCAGGAGCTCGCCCTGATCCGTCAGCATCCCGAGGAGGGCGCGCGTATCATCTATGAAAGCGACAGGCGACTCGATCTCGCGGCGACGGTCGCGTACGAACACCATATCTGGATCGATGGTCGTGGGTACCCCCGCCTCCGCTTCACCCGCGCCTGTCATGTCGCCAGTCTTATCGTGCATGTCTGTGATGTGTTTGATGCCTTGGCCTCCGTGCGGCCCTTTCGCCAGGGGATGGCTCACGACGATATCCTCTCGATCATCGAGCAGGGCGCTGGGGTCGAGTTCGATGCCGATATTGCCTTGGCGTTCCTTTCGATGATGCGCCGGTGGGAGACACGCGCTGCCTCGACGACCGAATCCTCTCTCCTTCCCTCACTCCCCCAACTCACATGATGACGCCCATGTCCCTGTCCCGTCGTTCTCTCGGTTCGCTCTGGTCCATTCGGCTCGTGCTCGGGCTGGTGCTGCTGGGTGCGGCCACTCCCCTCGTCGCGCAGACGATCCCCACCGCCGCGCTCTCCCAGGTGCGGTGGCGCGAGCTCGGTCCGGCACGTGGCGGTCGCTCCGTCGCCGTCGCCGGCTCCACGAGCCGCGTGAACGAATACTGGATGGGGACGACGGGGGGCGGGGTCTGGAAGACCGTCGATGGCGGCGTCACCTGGCAACCGATGACCGATCGCTGGTTCGGCGGGACGATCGGCGCGATCGGCGTCGCAGAGTCGAATCCCGACATCGTGTATGTCGGCGGCGGCGAGACCGACATCCGCGGGAACACCTCACACGGTGATGGGCTCTGGAAGACCGTCGATGGCGGGAAGAGCTGGACGTCGATGGGGCTCAAGGAGACGCGACACATCGGGCGGGTGCGGGTGCATCCCACCAATGCCGACATCGTCTATGTCGCGGCGCTCGGTCATGCCTTCGGCAACAATCCGGAGCGCGGCGTCTTCAAGACGACCGATGGCGGGAAGAATTGGACGAAGGTGCTCTATCGCAACGACTCCACCGGCGTCTGGGACCTCATCCTGGATCCGAGCGACCCGAATACGCTCTATGCGACCTTCTGGCATGCGTATCGTCGCCCCTGGATGCTCAACTCCGGCGGGCCCGGCAGCGGGATCATGAAGTCGACGGACGGTGGGACCACCTGGCGTGAGATCACCAATAATCCCGGGCTCCCGAAGGGACTCCTCGGGAAGATCGGGCTCGCGATCTCGCCGGCGAACCCGAAGCGGATCTGGGCGCAGATCGAAGCCGATTCGGGTGGCACCTATCGCTCCGATGATGCCGGCGCGACCTGGCAGTATCTGAACGGCGATCGCAATCTCCGCCAGCGTGCCTGGTACTACTCGCGCCTCGTCGCCGACCCGAAGGACACGAACGTCGTCTATGGACTCAACGTCTCGTTCTTCCGTTCGACCGATGGTGGGAAGAGCTGGCGGCAGCAGATCAGCGTCCCGCACGGGGACAATCACGATCTCTGGATCGCGCCGAACGATCCGCAACGCATGGTGCAGGCCAACGACGGGGGCGCCAACGTCTCCTTCAACGGTGGGCAGACCTGGACCGATCAGGATTTCGCCACGGCGCAGTTCTATCACGTCTCGACCACGAATCACTTCCCCTACAAGGTCTGCGGTGCGCAGCAGGACAACTCCACCCTCTGCGGTCCGAGCCGGCAGGCCGGCGGGATCGGGATCGGCGATTGGGATGATGCCGGCGGTGGCGAGTCCGGCTATGTGACCGCTGACCCGAAGAACCCTGACATCATGTACGCCGGGAGCTATTCCGGCTATCTCACGCGTAAGGACATGCGCACCGGGCTCGAGCGCAACATCAACGCCTGGCCCGACAACCCGATGGGATGGTCGTCGGAGGACATCAAGTACAAGTTCCAGTGGACCTTCCCGATCGTGATCTCGATGCACGATCCCAAGGTGCTCTACGCCGGCGGCTCGAGCCTCTTCCGCTCGACGAACGAGGGGCAGTCGTTCGACATCATCTCCCCTCCGCTCGCGCGTAACGACCCCAAGACCCTCGGCCCCTCCGGCGGCCCGATCACCAAGGACCAGACCGGGGTCGAGACGTACGGCACGATCTTCACCCTCGCGGAGTCGCACCAGAACAAGAACGTCCTCTGGGTCGGAACGGACGATGGGTATGTGCAGCTCTCGCGCGACGGCGGGAAGAATTGGAAGAACGTGACGCCGAAGGGGATCGGGGACTTCTCCCGCATCTCGATCATCGAGACCTCACGCTTCGCTGACGGCACGGCGTATCTCGCCGCGAACCGCTTCCAGCTCGATGACTTCCAGCCGTTGCTCTACAAGCCCACCGACTTCGGCGCGACCTGGACCAAGATCGTCGCCGGGATCCCGGGCGATGAGTTCACGCGCGTGATCCGCGAGGATGAGACGCGGCGTGGCCTCCTCTACGCGGGGACCGAGCGTGGGGTCTTCGTCTCCTTCGATGACGGCGCGCAGTGGCAGCGCCTGCAGGGAAACCTCCCGCCGGTGCCGGTGCACGATCTCGTCGTCAAGGAAGGCGATCTCATCGCCGGGACCCACGGCCGCTCCTTCTGGGTGCTCGATGACCTCTCGGCGCTCCGCCAGACGAATGCGGCGGTCTTCGCCAAGCCGGCGCACCTCTTCGCGCCGCGCGATGCCTATCGCATCGAGTGGGGTGGGGGCTTCGGTGGTGGTGGGATGCGTGGCCCCGGCGCCTCGGGAACGAACCCCGGTCAGAACCCGGCGACGGGGGTGATCGTGCGCTATCACCTCGCGCAGGCGGGGCAACCGGTGAAGCTCGAGTTCCTCGCCCCAAATGGTCAGGTGATCAAGACCTATGAGTCGGCGGATTCGGCGGCGCTCGCGGCCGAGCGTGCGGCAGCGCAGAACGCGCCGGGTGGTGGCCGCTTCGGGGGCGGGGCGGCGCAGCGCCCGGCGAATGCGGCGGGGATGAACACCTTCGCCTGGGATATGCGCTATCCTGACGCGAGCGCCTTCCGCGGGATGATCATGTGGGCGGGGTCGGTGCGCGGTCCGATGGCGCCGGCCGGCACGTACACCGTGCGGATGACGGTCGGGGGCGCCGCACCGCAGGTCGCGACCTTCAAGCTCCTCAACGATCCGCGCACCACGGCGACCGAGGCCGACCTCCTCGCGCAGTTCGATTTCCTGATG
>CAXRBM010000195.1:0-9244 GCA_964228675.1 Gemmatimonadaceae bacterium
ATGTTCCTCACGCTGAACGGGCCGATCCACGACATCAGCGACTACTACCTCTTCACCGGTCACATGGTGCAGCACCTCGTGCTCACCTTCGTGACGCCGCCCTTGCTCCTGCTCGGCACCCCGGGGTGGATGCTCCGGCCCGCCCTGCGGATCCCCGCCGTGGCGGCCCTCGCTCGTACGATCACCCGCCCCGGCGTCGCCTTCGCGAGCTTCAATCTCGTCCTCGCGGTCTGGCATCTCCCACCGCTCTACAACTCGGCGATGTACTACCATGAGGTGCACATCGCGCAGCACCTGATGTTCCTCGTGACGGCGGTCCTCGTCTGGTGGCCCCTGGTGAGCCCCATGCCCGAGCTCCCGCGCCTGAGCTACCCCGGGCAGATGCTCTACAGCTTCCTGATGACCCTCCCGATGACGATCGTCTCGATCTTCATCGTCTACGCGGATCATGTGCTCTATCCCGCCTACGCGAGCGCGCCGCGCCTCTGGGGACTCTCGCCGCTCGAGGACCAACGACTCGGCGGCCTCATCATGTGGATCCCCGGCGGCCTCTTCTTCTATCTCCTCACCGCCGTGGTCTTCTTCAAGTGGGCCACCTCTCAGCGCGATGATCGGGCGGCGGCCCAGGTCCCGGGGCTCGTCACGAAATAGGGGGGCTGGTCGTCACTCTTGGTGACCGCGTCGCCACGACCGCCTCTGCCGGGTACTATTCCTTGATGCGCCGACTTCCCGTCGTCTCCCTCCTCGCGCTCCTCTGGCTCGCCGCCCCTGCCGACCTGATCGGCGCCCAGGGATCGGCAGCCAAGACCCAGACCGCGACGAGCAAGACGACGGCGAAGACATCGACGAAGAAGCGGTCGACGACGACCGCGAGCGCCGCGAAGCGCACGACGAAGGGCACCACCGCGACGGCGCGGACCAAGGCCAAGGCCGCACCCCGTCCGAAGATCGCCGCCGCCACCCTGACCAGCGCCACCGCCCTCCACGCCCATCTCCGCACCCTGCTCGACCGGGCGACGAACAGCGGTCGCTGGGGCGTGATGGTCGTCTCCCTCTCCAACGGCGATACCCTCTACGATCACAACGGCGACGAGCTCCTGCTCCCCGCCTCCACGATGAAGCTCTACACCGCGGCGATCGCCCTCGAGCGCCTTGGCCCCGAGCATCGCTTCCGCACCCAGGTGCTGCGTACCGGGTCGGTGCGCACGAATGGCATCCTCGCCGGCGACCTCGTCCTCAAGGGGGCCGGTGACCCCTCGCTTGCGCCGCGCGTGGCCGGTGGGACGCCCGGACTCCAGCCCCTCGATGCCCTCGCCGCGCAGGTCGCCGCCGCGGGCATCCGCGAGATCCGCGGCGACCTCATCGGCGACGCCTCCGCCTTCGATGGCCAGCGCGTCCCGGATGGATGGCGCGCACGCCACTTACAGACGAGCTATGGCACCCGCGTCTCCGCGCTCTCCTTCAACGAGAACCTCACGACGATCACCGTCCGCCCGTCGACGCGCGGCGCGCAGGTGGGATTTGGTCAGCCGGTGAGCGGGCTCGATCTCCGCTCGGCGGTCACGGTACGGCCCAATTCCCGTGGCGCGTCGATCCGTGTCTGGCAGGACACCCTGACACACGAATACCGGGTGAGCGGGTGGATCGGCGCGCGAAGCAAGGCACGGACCTATCAGGTGGTCATCGAACAGCCCGAGCAGTTCGTGGCGGCCGCCTTCCGCGCGGCGCTCGAGGCGCAGGGCGTGCGTGTCACCGGCGAGACCCGCATGGGCCGCGCCCCCACCGCCGCGCAGTTCGTGACGGCGTGGGACTCCCCGCCGGTCGCGACCCTCGTGGCGACGATGAACGGCGAGAGCAACAACCACTTCGCCGAACTCCTCTTCCGCAACACGGCGCGCTCGTCAGGCGCGGTCGGTTCCGCGGTGATCGCGAACGAATCGCTCCGGACCTTCCTGGCCGAGCGTGTGGGGATCCCGCGGCGCGCGGTCTTCGCGGCGGATGGGAGCGGACTCTCGACCCTCGATCGCGTGACGCCGCGCTCGATGATCCAACTCCTCGACTATTCGCGATCGGCCTCGTGGGGGCCCGTGATGCAGGCCTCGCTCCCGGTGGCCGGTCGCACCGAGACCCTCAAGAACCGGATGCGTGGCACCGCGGCACAGGGCAATCTCCGCGCCAAGACGGGGACCACCGGCGATGTCGTCTCCCTCGGTGGCTACGTGACCGCCAAGAATGGTGAGCAGCTCGCCTTCTCGTTCATCTACAACGGGTCCGATCGCTGGCGCGCCCGCACCGCGATCGACGCCATGGGCGTCACCCTCGCGAGCTTCTCGCGCTGAACGCGAGACCGCCGCGCCACCCCGATCGGGTGACGCGGCGGACGGCACAACCGCGCGAGGAGATCAGCTGACCGTCTGTGCGATCGCGATCCCGCGCTTCGCCAACTCGGCGATGTAGCGCTCGCCCGGCATGCACTCGTCCGGGGTGTGGACGCCAGCGGGCGACACGGCCCCCTCCGCCTGCAACTGCCCCGTGATCGAGAGCGAGTAGCCCGTGGTGCGCATCATGGCGCTGATGCCGTGCGCGGCATCGTAGCGATCGACGAGTTCGAAGGTATGCGTGATGGGCTTCCCGCCCTTCGTCCCCGTGACGACGACGCGGAGCGCGACGAGGTCGGGGGAGTTCTGCTTGGTGAGGCGCGGCTGCATCTGCGCGATCGCCACCTCGCGCGGGACGACGGTGGTCCCCTTCACCCGCACCGGCTCGAGCTCCAGCAGCCCGAGCTCGCGGATCGCCTCCATGATCTTCGCGTGGCCCGGATACCGGAGGGTCTTGTACTCCATGTTCGGGATCTTCCCCTGATACCGGAACGCCATCGTCGAGAGCCCACCGGCGGTGTGGAAGGCCTCGAGCTCGCCCACCGGCGCGTCGAAGTGGATCGGCTCGATCTCCGAGAGCGCCTTCATCTGAAGCTGTTTCCCATCGCGGATGATCCACGAGAGGGTCGTGTAATAGTCGAGCACACCTTCGATCGAATAGACGATCTGGTAGTTGAGCGGGCCCTCGGGGTGCTGCGGGAGCCCCCCCACGAAGATCCGCACCGAATCGACCGAGTCACAGCGATCGATCCCCAGCTGCGCGAGGATGTTCACCATCCCAGGCGCGAGCCCGCAGTCCGGGACGACGGTCACCCCCTTGGCCTCGGCCGAGGCCGTGAGGCGCTGCTGCTGCTGCACGATCTCGGTGTTGCCCCCGAGGTCGCAGAAATGCGCGCCGGCGACGATCGCCGCCTCGGTCATCGGGAGGTTGAGATAGTACGGGAGCGCGCACATCACGCTCTGGACCCCCGCCATGGCGGCCGCGACCGCCGTGGTGTCCTTCACATCGAGCTGGATCGTAGTCAGCCGACCCTTGCCGATGTAGGACTGCAGGAAGGCGGGGAGGCGATCGACCCGCTGGTCGGCGAGGCGGACCTCGGTGATCGCCGGGTTCTGGAGGAGGTCATAGGCACATGCCGAACCCTGAAGGCCGGCGCCGAGCACGAGCATCCGCATGGGGTCACTCCACGGGGGGAGAGGTCGAGTTGGACAGCCCTTGAATCTAGCCCCCTGCCCCCCTGATTTCACTCACGATGACCGACTGGCGCCAGCACCTGATCGAGACCCCCGAGGGGATCTCCGCCCTCCTCGACCGGACCCGCTCCATCGCGGTCCTCGGCATCAAGACGGGGGACCGCCCCGCCCCGGCCTACGACGTCCCCGCCTACGCCCAGCGGGCCGGCTTCCGGATCATCCCCGTCCCGGTCTACTACCCTGAGGTGACCGAGATCCTTGGGGTCCCTGTGCACCGGACCATCGCGGGGATCGGGGAGCCGGTGGACCTGGTGAACGTCTTCCGTCGCGACCGCGACATCCCGCGGCACCTCGACGATCTCCTGCAGGCCCGTCCACGCGCCGTCTGGTTCCAGCTGGGGATCCGCCACGACGAGGTGGCGGAGACGCTGGCGCGCGCGGGGATCGACGTGGTGCAGGACCGTTGCCTGCTCGTCGAGTTACAGGAGCGCGGGCGATAGCGTCCGCGCGGCGACGCGCGGACCGCTAGGCGCGCGCGCCCAATCGTTCCGCGAGGAACCGCCCGACCCGCTGCACCCCCTCCCGCGACTCCGGCGTCAGCGGGACGCTCACATGCCAATCGTGCGGGAGCCCGTGGAAGACCTCGAGCGTGGTCGGCACGGCCGCCGCACGAAGTCGCTCGGCGAGGTGGGTCGCATCGTCCAAGAGGACCTCCGCATCGCTCACATGGATGAGCGTGGGCGGGAATCCCGTGAGATCGGCGCGGACCGGAGAGAGGAGCGGGGCGTCGAGCGGGATCGCTCCCGCATACCACCGCGCGAGGGTCTTGGCGTGCCGGAGCGACAGCACATCATCACGCATGGCATTCGTGCGCCGCGTTCCATCCGTCGCCGCCATATCGGTGAGTGGGCTCAGGACGGCGAGCGCTGCGGGGAGTGCGTCTCCCGCCTCGCGGAGCGCCAGCGTGGTCGCCAGCGCGAGTCCCCCACCAGCGGAGTCGCCGACCAGGGCGAGGTGGGCGACTCCCTGTGCGCGTATCGTGCGGACCGCCGCCAGTGCATCGTCGAGCGCGGCTGGGAAGGGATGCTCCGGTGCCAAACGATAGGCGAGTGAGCACACGGCGATCCCGCTCTGGTGGGCGAGCCAGGTGGCGAAGGGGCGGAAATCCTCGATCCGCCCCGCCACATAGGCCCCGCCATGCAGATAGAGGATTGCCCGTACGGGACCGGCTCCAGAGGGGCGACACCATTCCGCCGCCACGCCACCAAGCGTCGTGCGCTCTACCACGACCGAGCGCGGCAAGAGGGCCGGGAGGCTGCGTCGTGCCCGCATCGCCCGCCGCAGACGTGCGAGATCGAGCGTGGACGCCGCCATCACCCGGCGGATCATCAGGCGCGAGGCGAGTGCGGTCAACCGCGTCGCGAGGCTGGGCGACCGGCGCGTCGCATCAGGCGACGCGCGGTCAGGTTCTGCCACCGGATTCACCCCGCCGCGCGGCGGAGCGCCTCGGCGAAGGCCGGCGCCGTCGCGAAACGATCATCCGCCGCGCGGGCCATCGCCTTGAGCAACGCTGCCTCGACCCCCGAGGGGAGCTCCGAGCGCAACTGACGGATCGGTGTCGGTTCCGCACGCAGTCGCGCGATCATCATCTCCTGCTGGTTCTTCCCCTCGAACGGGAGCTTGCCTGTGAGCATCTCGAACGCCATCAGCGCGAGCGAGTAGATGTCCGTCCGCCCATCGAGCGGCTTCCCACGCAACTGCTCAGGGCTCATGAACTCCGGTGTCCCGAGCACGATCCCCGTCGAGGTGAGCTTCTGCAATTCGGCGCCCGCCTCCCGCGCCTTCGCGAGCCCGAAGTCCATGATCACCGCGTATTCCCGCCCACCGGCATCCCGGCAAATCATGATGTTCTCGGGCTTGAGGTCGCGATGCACGATCGTGAGGTTGTGCGCGACCTGAAGGCCGGCCGCGATCTGCGTGACGAAGGTCACGGTGTCCGCGAGGGAGGTCTGTCGGACGCGATAGTTTCGGTCGCTGAGGATCTCCCCCTGGACGAAGGGCATCACCACATAGACAAGCCCGCCCGCGGTCTCCCCCAGCCTGATGATATGACAGACGTTCGGGTGCGCGAGTTTGCCGCCCAGCAACGCCTCACGACGGAGGCGCGCCATCGCGGTGGCATCCTTCGCCAGATTGGGGGCGAGGATCTTGATCGCATAGCGCGCGCCCGTGGCACGTTCCTCGCCGAGGTAGACGTACGACATCCCCCCCTCGCCGAGCTTCCGCTCGATGCGATACGCCCCATCGAGAATCTTCCCGACCATCTTCGACTGATCGCCGAGGTCGGCGAGGGTCACCTCACCCCCACCAACCGATGGACTGACCGACGGACTGACCGACGCACTGACTGAGGGACTCACTGAGGGACCGACGGGCGGCGCGAGCGGCACGACCGGCACGAGCTTCCCTCCGTCCTTGGTGCAGAACCGCGCGTCATCCGCGTAGGTCGCGCGGCAATTCGGGCATCGCATCGTCATCGTGGCATTCCTCCGTCGCCGATCAGGGCGCTCAGGCCATCCCATTCCACATTCCCACCACTCAACACACAGACCGTCGGCCCACTGACCCGCACGCGCCGATCCAAGAGCGCCGCGACGGTGATCGCCCCGCTCGGCTCCGTCACGATCTTCATCCGATCCAACAGGAACTGCACCGCGCAGGGGAGCAGCGCATCGGGGACGGTGATCACTTCGTCCATGTGCGCATGCAGGTGATGGAAATTGCGCGTCCCGATCCGTACCGCGAGGAGTCCGTCGGCGAGCCCGTCAGGTTGCGCGGGGATCGTCACCGGCTCACCGGCAGCGACGGCGCGTGAGTACTTCGGGGACCCCTCCGGCTCGACGCCGATCACTCGCACCTGCGGGGCGAGTGCCTTGATCGCGGCGGCGACTCCCGAGCTGAGGCCACCCCCACCGATCGGAACGAGGACCGTCCCCACCTGCGGGTAGTCCTCCCCGATCTCGAGCCCCAGCGTCCCCTGCCCTGCGATGATCGTTGGGTCGTCGTACGGTGGGACCATCGTCAGCCCCTCGGCCTCGGCGATCTCCAGCGCCCGCGTCATTCGCTCGGCGGTGGTGACACCGGCATAGAAGCACCGCGCGCCAAGCCGCACGGCGCCATCGCGCTTGGCCCGCGGCACCGTGGTGGGCATGACGATGGTGGCCGCGACACCGAAGAGCTTCGCGGCGAGTGCGACCGCCTGCCCATGATTGCCGGAGCTTGCGGTGATCACCCCGCGGGCACGCGCCTCGGGGGAGAGGCGCGCGAGGAAGGTGTAGGCGCCGCGGAACTTGAAGGCGCCGCCGCGCTGGAGCATCTCGGGCTTGAGGAGGACTGGCACGCCAAGCTGCTCGGTGAGCGAATCACAGGGGAGGAGCGGGGTTCGCACCGCGACCCCGTGCAGGAGGGCCGCCGCCGCGCGGATCTCGTCGAGCGAGACGAGAGGCTCCTGGTCCTGAGCGAGTGGGGCAGCGGTCATCTGCGGAATCTCCCGCCCATCACCGTGCCCCGCAATGCATCGCGGTCCCCGTCGGGGCCGTGGGATTCGGTGGACCATACCGCCCATCGATCACTCGGGTGGTCCCCCCGTCGAGGATCACCGTATAGAGCCCATCATATTCGTGGTCACAGAGGTCCGCACGGGCGGGGCCACCCAGGGCGGCGAGCCAGGGCATGATCGTGTTCGAGTGCCCCACGAGGACGATGGTCTGCCCCGGATGCCGCCGTGCGATGGCGACGATCGAGTCGCCCTGTGCGGCGCGCGGGACGAGGGGGATCAGCTGCGAGGTGAGACCGAACCGCGCCGCCATCGGGCGCGCGGTGTCATGCGTGCGGATCGTCGGCGTGTGATAGACCGCCGCGATCCTCGCATCCCGCAACGCCACCGCGAGGGCCTCGGCGCGCTCACGGCCTCGCGCCGTCAGCGGCGGGTCGTTCACCGGCTCCGTTCCCTTCTCGGCATGCCGCACGAGGATTACGATGGTCGGCGCGGATGCTGGTCCCTGCGCCGGCAGATCCGAGACGCGCGTGCCCAGGTGGAGGGTCACGATGAGGAGCGAGGGGAGCAGGCGCATGGAAGCGGGCGTGAGAGAGATCAGCGGCGGATGTTGGTGCGCATGATCAGGACGCCAGGTCCATCAGCGCGCGCCCGCACGAAGAGCACCTCGCCATTGGGGAGGAGTCCCACAGGGACGCCGCGATCCTCGAGCGTCCCGACATACACCCCATCGGGACCGAAGACATCGAGTCGCATCGCGTCCGCCACCCCAGGCACGCGACGCTCGACCCACAACGTCCCGTCCTTGTGCAGGGCGAGCCGCGTGATGGCCACCACCGCCGAATCGACGGGGCGGCGGAGGATCGCGAGGAGCCGCGGCCCCTCGAAGAGCCGCACCTCATAGGTCGGCGGCCGATGCGCGACGACGCGCGGTCCCTCCGCATGCGCGACGATCGTCGCACCTTCCGCTTCGAGGAGCGGCACGCCCGAGAGGGTATCGGCCCGCAACTCCGACCGATGCACACCGTCCTCGCCACCGCTCCCCTGCACGACCCAGAGCCCACCGGCACGGTACGCATGCCACTCGGCGGTAGTGAGTGCTCCGTTCAAGGGACGATCGTCCACGGGATCGAGCGTCGGGCCGAATCGCACCAACGCGCCCTTCCCGAGGTCGGTGACGATCAGGGTATCGGCCTGCGCCGCGATCCGCACCGGTCGCCCGAAGGCCCCCGGACCTCCCCCCGACGCACCAAGCACGCGATCGAGACGCCCATCGCGCCCGAAGCGGAGCACCGCGGTATCCCCACCGATCACATAGGTGCGCCCCCCGCGATCGGTGAGCACCCGCAGCGGGGTCACGGCATCGAAGACCCACGGATGCCCGTCGGCGTCACTGAGCGGACCGATCTCCGTGAGGGTCCACCCGAGGGCGCGATCGGCAGGGCCCGAGGTGATGAGACGCACCCCAGCGGAATCGGCGCGGACGACGGATGGATCCGACGGCTCGGCGCCACGGCACGCCGAGAGCATACACGCCCCGAGCAGGAGCGCCGGGAGCGAACGCACCGACCGGCGCCGACCAGAGGGACGACGCCGGGTCACCGTCACTCCTCGGACGCGCCGAGCTCCATCTGGTCGGAGCCGCCCGCCTCCTCACCACCCTCGCCCCCTTCACCGCCCTCGGCCTCCTTGTCGTCGGAGACCACGCGCGCGATCGCGGCGACCACATCCCCCAGCTCGAGATTCTTGAGGCGCACGCCCTGCGCGACACGTCCCGTCTCGCGGATGTCCTTGACCGCGCACCGCAGGGACTGGCCGCCACGGGTGATGAGCATCAGCCCATCCTCCGGCAGCACCTCGAGTAACCCGACCACATCGCCGGTCTTCTCGGTGCGCTTGACCGTCAGGATCCCCTTCCCGCCGCGACCCTGCACCCGATACTCCTCGACGTTGGTGAGCTTGCCGAGGGCGAGTTCGGTGACGACGAGGAGCGAGGCTTCGCGCTTCACCACCACCATCCCCACGACGCGGTCGCCCGCCCCGAGCGAGATCCCCTTCACCCCGGTGGTGTCGCGGCCCATCGAGCGGGCCTCCTGCTCATGGAAGCGGATGCTCA
>CAXRBM010000196.1:0-8159 GCA_964228675.1 Gemmatimonadaceae bacterium
GACATCGGAAGGGTCACCACCTCGATGAACTCATCGGCCTCGCGTTTCGATTCCCCGCGCGTGAGCCCTGTCGCCAAGAAGATCTCGATCCGCTCGTTCGTGAACCCCGGCGCCGTCCAGATCGAGGTGAGCGAGGTCATCGACGTCGCGGTGCACCCCGTCTCCTCCAACAGCTCGCGATGCGCGCAGGTGAGCGTCGGCTCCCCCGGCTCCAATCGTCCCGCCGGGATCTCCCACAAGAGCCCCTGCACCGCGTACCGATACTGATGGATCAGGAGGAGTTGCGGATCCGTTCCCGCGGGATCACTCAGGAAGGGCACCACCGCCGCCGCCCCCGGGTGATGGATCAATACCTGCTCGCCCACGCTCCCATCAGGGAAGCGCACCTGATCGAGATGCGCATCCAAGAAGCGGTGCTGCCAGACGCGCGCGCCGCCGACCCTCCCCACCGATTCCGTCATGATGCCTCCGTCGGGTCGAACTCCGCGGCCACCCGTGTCACGGGACCGAGCCCCATCTCGTCGAGCATCGGGGCGACGGTCGCGGTATCACCGACCGCGAGCACGAGCAGCTGATCGGGATGCAGGTGGGTCCGTGCCGCCGCATGCACCTCGTCCGCCGTCAGCGCACGTACGCGCTCGCGATAGGTCGAATAGAAATTCTCGGGCACGCCTAAGCTCTCCGCCATCGCGACCGTCCCAGCCACCGCCGCCGTGCTCTCGAAGCGAAGGGGGAAGACCCCCGCGAGATAATCCGCCGCGAGCGCGAGCTCGCTCGCCGAGGGAGGTGCCGCACGCATCGCATCGATCTCCTTGAGGATCTCCTCGAGCGCACGCCCCGTGACCTCGGTCTTCACCGCAGTCCCCACCGTGAACGGCCCCGCCGCGCGACGCCAATCGAATGACGACGACGCCCCATAGGTGAAGGCGTGCTTCTCACGGAGGTTGAGATTGATGCGCGAGGAGAAGAAGCCCCCGAGCAACCCATTCATCACGACGATCGCGAGATAGTCGGGGTGGAGTCGCGGGACGCCGACATGCCCCACACGCAGCTCCGACTGCGGCGCGTCGGGCTTCTCCACCAGGACGACCCGTCGCGCGATCGTCGCCGGGGTGTCGTGCACCGCCGGCCCACGCACCGCCGCATGCGCCCACCCACCGAACGCGGTGCTGGCGAGCTGCACCCCCGCCTCGGGGGTGAGATCACCCACCAGGACGAGCGTCGTCGTCGCCGGCCCATAGTGCCGCGCATGGAAGGCCGCGACGCCGTCGCGCGTGAGCCGCGGGACCGTCTGCGGCGTCCCCCCCACCGGGCGCGCATAGCGCATCGACGGCGCATAGAGGAAGGCATCGAAGCGCTCGTCCGCCAGCCCACGCGGTTCCGCGAGTTGCTGCTCGAGTCCCGCCAACCGCTGATCGCGTAACCGCTCCACCTCGCGCCTCGGGAAGGTTGGTGCGCGCAACACCTCGGCCAACAGCTCGAGCGCCGGTGCGAGCTTCTCCTTGAGCACCGTGAGCCGCGCATAGCTCCCCTCCCAGTCGGCCCAGACACTCGCGACCGTCCCGAGCTGTTCGAAGCGCTCGACGAGCTGCGTCCCCTCACACCCCGCGATCCCCTCGGTGAGTGACGAGGCGGTGAGGAGCGCGAGCCCTTCCTCCCCCGCCGGATCGGCGTTGGCCCCGGCATCCACATAGACCATCGCTGTCACGATCGGGAGCCGTGGCATCGGGACGACCAGCACCTTCACCCCATTCGGCACGGTGTGACGATGCACCGCCGGGAAGTGATAGGGACGCGGCGTGCCGGGTTGCGGCCGCGGTGGCACACCAGCGAGTGAACCAGCGAGCGAACCAGTGAGCGAACCAGTGAGCGATGCACTCATGCCGCCACCTCCGTCGCCTGGGGCACAAAGAGCAACGTCGCGCGGTTCTCCGCGATCAGATACCGTCGTGCGAACGCCGTCGCCTCGTCAGCCGATACCGTCGCATAGCGCGCGAGCTCGGCATTGAGCAACGTGGGATCGTCGTGATAGGTCGCGAACTTGGAAAGCGCATCGGCGCGTGACCCCGCCGACTGGAGCTCCGTCACCCACGCCGTCTCGAGCAACGCCAAGGCTCGACGGCGCTCCATCTCCCCTACCCCCTCGACGATCATCCGATCGATCTCCCGCTCTACCGCCACCTCGAGTGCGGTGGGATCGGTGCCGGGACGCGCCGTCACATCGACCACCAGGAGGTCGCTCCCCTTGGTGAGATCATAGGTGTACGCGTTCGCTGACGTCGCGATCGCCTGCTCGCGCACGAGGGCGGTCTCCAGACGGCACGCTTCGCCTGAGCCGAGCACCGCAGAGAGGAGATAGGCGGCATACCACGCCTGATCGCCCGCCGGCGGGATCCGGAAGGCGAGGAAGACCCTCGGGGCGACCACCGCATCCTCTACGACCTGACGCCGACGCCCACCGAAGGTCGGCGGGAGCGACATATCCGGAAGGGCGGGGCGCCCGGTCCCGCGCGGGATCGCCCCGAAGTGGCGCTCGACGAGCTGACGCGCCTCCGTGGGATCGAAGTCCCCCGCGATCGTCAGCACCGCGTTGTCCGGCGTGTAGTAGGTGCGGAAGAAGGCCGCGACATCCTCGAGCGAGGCCTCGGTCAGATCCTCCATCGACCCGATCAAGGAATGATGGAAGGGATGCTCCGGCGGGAAGCAGAGCGCCGGGAGGCGCTCCCACCAGGTGCCGTACGGCTGATTGTCTACCGACCACCGCCGCTCATTCTTCACCACATCGCGCTGCGTATCGAGCTTCTCCTGCGTCATCGCGGGGAGGAGGCGCGCCATCCGATCCGCCTCCAGCCAGAGCGCGAGCGCCAACTGATGCGAAGGCAGGGTTTCGTAGTAGTTGGTGCGATCGAGCCAGGTGGAGCCGTTGAGGGTGCCGCCCGCGCGCTGGATTAACTCGAAGTGCTCGTTGGCGCCGACCTGCGCGCTCCCCTGAAAGAGCATATGCTCGAAGAGGTGCGCGAAGCCGGTGCGCCCCGCACGCTCGTTCGCGGAGCCCACATGGTACCAGAGGTTCACGGCGACGATCGGCGTCGCATGGTCCTCGGAGAGGACGACACGAAGGCCGTTCGGGAGGGTGATGGTCTCGATGGGGATCTGCATCAGGTCTGGGATCAGCGGTCGATGACGAAGGTCAACGGCGCCTTGATCGACTCTTCCAACAGATAGCGCGGTTGGCTGAGGATCCAGGTGCGGAGTGGGAGGCGTTGCGCGGGGGAGGTCATCGCCTCGAAGCCAAGTCGCCGCGCGATCGTACGGGCGCGAAGGAGATGGAACGGATCGGAGACGAGGATCACACGATGGATCGCGAGCGGACCGGCGAAGCCCGCGACCGCCGTGAGCGAGGCGCGCGTGGTCCGCCCCTCGGACTCCATCAGCATCGCACTGGCGGGGACACCCGCACGGCGGAGATAGCTCCGCCCCACCGCCGCTTCACTCGTCCGGTCGCCGGGGGCCGTCCCGCCGGTGAGGATCACTCGAGGGGCGAGCCCACGCCGATAGAGCGTCAACGCCTGATCGAGGCGCGCCCGCAGCACCGGGGAGGGCTTCCCGCTGTATTGCGCGGCCCCGAGGACCACGATCGCATCGGCCGGCGCGGCGCGATCACGGGCGCCCACCCAGAGGACGGCAAGGAGTGAACAACACCAGAGCGCCACGACGATCCCGAGCGCGCCGGAGAGGCGACGCAGGATCACCGCGTGACCTGCAGGCCGTGGCGTGGCGCCTGCGCCGTCACCCCGTGCTGCGCGAGCTGTGCCGCGAAGGCGTCCTGCGCCTCCGCTTCCCCATGTACCAAGAAGACGTCCACCAGTCGCGGCGAGGTCGCCCGCACCGCGTCGAGCCAGGCCACGAGCTCGGTTCGGTCGGCGTGCGCGCTGTACCCCGTGAGCACCTCCACCTGCGCGCGCAGCGGGACCTCCTCGCCGAACACCTTGAGCATCGGCTGCCGCTCGACGATCCGTCGCCCGAGCGTATGCTCCGCCTGGAAGCCGACGATCAGCACCGTGTTTCGCGAATCGCCCGCCGAATGCGCGAGGTGATGGAGGATCCGCCCCGACTCCGCCATCCCTGACGCCGCGATGATCACCTTCGGGCCGGGCTGCCGCATCATCGCCTTGGAGTCCTCGACATCAGGCGTGAACTGCACGAGCGGGAAGGTGAAGAGCTCCGTGCGATTCGCCGCATGCTCCTGCACCATCCGCTCCGTGCCATCGAACACCCCGACATGCTCGCGGAAGACCTCCGTCGCCTCCGAGGCGAGGGGGCTGTCGACGATCACCGGGACCCGCGGGATCGCTCCCGCATGGGAGAGCGCATGGAGGTCGTACACCAGCTCTTGGGTCCGGCCCACGGCGAACGAGGGGATCAACACCCGCCCCCCACGCGCGACGGTCTCCCGCACGATCCGCCCTAACTCGGCCCGCGCCCCGTCGACACTCGTGTGATCGCGGTTCCCGTAGGTGGACTCGAGGATCAACCAATCCACATCGCGCACCGGCTCGGGATCGCGGATGATCGCGAGCCCCGATCGGCCGATGTCGCCACTGAAGCCGAGGCGACGCGTCCGCCCCTCCTCCTCCCACTCGAGCTCGATCGACGCCGACCCGAGGATGTGCCCCGCATCGGTGAAGCACCCCCAGACCCCCGGGACCACCTCGAACCGTTGCTGATAGTCGTGCGGGCGCATCTGCTGCATCATCGTCGACACATCGCGGAGCGCATAGAGCGGCTCCGGCGCCGACCGGCGATGCCGCGCGAGGAAGTCGGCATCCTTCTGCTGGATGTGCGCCGAGTCGGCGAGCATCACCTCGCAGAGGTCGCGCGTGGCGGGGGTCGCATGGATATCGCCGCGGAACCCCTCCTTCACGAGCCAGGGGAGCCGCCCCGAATGATCGATGTGCGCGTGCGAGAGGAGCACGGCGTCGATCAGGTGCGGCGCCACCGGGAACTCGCGGTTCCGCGTCGCGGTCTCGGAACGGCGCCCCTGGAAGAGGCCGCAATCGAGCAGGATCGTGCGGCCATGCACCCGGACGAGATGCGCCGACCCGGTGACCTCACGGGCGGCCCCGATGAACTGGAGCTGCACTCAGCCCTCGGGGGTCGCGTCGCGAGAGAAGACGATCGTGAGACGCATCCCATCCTGGGTCATCAGGGTCGGGGTCCACCCGCCACGGCTCCGCTCGTTCAGGAGGTCGGTGAGGGCCTCCTCATCCTCGCGCTGATGGCGCGTCTGTCGCACGATGACCGCTTGGTATTCTTTCATACGCACCGGGGAAGATAGTACCTTCTCACCCATGGTGCCCCCGTCCTCGCTCCCTGGTCTCACCGTCGTGGCCCACCCGCTCGTGCGCCACAAGGTCGCCCTCCTCCGCGACGCCGCCACGCCGAAGAAGCTCTTCGCCGAACTCGCCGAGGAGCTCGCGATGTTATTGGCCTACGAGGCGACGTCCGATCTCCCGCTGGAGCGCGGGACCGTCGAGACGCCGCTCGAATCCACGCCGGCGGAGCGCCTCCCACAGGAGGCGGTGACCCTGGTCCCGATCCTCCGTGCGGGACTCGGGATGGTCCCCGGCGTCCTCCGCCTCGTCCCCACCGCACGCGTCGGACACATCGGCCTCTTCCGCGATCACGACTCGCTCCAGCCGGTCGAGTACTACTTCAAGATCCCTCCTGGCGCGGAGCATGGGCAGGTCTTCCTCTTGGATCCGATGCTCGCCACGGGCGGGAGCGCGGTGAACGCCGCGACCGCGCTCAAGCAGCGCGGGATCACACGGCTCAAGTTCCTCTGCCTCGTCGCGGCCCCCGAGGGAGTGCGCCGCTTCCATGCGGCGCATCCTGATGTGCCGATCCTCACCGCGGCACTCGATCGCGAGCTCAACGCGCACGGCTACATCCTCCCCGGACTCGGCGACGCGGGCGATCGCCTCTTCGGCACCAAGTAGCGACGCACGGCGATCGCGATGGTCGGTGCGCCATGCATGTGCCACGCGTGTCTGCAGCGCAGCGGCTGGCTCACATCCACGTCCTCTTGTCTCCTTTCACGTGTCGCGGTAACGTTCGGCCCGTGACCGAGACCTCGAAACGTTGATCGCCGCCACTTCGCGATGCTGATCAACCTCGTCCCCGAATGCCTCGCCGCGCTGCAGAGCGCGGATCCGGTCGCCGCCTACCATCGCTATCTCGACACCCATCGCGCCCTCCTCGGGGCGTACTGGCACAACTACGTCATTGAGCCCTCGGGGCCGCACTTCCTCGAGATCGTCCGCGACACCGTCCGCGCCGAGCGGAATGACCTCTACACCCTTCTCGAGCGGACCGACGTCGCGGCCCTCGCGGCGCGCACCGAGGCCGCGTGCGTCGAGGCCTTCGAGATCGACAGCCGGATCGACGTCGTCCTGATGGTCGGGGTCGGCGCCGCCAACGCGGGCGAGCTCGTGGTCGACGGCCGCGCCGTCGCCTTCGTCTGTCTGGAGCACTTCACGAGCGTCGCGAACCCCTCGACCCGTGGGCTCGGGCTCGACCCCGAGCTGATCCCGATGTGGCTCGCGCACGAGATCGCCCACGGCGTGCGCTACACCGCGCCGGGGAGCCGCGCCGAGCTGCGCCGCGCCGTCGATGAGGCCAATGGGGCGTACTCCTATTGGGAGACCGGGCGGAGCGTGACCCTTCGGGAGCACCTCGTCAACGAAGGGCTCGCCGTCGCCGCCGCCCGGGAGATCAGCCCCGGCCACGCCGCGTGGGAGTACTTCGGTTATGACCGCAAACAGTATGCGCGGGTCCGCGAGCTCGAATCGGTCCTCTCGCACGTCGTGGTCGACGATCTCGATCGCGCCGGCCTCGGGCTCCGCCTCCGGTGGCTCTCGGGGGGGATGAGCGACGATGCCCGCACCGTACAGCGCTACCTCCTCCCTGAACGTGCCGGCTACTACCTCGGCGCGCGGATGGTGGAGAGTGTGGTGGCGGAACGTGGGATCGCGTGGGCCCTCCGGGCCGACGCACAGGAGTTGTTGGCTTTCACCGACGCGGCGGTGCGGACGGCCTAGGCCGACGACCCGCCCCGCGGTGGACGCGCGCGACCGGCTCCGGGGCCGGCCGCGCGTCGTCATTTTCAGGGGTCACTTCCCCACACAGAAGGTGCGGAAGACACGGGTGAGGATTTCCTCGACGTCGATCCCACCCAGGAGTTCGTCGAGCGCGTGGACCGCGGCTCGGAGGTGGGTCGCCGCCACCGGCGCGGGGAGCGCCGCGTCCTCCCACGCCTCACGGAACGCACCGATCTCGCCGCGCGCCACCGCGAGGCTGGCCACATGCCGCGCGCGTGTGACGGTCGGAAGTGATTCGGTCGGCTCCGGGGTCACCGTCGCGAGCGCCCTGTGAATCGCGCGCTGGAGCGTGTCGAGACCCACGCCGGTCTGCGCGCTCACACGGACCACACCCGGCGCACCGATCGCACCGCTATCCTGATCACGCTTGGTCCACACCGCGACGATCGGCGCGGTGGTCCGCGTGGCGAGCTCCGCCACCGTGCGCCCGAGCGACGCCTCGTCCTCGCCGCACGCGAGCACCAGATGCGCCTCCGCGAGCCGACGATGGCTGACCTCGATCCCGAGCCGTTCCACCGGATCCTCACTCGTGCGGAGCCCCGCGGTATCCACATAGCGGATCGGCCAGGGCTGCGCATCGACCAGCACCTCGATCGCATCGCGTGTGGTGCCCGGGATCTCACTCACGATCGCCCGCGCCTCCCCCACCAAGGCGTTGAGCAGCGACGACTTCCCCGCATTCGGCGGCCCCGCGAGCACCACCATCGCCCCGTCACGGCCGAGCGCGGCCTGCGGGAAGGTCCCGATCAACTGGGCGAGGGTCGTCTCGAGCTGCGCGGCGGCGGCGAGGATGCGCGACCGGTCGATCGGCCCATCATCCTCCATCGGGAAGTCGATGTCGTAGGCGAGAAGCGCCTCGAGATCGAGCAGCGCCGAGCGCAGCATCTCGAGGTGGCGGGAGAGCGCCCCCCCCACCTGGCGGAGCGCGGCGCGATGGGTTGCGGCCGACCGCGCCTCGATCAGATCGGCGATCCCCTCCGCTTGGAGGAGATCGAGCTT
>CAXRBM010000197.1:0-21055 GCA_964228675.1 Gemmatimonadaceae bacterium
TCGTTGGCCTCACAGATCACGAGGAAGCGATCGATCATCCGCCGATGCGGTTCCGGCTTGGCGACCGCGAAGACCACGAGGACCTGATCGAGGTTGGCCGCGAGCACGCGGACCCCATGGCGCCCACCGGGTTCGCGCCGCGAGAGCTCGCTCGTGCGCGGGGCGATCGCGGTGATCCGCCAGCCGCTCCCCCGCTCCTCGGGCTCGATGGTCACCTGATCGCCGACGGCGAGCTTGAGCGTCCCGCGCTCCTCCTGCTTGAGACGACCCGCGAGCGCCGCCTCATGGTCGACGCCATCGGAGGTATGCACGCGCCAGACACCACCCGTGCCCTCGATGACGATCCCCTGCAGCGCGCTCATCGCTCGGCCTCGCGCCGCTGCCGGATGAGATCGTCAAGGACGCGCTGCACGGCCGGTAACTCCATCGCGCCGAGCGCGGCGAGCGCCTCATCACGACTCGCCCCCCACGCAAGGAACTCGGACTCCAGATGCCCATCGACCCCTTGGGCGCCGTAGCGCTTCCACTGGACGAAGAGGATGAACCCGCCGAAGGGACGCTCTGGCTCGCCGGTCGCATCAACCATCAATTCCACAGAGTAGGAGGCGCCATCCTTCCCCTCGAACGCCGCCGGCCGCGCATGCACCGCCGCGTACCCCCCGATGGTCCGCTCGTCGCCCTTGGCGTGATCGGGAGGGAGGAAGCGACTCACCGCCGCGACACCATCTCGCGCACCACGTTCCCTGCGATGAAGGCGATGTTCGCCGGCCGCTCCGCGAGGCGCCGCATGAGATAGGGATACCACTGCGTGCCGAAGGGGACGTAGACGCGCACCCGCCACCCCTCGCGCACGAGGCGCTCCTGCAGATCGCGGCGGACGCCATACAGCATCTGGAACTCGAATCGCTCCGGGCCGATCCCCGCCGCACGGGCGAAGGCGATCGCCCGGGTGATGATCGTCTCGTCGTGCGTCGCGAGCCCCGGGTAGTTCCCGCGCGTCATCAGACGCTGCATCCCCTCCACGTAGGTCGCATCGACGTCGCGCTTCGCGGGGAAGGCGACGGTGGCGGGCTCGAGATACGCCCCTTTGCAGAGCCGCACGCGACACCCCTGGCCGATCGCCCACTCGATGTCGTCGAGCGTCCGACGGAGCGCACTCTGCAATACGATCCCAACCTGCTTGGGGTACGCCGGATAGAGGTGCTGACCGAAGAAGTCGAGGGTCCGCTCCGTGTACGCACTCCCCTCCATGTCGAGTCGCACGAAGGAATCGTACGTCTTGGCCCGCGCGAGTATCTCCGCCGTGACCTCGGCGCAGAGCTCGTCGCGGATATCCTGCCCGAGCGCGGTGAGCTTCACCGAGACGTTGGCATTCAATCCGCGCTGATGGATCTCGTCCAGCAGGTCGAGATACTGCCGCCCCGTCTCACGTGCCTCGGCCTCGTTGGTGACCGATTCACCCAAGAGATCGAGCGTGGCAGAGATCCCGGCGGCATTGAGCTCGGCGACGGCATCACAGGCTGAGGTGATCGTCTCGCCAGCGACGAAGCGTGAGGCGAACCCCTTCGCGAGCCCATTGTGGCGGACGAAGCGGAAGATCTGCGGCTGGCGCGAGAGATAGAGGAGGGTGTTGCGGAGCACGAAGCGAAGGGAGAAGAGAAGGGATCAGCGTGGCGGGAGCTTCACCGAGGCCGGGAGCGGCGCGAGGAGCCGCTGCACCGGATGAGGTGTGCCGAGGGTCAGTGCCGCATCGAGCAAGTTCCAGGTGGTGAGCCCGTCGTCGCTCTCGGGCTCGAGGAGGATCGCGGCGAGGAGCGCGAGCGACTGCTGCGAGGGGATGACGATCGCCCCGCGCGGGAGCTCGAGGGTCGCCGACTCCCACCGCCCTTCGACCCGCACCTCCTGGTGCCCTTGGAAGGGCCGAGGGGCGCGCACGATCGAATCGAGGAGGAACCGCTCCCCCCGCACCCGCTCGGTTCGGTCGAGGATGACGACCTGGATACCATGTGCCTCGAGCTTCGCGAGGGCCGCCGTCTGGTCGC
This sequence comes from Gemmatimonadaceae bacterium, assembly GCA_964228675.1. GTDB lineage: Bacteria > Gemmatimonadota > Gemmatimonadetes > Gemmatimonadales > Gemmatimonadaceae > Pseudogemmatithrix. The sequence continues at coordinate 2,043 of CAXRBM010000197.1, forward strand.
CGCGCAGCACCCATCCCATCGGGAGTGGGCGCGTGCGGGTCGCATCGAAGCGATCGTAGACCGGCATCTCAACGGCCGTGAAGACGTTGGAGCGCCGGAAGCCACGACGGAGCCCCGGCTCGTAGCGGACCGAATCCCCGGTCGGGATCAGGCGCTCGACGAGGATCGGCGCAGTGAACGGGGTCTTGGTCATCGTCGCACGGAGCGGGACCGGTGTCCCCACCGAGGGGATCGCACGCTTTCGCGTCCGCGCGATGACCGTCGGCCCCTGCTCCGCCACCACGCGCAGGAGCTCGAGCACATAGGCACGCGTCGCGAGCACCCGCCGCTCGAACGGGTCGTGCGAGTACGCCTCGCTCAACACGCTCACGCGATTCCGCAGCCCGACGTAGTTCGTGCCGAAGCGCGGCACATGCTCGTAGGTCTCCCAGGCACCCTTGTTCAACGAGGCGGGATCGTCTCGGCCGGCGAACTCCCCACGGAAGTTCCCGTAATCGAAGGTCTCGAACCGATGGCGCTCACGGACGCGCTTCCGGAGGAGCGGGAGCAACGTGTCACGCGTCCATGCCCCCGCCGGCGCGAGCGCGGGATCCATCGCCGCCGGATGCAACGACGGCGAATAGGTCAGCGCGTAGCCATGATAGGAGCCGTTGGTCGTGTGCAGATCGACGAAGACGTCGGGATCGGCACGCAAGAACATTTGCAGCGAGGCCTGCGTCTCTGGAGCCTCCGCCTTGATGTAATCACGGTTGAGATCGAGCCCGGCGGCATTCGGGCGATTCCCCACCCGCTGCGGCCCGTTCTGCGCCCCCCGCAACCGCTCCTGCGGGCCGAAGGCATCGTTCCCATCGGCGTTGTAGATGGGGATCGCGATCAGCACGATCGAGTCGAGCACATTCGGCTTGGGATCGAGCATGAGGTCGCGCAGGAGGGCCAGCAACGCCTCTTTCCCTTCCACCTCCCCGCCGTGGATGTCACCCTGCACATAGACGATCGGCTTCCCACTGGCCCGCGCCTCCTCAGGCGTGCGTGGGAGCGGACGCGAGACGATAACCGAGGGGATCACCCGCCCCTGCGTCGTCGTCCCGATCGGGCCGCGCATCCAGGCGCCCGGCGCCCGACGCTCGAGCGAATCGAGGAAGGCGATGACATCGGCATGGGACGAGGTCTCCACATACCCCGTCGCCTCGGCACGCGTCTGCTGCGCGTTGGCGACCGACACGTGCAGGCTGAGCCCTGCGCACATCCCCAGCATCGCGAGACGCACCTGGCGCCACACGCTCCCTGACGGCTTCATGACGATCGCTCCGTTGATCCGATGTTCGCGGGCGTCCCACGACGCCCACGGCAGGCGTCCGAGCAGTACCGCACCTCGTCCCAGACCTTCTCCCACTTCTTCCGCCAGGCGAAGGGTCGACCGCAGACCACACAGGTCTTCGTCGGCAGGTCCCCCTTCCGTCGCATCTTCGCCATCGGGATCAGCCCATCCTCAGACAGGCTTCCCGGTCGGCGGATAGAAGGTGCGGCTCGCGCGGGCATGCGTCGTGAGGAAGTCACTCGGCACATACGGCCCACCATGCGTGGCGGCCAATGCCTCGAGACGCGAGACGATCTCCCCGGCGCCGGTCGAGTCGATGTAGCGGAACGGCCCACCTCGGAACGGCGGGAAGCCGATCCCGAACACCGCACCGATATCCCCATCTCGCGGGGAACGCACGACCCCATCGGCGAGACACCGCACCGCCTCATTCACCATCGCGAGGACGAGCCGCTGTTGGATGGCATGGGCGGAGAGCTCGGTCTTGCGTGCCCCACCGGGGTAGAGCGCATAGACCGCCGAATCGACCCCCGTGCGCTTCCCCTTCTCGTCGTAGCCGTAGAACCCCTTCCCGCCCTTGCGACCGAGTCGGCCGGCCGCGACCACACGCGCCAGCGCCTCGCTCGAGCGGATCCGATCACCGAAGGCCTCGGCCATGATCGCCCCCGACTTCCCGGCGATGTCGAGCCCGACCTCATCGATGAGCGTGAAGGGACCCACGGGGAAGCCGAAGGCGCGCATCGCGCGGTCGATCGCCTCCACGCGCACCCCTTCGTCGAGCAGACGTCCGGCCTCGGCGATGTACGGCGCGAGGATGCGGTTCACATAGAACCCGGGGGCGTCGTTGACGACGATCACCGTCTTCCCGATGCGCCGTCCGAACTCCACCGCCGTCGCCGTGACCTCGGGCGCGGTCTTGGGCGTCACCACCACCTCGAGCAACGGCATCTTGTGCACGGGCGAGAAGAAGTGCATCCCGATCACCCGCGCGGGACGCGCACTCGCCTCGGCGATCCGGGCGATCGGGATTGTGCTCGTGTTGGTCGCGAGCACGGCATCGGCGGGGAGCACCTGCTCGAGCTCGCGCACCACGATGTGCTTGACGCCGAGGTCCTCGAAGACCGCTTCGATGACCAAGGGGATCCGCCCGAACCCGGTGTAGCTCGCCGTGCCGGAGACGAGCCCGACGCGGTCCTCATACTCGCGACGCGTGATGTGCTTGCGTGTGAGCCCTTCACGGAGCACGTCGCGCACGCTGGCCAGCCCAGCCGCCACACGCTCGAGCGCGGTGTCCTTGAAGCGGACGGGAATCCCCTGCTGCGCACTGACGGCGGCGATCCCCGCGCCCATGAAGCCGGAGCCCACCACGCCGATCCGATCGACCTTCGCGGCGACCGTCCCCTCGGGGACGCCGGCATCCTTCTTCAGCGCCGTCGTGGCGTAGAAGAGGAACATGAGCTCCTTGCAGACCGGGCTCATCGCGAGCTGACCGAAGAGTCGCGCTTCGGTGGCGTAACCCGCGCTCTCGCTCCCGGCGAAGGCCGCGCGCACCGCATCGATCGCCGCAGGGATCGCCGGGTAGTTGCCCCCCGACTTCTTCATCGCGAGCTGCCGTGCCTGACGCAGGACGATCGCACGTCCCACCGCCGTATCGTCGAGGGCGCGCGACATCGTGGTGCGACGCCGCGTCTCCCGTGCGCGCGGGATCTTCCCCTCGGCGAGCTCGCGCGCCCGCCGGATGGCGACCTCACGCAGGATACTCGGGTGCACGATCTCATCGATGAGCCCGAGCTGCTTCGCCTTCTTCGCGCGGACGTTCTTCCCGGTGAGGATCATGTCGAGCGCGGCCTGCACCCCGATGCGCCGCGGAAGCCGCTGCGTGCCACCGGCGCCGGGGATCAGCCCGAGCTTGATCTCCGGAAGGGAGAAGACCGTCTTCGGGGTGTCCGCCGCGAGGCGATACGCGGCGGCGAGTGCGAACTCGAGCCCACCACCAAGGCAGGCGCCTTCGACGGCGACGACGAGCGGGATGCGTCCCGTCTCGATCCGCCGCATCATCGTATGCCCGAAGGCGCTCGCCTGCGCGGCATCATCTGCGCTGCGGAACGCGAGGAACTGATCGATGTCAGCGCCGGCGATGAAGGTCCCCGGCTTCCCACTGATGAGCACCGCCCCGCGGACCGCCTGGTCCTGCTCGAGCAACGCGAGATACCCGGTGAACTCCTCGATCACCGACGGCGAGAACTTGTTGACCGATTCCCCAGGAAGGTCGAAGGTGAGGACGGCGATCCCGTCCTCCACACTGAGCGAGAGCGCGGTCAACTCGGTCATGCGCGCTCCAGCACCATCGCGAAGCCGAGCCCACCGGCCGCACAGACGGTCATCAGGCCGAACTGGCCGTTGCGACGGGCGAGTTCGTTCACGAGCGTCGTGGTCACGCGCGCCCCTGTCGCCCCGAAGGGATGGCCGATCGCGACCGAGCCCCCCATCACGTTGAGCTTCGCGCGATCCACCGCCCCTAGGGGCTTCGATTCTCCAGCACGCTCGGCCCACCGCTGCGACTCGAATCCCTGCAGGTTGGAGAGCACCTGCGCGGCGAAGGCCTCATGCATCTCGACGAGAGCGATCTGATCGAGCGTCAGGCCGGCGCGCCGCAATGCGAGCGGGGCCGCGAGCACCGGCGCCTGCAAGAGCTGTTCGCCGGGATCGAGCGCGGCATAGGCGTAGGAGCGGATATAGGCCTTGGGCGTGAGCCCCGCGGCCTTCGCCACATCCTCGCGCATCAGCAGCACCGCCGCGCCCCCATCGGTGAGCGGCGAGGCGTTCCCCGCCGTCACCGTGCCATACGCGCGATCGAAGACCGGCGAGAGCTTCGCGAGCTGCGCCGCCGTGGTATCGGCGCGGATCCCATTGTCGGCGGTGATCGGCGTGCGTGATCCGCGCTCCGGGAAGATCGGGAGGATCTCCGCCGTGAGCCGGCCATCGGCCGTGCCCTGCGCCGCCCCGTGATGCGAGGCGAGCGCGAGCGCATCCTGCGCCTCACGCGTGATCCCGTTCAGCTTCGCCATCTTCTCCGCCGACTGCCCCATCGTCTCCCCGGTGGTCGGTTCGGCGATCGCCGGGGTGACGGGGATCAGATCCTTGGGCCGGATCGCGGCGAGTGACTGCACGCGCTGTATCGGCGTCTTGGCGCGGCTCGCGGCGACGAGCGCGTCGGAGAAGCCGCGCGAGTGGAGGATCGGGACGTTGGAAAGTGACTCCGCTCCACCGGCGATCGCGACCGTCGCGTGACCCAAGAGGATCTGGTCCGCCGCGTCGGTGATCGCCTGATTCGCGGAGGCACAGGCACGCGACACCGTCCACGCCTGTACGCCCTTGGGGAGCAGCGGCATCAACGCGATCTCGCGCGCGGGATTCGGCGCGAGCACCGACGGGATCACCGTCCCGAAGGTCAGCAGGTCGACCGAGGCCGGATCGAGATCGGTGCGGTGGATCAACTCGGAGACGGCGAGCTTCCCGAGCTCGATCACCCCGAGGTGCTTCAGGAGGGTCCCCGCCTTGGCGAAGGGCGTTCGGACGCCATCGATGATGGCGACGCGCTGGCCGGATCCCGGCCCTCCGAGTGGTGACGTCCGCATCCGTTAAACCTAGAGGGGGCGCATCCGCCCGGGAGGGGAGGTCGCGCAGGGAGCACGGACCAGTCGCCCCCGCCCTGACGTTGGGGTACAATGGACTGATGACACTCCTCCGACTCCCTCGACTCATCGGCGCCTGGCTCACCCCACCCGCCGCCCTGACCCTCGGCGCGGTGATCCTCGCCGCCTGCTCCAGCACGAACGAGCCCGCACCCGGCCTCACGCTCGCCCCCCTCGCTGCGCCCGCCCTCGGCGATGCCGCCGAACCCTTCGTGGCGAGCACCCCAGAGGGTGGGGTCACCTTGAGTTGGCTCGAGCGACAGGCCGATTCCTCCGTCGCCCTGCGGTTCGCGACCCTCGCGCGGGGCGATACCAGCTGGAGCCCCCCGCAGGAGATCCTGCGCCGCACCGACCTCTTCGTGAATTGGGCCGACTTTCCCTCCCTCGTCACACTCGCCGATGGGACCCTCCTCGCCCATTGGCTCCAGCGGAACGGGACGGGGACCTACAGCTACGACGTGCACCTCGCCGCGTCGACCGACGGCGGGCGGAGCTGGGGGCCGAGCGCACTCCCGCATCCGCCGGGATTCGCCGCCGAACATGGGTTCGTCGCCGTGCTCCCGGATCCCGCCGGAGGGGCGGATGTGGTGCTCCTCGATGGCTCCGAGGGGGCACGCACACGGAAGCCCGGTGCCAAGGAACCTGGCGCGCCGATGCAACTCGGCGTGGCCCGCTGGCAGGGGGGCACGGTGGTCGAGCGGCAGATCGTCGATACGCGCGTCTGTGATTGTTGTCAGACGGCGCTCGCGCGCACCGCAGGCGGGCTCGTCGCGGTCTATCGGGATCGCTCCGAGGACGAGATCCGCGACATGGGGGTGGTGCGGTTCGTCGATGGCGCCTGGACCGCGCCGGCACGTCTCCATCAGGACGATTGGAAGATCGACTACTGCCCGGTGAATGGCCCCGCGGTGAGCGCGGTGGGTGACACCGTCGCCGCGATCTGGTTCAGCGCGCCGAACGATTCGGCGCGCGTGCAACTGCTCTTCTCGACCGATGGTGGCGCGACCTTCGGATCGCCGATCCGCATCGACGATGGTCGGCCCACTGGTCGCGTCGATGTCGAGCTCGTGGATGGTGATCGCGCCCTCGTGAGCTGGGTCGAGCGGGTGGAGGGCCAGGGCGCGGAGGTGCGCGCGCGTCTCGTGCATCGCGCCGGGACGATCGAGCCGGCCGTGGTCGTGAGCCCGTCGTCAGGGACGCGGTCGAGTGGCTTCCCGAAGATGACGCGCACCGCCGATGGCGTGATCATCGCCTGGACGATCCCGGGGACGCCGAGCACGATCCGACTCGCGCGGCTGACCGTGGGGGGTCGATGATCGCTCGGGTCCGCATCACCCTCGTACTGACCGCGGCTCTCCTCATGGGGTGTCGGGCGACGGAGCGGGAGACCGTCGCGGTCGGTGCGCCCGCGCCGGCGTATGCCGCGCAGACCGTGGAGGGCTCGCCGATCGCGCTCGCAGATCTCCACGGCAAGGTCGTCCTTCTCAACATCTGGGCGACCTGGTGCAAGCCCTGCCGCGAGGAGATTCCCGCGTTGGAGACGCTCTTCCAGCGGCATCGCACCCAAGGGCTCGAGGTGATCGGCGTCAGCATCGATGCCCCATCGGAAGCGGCACGTCTGCGCCCCTTCGTCACCGAACTCGGCGCGAGCTACCCGCTCTGGCACGACCCCGATGATCGCGTCTCCTCCACCTTCCTCGCGCTGGGCGTGCCGGCGAGCTACCTGATCGACCGCAACGGCGTACTGCGCTGGCGCCACATGGGCCCGGTGCGCGCCGATGATCCCGCACTCACCGCCGCACTAGGCACCGTGCTCTCCCCAGCCCCATGACGGCGAGTGACCGCTTTCCCGCGACGCTCCTCGCGCTCTTCGGCGTCTGGTTCGTCGTGCTCGGGATCGCGCCGCACTACCGGCAGGACTGGCTCCTCGAGAATCTCCTTGTCTTCCTCATCGTCCCGCTCCTGATCGGGACGTATCGCCGCCTGCGCTTCTCGAATCTGGCGTACACCGGGATCTTCGCCTTCCTGTTGCTCCACGAGATCGGCGCGCACCACACCTACTCCCTCGTCCCCTACGATGCGTGGGCCGCGCACCTCACCGGCGGCACCGTAAGCGACTGGTTCGGCTTCGAGCGGAACCACTTCGATCGGCTGGTGCACTTCTGCTATGGGATCTGCTTTGCACCGGCGACACTCGAGCTCTTCGAGGCGAAGGCCCCGCCCACGGGCGTCTGGCGCTTCGTCCTCCCGCTCGCCTTCATGAACTCGCACGCGGTGCTCTACGAGACCCTGGAGTGGATCGCGACCGCGGTCTTCGGCGGGGACCTAGGCGCCGCCTACCTCGGGACGCAGGGCGATGTCTTCGACGCCCAGAAGGACATGGCGCTCGCCTTCACCGGGTCGGTCATCGCCCTCGCCGCCCTCGTCCTCACACGCCGTCGTGGATCGTCGTCAGCTCGAGGATCGTCAGCTTCCGCGTCCGCGCGGGGAGCTTGAGCACCGCCACCTCGCCGACCTTCTTGCCGAGCAGGGCACGCCCGATCGGCGACGACATCGTCACCTGCCCCTCCTCGAACTCCTCGGCGTCCCCGAAGATCAGGTGGTAGGTCTCGCGATCGCCTGAGCCCTGATCCTCCACGACGACCTTCGACCCCATCCCAACGGCGTCGACGGCGATCTGCGATTCATCGATCGACGAGAGCCGCGAGAGCCGCTGCGTGAGCTGCCCGAGCCGCGCTTGGACGAACTGCTGGCGCTCGAGCGCCGCCTTGTACTCCGAGTTCTCGCGGAGGTCACCGAGCTCGACCGCCTTCCGGATCTCATTCGGGAGCGTGACGTTGAGCTCATACCGGAGCTTCTCCGCCTCGTCCGTCAGTTTCTGCTTCAGTGCCTCGATCATCGTGCCACCCGCCCTGAAAAGAGAAAAAAGCCGACGCCCGACCTGCGTGGCCGGGCGCCGGATCTCGTATATGGGGTATCGTAGGCTCAGGACCGCTCAACGTAAAGCCCCCACGCCGAGTACCTTCAGAGCTATGCGTCCCCTCGTCCTCGCCCTCCTGCTCATCGCCACGGCGGTGGCATCTCCGCTCGCCGCGCAGTCGCGTCCGGCCAGCGCCCCCGTCGCGATCGATTGGCGGCTCCTCGCCGGTCTCGACTACGAGAACGGCAAGATGACCGACACCCTGAAGAAGCTCGATGGGAAGACGGTCCGCGTTCCCGGCTTCGTGGTCCCGCTCGATGATGCGACGGAAGAGGGCGCGGAGTTCCTCCTCGTCCCCTACTACGGCGCCTGCGTGCACACCCCGCCGCCGCCGCCGAACCAGATGGCCTTCGTGCAGATGGCCGGGAAGCGCTCCGTGCGGCTCGGGCTCTTCGATGCCATCTGGATGGAGGGGACGCTCCGCGTGAAGAACGTCGACTCGCCCTATGGACAGGTCGGGTTCGAGATCGAAGGGCTCTCGATGAAGCCCTACACGGGGAAGTGAGCGACAGCGCCGCATCGCGCGGGGGGTCGACACCGGCGGTCGCGATCCGCGACCTCCGGTTCGCGTACGTGGCAGGGCGCGATGTCATCGATATCTCCGCACTCGAATTCGCAGCTGGTGAGACGGTCTTCCTCCATGGACCGAGCGGAAGCGGGAAGACGACGCTCCTCGGGTTGATCGCCGGAGTCCTCGCGCCACGCACCGGCCACCTCACCCTGCTCGGGACCGACCTCTCCACGCTCTCGAGCGGCGCCCGCGACCGCTTTCGTGCCGCGCACCTCGGCTACGTCTTCCAGATGTTCAACCTCAGCCCGTACCTGTCCGTGCGGGAGAACATCACCCTCCCCTGCCGGCTCGCAGCGAGCCGCCGGTCGCGCGTCACCGATCCTGAGGCGGCGGCGCAGGCGCTCGCCGAGCGACTCGAGATCGCTGGGCTGCTCGATTCGCGCGTCACCGCATTGAGCGTCGGTCAGCAACAGCGCGTCGCCGTCGCGCGCGCGCTGATCGGCGCTCCCGAGCTGATCGTCTGCGACGAACCGACCTCGGCACTCGACGCCGATCGCCGCGATCGCTTCCTCGAGCTCCTCTTCGCGAATGTGGCGGAGGCGGGGAGCACCCTGCTCTTCGTGAGCCACGACCTGAGCTTGGCGGGCCGCTTCGATCGCACCCTCGCGCTCCGCGAGCTCAATCGCGCTGCCACGATGGGAGGGATCTGATGCTCCTCCTCTCCCTCGCCTGGCGCTCACTGCGGAATCGCGCGGTGATCTCGGGGCTCACCCTGCTGAGCATCGCCCTCTCGGTCGCACTCTTGGTCGGGATCGAGCATATCCGACGCGGCGTCCGCGAGAGCTTTGCCGGCACCATCAAGGGGACCGATCTCATCGTCGGCGCGCGCGGCGGGACCACGCAGGTGCTGCTCTCGACGGTCTTCGGGATGTCGAGCCCTACCGGCAGCATCTCATGGGCGACGTACGAGCGGTGGCGCGCGCACCCCGCGGTGCGCTGGACGATCCCCTACGCGCTCGGCGATGCCCACAAGGGCCAACGCGTCATCGGCACGACGGCGGAGTTCTTCACGCGCTATCGGTTCCGTGATCGCTCGGTGACCTTCACCGAGGGCGGGCCACCCGCCACCGATCGGGAGGTCGCGATCGGCGCGGAGGTCGCGGAGCGGCTCGGCTACACCCTCGGGAGCGAGGTCGTGCTCGCGCACGGGGTCGCCGCGGTCTCCTTCGCCGAGCATACCGCCCATCCCTTCAAAGTCCGTGGGATCATCGACCGCACCTTCACGCCGATCGATCGCGCGCTCTACGTCACGCTCGATGGCCTCACCGCGATGCACGAGGTGGAGGAGGGCGCCGGTGGGCTGATGATGGGCCCGCCGACGCCACAGACCGAAGGCCCGGCCCCGATCACCGCGTTCCTCGTGGGCACCAAGAACCGCTTCGAGACGCTGCAGCTCCAGCGTGAGATGAACGAGGATCGCGCCGAGCCCCTCACCGCGATCATCCCGGGCGTGGCCCTCGCGCAACTCTGGCAGACGATCGGGAGTGCTGAAGTAGGGCTCCGTGTGGTGGCGACGCTCACGCTGATCGTCGGGCTCATCGGGATGTGCGTCGCCCTCTTCGCCTCGCTCGAGTCGCGGCGGCGCGAGATGGCGATCCTTCGAGCGGTCGGCGCGGGACCGCGCACCATCGTCTCGCTCCTCGTCCTCGAATCGGGCGTGCTCGCCACGCTGGGCGCGCTCACCGGCGTCGCGATGGTCTACGGCGGAATCGTCCTCGCTCGCAGCGCGGTCGAGGCCCGCTTTGGTGTCGCACTCACGCTGCATCCCCTCGGCTCCACCGAGTGGATCTACCTCGGCGTGATCGTCGTGGCCGGCACCCTCGTGGGGCTCCTCCCCGCCTGGCGCGCATATCGCAATTCGTTGGCTGACGGACTCTCTCCCTCGCTGTAGCTTCTCCTCTTCACCTCCCCTCCGGAGTCGCTCGTGTCCTTCCGTTCTCTGCTCCTCCTCTCGCTCCTCGCCGCGCCCCTGGTCGCGCAACGCCCCGCCGGTCCCGGTGGGCCCAACGGCATGCCGCCGGCCCCACGGGATCGCATGGCCGATCCGATCCCAGCGGCCGAGTACCCGTCGTACGTCCGAAAGTCGCCGGCGACCAACGCGACGATCCAGAAGATCTGGGACGAGGGGATGACTCGCTCACAGGCGATGAGCCTTGGTCAGGTCTTCCTCGATCAGTACGGGCAGCGGCTCACCGGCTCACCGCAGTCCGATGCGGCGCTCGACTGGCTCGTGCGTACCTACGCCGGCTGGGGTGTGAGCGCGCGCAAGGAGCGCTACGGCACCTGGCTCGGCTGGAACAAGGGCGTCACGCACCTCGATCTCATCGCCCCACGCGTCCGCTCGCTCGAGGCGACGGCGATGGCGTGGAGCCCGTCGACCAATGGCCCGATCGAGGGTGATGTGGTCGCGTATCCCCTCGGGATCTCGACCCCTGAGGCGTTCGATGCCTGGTTGCCGAACGTGCGCGGGAAGTTCTTCGCGATGAACGTCCCACGGCTCTCCTGCCGCTCGCCGCAGCAGTGGCGCGAGTTCGGCACCGCCGAGGAGCTCGAGCGCGTGAACGCGCAGCAGCAGGCGATGCAGCTCGAGTGGAATCAGCTCAACGTCGCGATGAGCGGAGGCCGTTCGGTCTGGCAGAAGCTGAAGGACGCCGGCGCGATCGGCGTGCTGACCTTCCAGTGGTCGAACTACCCGGGGACGAACAAAGTCTTCGGCTCGCCGAACCAGACCCTCCCGACCTTCGCCGTCACCTGTGAAGACTACGGGCTCGTGGTGCGCCTCGCGCGTAACGGGCAGGGGCCAAAGCTCCGCGCCTTCACCGACAGCGACCTGATCGGAGAGCGCCCGGTCTTCAACGTGGTCGCTGAGATCAAAGGCCGCGAGAAGCCGAACGAGTATGTGGTCCTCTCGGCGCACGTCGACTCGTGGGCCGCGGCCTCCGGCGCGACCGACAATGGGACCGGCACCCTCACGATGCTCGAGGCGCTTCGCATCCTGAAGCAGGTCTATCCGAACCCCAAGCGCACGATCCTCGTCGGCCATTGGAATGGTGAGGAACAGGGGCTCAACGGCTCCCGCGCCTTCACCGAGGACCACCCCGAGGTGCTCGCCGGTTTGCAGGCGCTCTACAATCAGGACAATGGGACGGGACGGATCGTGAGCTTCACCGCCGGTCCCTTCCCCGGCGCGGCGACGCGCCTCGAGCGATACCTCGGAGAGATCCCCAACGAGTTGACGCGCTACATGCGCTTCACCCCGACGAGCGGGCAGTCGACCGGCGGCACCGACCACGCCTCCTTCGTCTGTCACAAGACGCCGGCATTCAGCATGGGCGCCCTCGGCTGGGATTACTCCTTCAGCACCTGGCACACCGATCGCGACACCTACGACAAGGTCGTGGAGTCCGATCTCAAGCACAACGCGACGTTGACGGCGATGCTCGCCTATCTGGCGAGCGAGGACCCGGAGCGGATGCCGCGCGATCTGATGGATCCGCTCCCGGGTGGGCAGAACGGACAGCCCGGCGTCTGGCGCGAGTGTCCGAAGGCGCAGCGGTCCCTACCGGCCGCGGTGCGCTGAATGTGCGGCGAACCGCGGGCGACCGATCCGGTCGCTCGCGGCTCGCGCTAGCGGTTCGCCTGCTCGAACTCCCGCACGAGGGTGCGCATCATCTTCTCGCGCTGGTCGTAGAGCCGCTTGAGCTTCCGCGGCTTCCGCTTGGCGAGCGCATAGCTCGTGAGGATCGGGAGCGCGATCGTCGAATCGAGGTAGCAGACGACGGCATCGGGGAGCTTGTCGGGATCGATCTTCCCCCAGCTGACCGCCTCCGCCGGCGTCGCGCCGGAGAGCCCGCCGGTATCCGGACGCGCATCGGTGATCTGCAGGAAGTAGTCGTGCCCCTTCTCATCGATCCCCAACACCTCTTGGATCTGCGGCTCGGTCTGAAGCGCAAAGTTCTTCGGCGAGCCACCACCCGCGATGAGCACCGCGCTCTGCCCACCCGAACGCTTGGCGTGCAACACGATGCTCGCGGTCTCGTTCACATCGCGATTGGGATCGATCACGCAGGTCCCACCCTCGAGGGCGAGCGCCGCGATGTTCATCCCGATGCTCGAATCGCCCGGTGAGCTGGTGTAGATCGGGACGCCACAGCGATACGCCGCCGCGAGCAACGACTTCTGCGGGATCCCGAGCGCCTTCTCCCGCTCCACGAGGTACTTGCCGCAGAGATGATGGAACTCCGCGCTCGACATCGTGCGCTGGAACTCCGGCGCGCGGATGATCTTCCGGAAGAAGGCATCGGTCGAGAGGAGCACATCGTAGTCGAAGAAGACGTCATAGATGCGGACGACCCCTTCCTCACGGAGTACGGTGTCCGAGGCTTGCGGATTCCCGCGGTGCATCGAGAGGCCGAGCCCGAAGTGCGTGTCATGGTAGAGATTCGCGCCGGTCGAGATGATCCAATCGACGAACCCCGCCTCCATGAGCGGGATGATCGTGCTCATCCCGAGACCGGCCGGCGTGAGCGCACCCGTGAGCGTCATCCCTACCGTGACCTGCTTGTCCAGCATCAGCTCGGTGAAGAGGGCGCAGGCCTCGCGAAGCCGCCCGGAGTTGTAGCTCTGGAAGGTCCCCTCGACGAGCTGCACCACCGTCTCGCGCCCGTCGATCTTCCGCGGGTCAATCCGCTTGCCGCGCAGGAAGTTGCTGACCGCCTTGGTCCCGACCTTGTGGCTCTTGGCCTCGCGCTGCTCGGCGGCCTTCTTCTGCGCGCTCTTGTTGCCGGCCGCGCTCGCGCGCTCACTCGCCCCGGATCCGTGCCGAGAGGCCTTGAACCCACCGCGCGCGCGTCCCTGCTCCGACCCACTCATCGCGTCCGTCCCTTGGCCGCCCGTGCCTGGGCCGCCTGTAATTGGAGTGCATAGGCCTCGGCGACCACGCGGGCCGCCTCGGCGGGATCATCGGTCAACGTCAGGAGCTCGAGATCAGGCGCACCGATCTTCCGCTCCTCGAGCACCCGACTCTGGAGCCAGCGCACGAGGCCGGCCCAGTAATGGGTGCCGAACAACACCACCGGGAACTGCGAGATCTTCCCCGTCTGGATCAACGTCAGCGCCTCGAAGAGCTCGTCGAAGGTGCCGAACCCGCCCGGGAAGATGATGAAGGCGCTGGAGTACTTGATGAACATCGTCTTCCGCACGATGAAGTAGCGGAAGGCGACATTGGTGTCGACATACGGGTTGGTCCCCTGCTCGAACGGCAACTCGATGTTGCAACCGATCGACTCACCGCCGCCAAGCTTGGCCCCCTTGTTCGCGGCCTCCATGATCCCGGGGCCGGCCCCGGTGATGACGGAGAAGCCGTGCTCGGCGAGGAGACGCGCCGTCTCGACCGCCGCCCCGTACATGGGATCGTCGGGATTCGTGCGCGCCGATCCGAAGATGGAGACCCCCTTCTCGATGTGTGCGAGCTTATCGAATCCTTCGACGAACTCCGACATGATGCGCATCACGCGCCAGGGATCGGAGCTCCGGAAGTCGGCGCGCGGGCCGCCGTACTGGAGTAGCATGGCGTCTTCCGTGAGCGCCCACGACGTGTCCCCGATGAAATCATCGGTGGCTGGACGCGGGGCCTTCGGTGCCGCCGGCTTCGCCGGCACGGCGGTGGAGGCGCGCGGCATCGGGCGCGACGAACGAGGACGCTTGGGAGCCATGTGGCCTGAAGTCTATCTTAGGCCGTGGCTCCCTGCGACCGCTGCACCGCGCGATGACCGTCGTCCTCCTGATCGCGGACGGCGCCCGCCCTGACACCCTCACTCGCGCCATCGCGAGCGGACGTGCCCCCGCCCTGGCGCGGCTCGCCGCCGAGGGCGATGAGCGGGTGATCACCTCCGTCTTCCCTTCCGTGACTGGGCCGGCGTACCTCCCCTTCCTCACCGGGTGTCACCCCGGTCGCCTAGGGATACCCGGGATCCGGTGGTGGGACCGCAGCCGCCGACGGGCCCGGAGCTACGTGGGGATCGAGGCGATGATCGCCGATCGGGACCTGCACCCCGAGCACCCCACGCTCTTCGAATCGGTCCCGCAGTCCATCGCCGCGCTCTCCCCCTTCAATCGCGGCCTCCCGCGCGCCCAGCGCCTCGACGGCTCCGCGTCATTCTGGCTCCGACTCGCCTGGCATCACTTCCGTGGCGATCTCCCCGGATGGCTCCGCTTCGAGCAGGAGTTCGCCAGCGCCTTCACGCGACGCGTCCGCGAGGAACGCCCCCCGTTCGCGATGCTCGCGCTCCCGGGGATCGACAAGTGCTCGCATCGGTTCGGGCATGAGGCATCCGAGGTACTGCACGCCGTCGAGGTGGTCGATGCGACCGTCGCTCAGCTCCAGCGCGACGCCGATCGAGCAGGGCGCACGATCGAGATCTGGATCACGAGCGACCATGGGCATGCAACGGTCACCGCGCACGACGATCTCGCAGCGCATCTGAGCACGGAGGGGTACGGGGTGCGCGCGCATCCCTGGACGATGACCGGCGGTGACGATGTCGCAGTGATGGTGAGCGGGAACGCGATGGCGCACCTCTATCTCGATCTCACGTCGCGTGAACGGCATGGCTGGGATCACCACCGTGCACGCTGGTCCCCCCTCGTCGAGCGGTTGCTCCGCCGCGATTCCATGGATCTCGTCCTGCTCCCCCTCGGCCCCGATCGCTGCGAGGTCCATGGCCGAGGTCGCGGGATGGCGATCGTCTCGCGCACCAGCGACGGACACTACCGCTATCGCACGGTGACGGGCGATCCGCTCGGCCTCCTCGCCACCGCCGGACGCGCGAGCACGCTCGACCGACTCGATGCCGATACCACGCATGCCCACACCGCCGACACCGACCATCCCGACGCGCTGGTGCAGATCCTGGCGCTCACGAATGCGTCTCGCTCAGGGGAGATCCTCTGTTCCGCGGCGCCCGGCTGGGACTTCCGCGAGCGCTACGAACCGATCCCGCACCGCTCCTGCCATGGCGCGCTCCACCGGGAGCAGATGCGCGTCCCGCTCCTGATGTCCCATCGCGCGAGCGGGATCCCACGCCGCACCGTCGATTGCTACCCGAGCCTCCTCACCGCCCTCGGGCAGCGCCCCCGCACGCCGATCGACGGCACCTCATTCCGCTGAGGCCGCGCTCCGCGGCGCAGACCCCGTCCGCCGCTCAACTGTCTCGTCGTACAACGCCTGCAATGCGCGCGCCAAACGTTGCTGACGCTCCCTCAGCTCCGTGAGCTGCGAGCCGAGTCGCCGAGTCCGGAAGAAGGTGCGCGCCGACTCCCACGCCATGCGGGTGCGATCCCCCACCGCCAGCGCCGCCATCCCCAGCGGGGGTTGTACGCAGAACGCCACGAGGCCCCAGGCGACCCCGAATCGCCAGCCGATCCCGACCCCGACCAAGATCGCCCAGATCAGGAAGACCAACGCGCCGACGAGAACCCGATGCGTGGCGAAGGCATCCATCCCGTCGCGACGCGTCATCGCATCAGCGACCCCCTTCGTGATGGCGGTCGGGACCCAGAACACCACGGCCGCCACGAGCGAGATCGGGAGCGCGACGATCAACGGCAACCGCGCCACCGTCCACCGCATCGCGCGGCGCACCGGGACCTGATCTCTCACCTCCTGCGGCGTGAGCCCGAACCGCCGGAGGGCACGGGCATGCACCTGCAGCGCCTCAGCGACCTCGCGCCAGCGAACATCCTCGCGCGCCCGGAGCGCCCGGAGCGCGGCGGTGATCCGCTGCAGGCGATCGAGCGCCGCCGCCGGATGTGACGCGGCCCCGACCTCCGCACGCCAGACCGCCTCGGCGGCATGCACGAGCGGGGCATCCTCCCAATCCTCGAGGTTCAGCGTCACCGCCCGCATCGCCTCATCGATCCGCGCGGTCAGCTCACGCACCGCCTCGGCATCGTCCACGCCGCGCAGGGCGAGATCCTCCCAGTCGAAGGGCGTCCCGATGATCACATGCACTTCGCTCCGATACGTCTCGCGATCGGGGATCACCAAGCCGATCGGCACGATCGGGAAGGCCTGGCCGATGCGCGCCGCTGCGCCGAGCGCGATGCGCGCCGCGCCCGTCTTGAGCGGGACGAGTTGCGACCCCGTGTGACTGATCCCCTCGGGGAATATCCCGATCGCATCGCCTTGCGCGAGGGCAGCGAAGGCATCGCGGAAGGTGTCGGCGTTCTGTCCGACCTTCGTCGGATCGTCCTGGACCCGATAGACCGGGACCGACCCCACCCCGCGGATGAACCACCCGATCATCGGATGCACGAAGAGCGGCGCCTTCGCGAGGAAGCGCATCGGGCGATCGGCGGCGAGCACCACGAGCGCAGGATCGATCAGGGAGTTGTTGTGGTTCCCGACCAGGAGGGCTGGCCCCTCCGATGGGACGCGCCCTCCCGCGACCGTCACGCGGTAGTAGGAGCGCACCGCCGCGTTCGCCACCATGGGGAGAGCCGGGTAAAGCCACATAGGGAGGAAGATAGGGGCTACCTTTCCCTGACGATGCTCGGCCTTGCCCTCCAACTCCTCCCCCACGTCCTTCTGCGCCCCCGGACCGCCTGGGCGCTCCTCGTCGTGGCCTGGCGCTTCCGTCGGAACCGCTGGTGGGCCCGCTTCCCCTTCCTTCCCCTCCCCGCGCGCGACTACGTGCGCTGGCGGATGTACACCGCGTATGGTGATCATGACGCCGTCCCGCCGGTGGAGGACCTGATCCGCTACGCGCACTGGGCCGTCCGGATCGGATGACCGCTGACGGCGCCTTCGAGACCCGACTCAAGGCGCAGGCCCTGGGCCTCGGCTTCGATCTCGTCGGGATCACGCAGTTGGGGCCCGCCGAGACGAGCGCGGTGTTCGAGCGCTGGCTCGAGGATGGATATCACGGCTCGATGGACTACCTGCGGCGCGGCGCCGAGTTGCGACAGGACACCACGCGCCCCGAACCTGGGATGCTCTCCGCGGTGGTCGTCGGACTCGATTACGGCGGTCGTTCGCCCTCGGGGCCGATCGCGCGGTACGCGCGAGGGGATGACTATCACCGCGTGATGTGGGATCGTCTCGAGACGCTGCTGGCGTGGGTCCGCGCCGAACGCGGCGCGGCGGTGCGTGGGCGTGCCTATGTGGACACGGGCCCGATCCTCGAGCGCGACCTCGCGCGCCGTGCGGGGCTCGGGTGGTTCGGGAAGAACGCGATGTTGATCAATCCGAAGAAGGGCTCGTACTTCTTCATCGGATCGCTCTTCCTCGATCTCGCGCTCACCCCCGATGCGCCCTTCACGAGCGATCACTGCGGGAGCTGTACGCGCTGCCTCACGAGCTGTCCCACCGACGCCTTCCCCGCCCCGGGGGTGCTCGATGCGCGGCGCTGCATCGCCTATCTGACCATCGAGCATCGCGGCCCGATCCCCGACGAGTTCCACCGCGCGATCGGGGAGCACCTCTTCGGGTGCGATGTCTGTCAGGAGGTCTGTCCCTGGAACGTGCGCTTCGCCGCACCACCGCCCACGGACGGCCCCCTCGCCTCGCGTACCGCGCTCGCCGCGAGCGAAACCGCCGCGCTCGCGCACGAGTTCCTCACTCTCGATGCGACGACCTATCGGGAGCGGTTCCGTGATTCGGCGATGTCACGAGCCAAGATCGACGGACTCCAGCGCAATGCAGAGATTGTGCTGCGAAACCTAGAAGGAAGGACGACTTAGCGCGTACCCACGCGGAGCATCGTCCCCCAAGGGTCGACCACGCGGAACGATTCGTCGATTGCATCACGCTCTATCGCGTGCCCCATACGCTCCAGACTCGCAGCCACCGCATCGACATCAGCGGCGCTCGGTAGCACCATCGACCACTCGAGCAGACGCGCCTCATTTGGCGGTGGGGCCGACGCCCCAGATCCTGCCCAGACGTTGGTGCCAAGGTGATGGTGATAGCCGCCAGCGCCGAGGAAGAGCGCCCCCGGATAGCTCCAGACCATGCGGTCGAATCCGATCGCGTCGGAGTAGAACGCCGCCCCGCGTGCGAGATCCCCCACATGCAGGTGGAGATGCCCCATCACCGTCCCACTCGGCATCCCGACCCAAGGCATCGGTCCTGCGGCGGCGATGAGGTCCGCGACATCGACCGGATCGGTCCCCATCACGAGCTCACGGCCGACCCGCTGCCACTCACTGCGCGGACGATCGGCGTAGATCTCGATTCCCAGCCCATCAGGATCATCGAGATAGAACGCCTCGCTCACGAAGTGATCGCCAGCCCCCGCGCGCACGCCCAGCTCCTGCAAGTGGCGCACGAAGCGCCCGAGCGAGGCGCGGTCGGGGAGGAGGAGGGCGAAGTGGAAGAGCCCGAGTCGGGGCTGCCCAGTCCGCGGCCGGATGCCAGGCGCGGTACGCAATTCGAGTAGCGCCTCCTGC
>CAXRBM010000198.1:0-2933 GCA_964228675.1 Gemmatimonadaceae bacterium
CCTGCTGCGACGCCACCGCGAGCGCCCCCAAGGCGCTCGCATCGGCAGCGGAGAAGGCGGCGAGCGCCTCAGGCACGAACCGCTCCGTCTCCGCGCGGAACTGTGCGATCCGAGCGATCGCCCCATCGGGGTCGTCGAGGCCGCGCGCGAGCTGCGCCAACCGCTCCGGCGCGTCGGGACTCGACCGCAACACACTTCGCAAGGAGGGATCCGCGCGCCCGGTGAGGTGGTTCCAGGCCGCGACGATCCCACGCAGTTGGTCCGCGGCAAGGTTGTAGTCATCGCGTGCACCGGCCGTCTTCGTCGCGCGCACCCCGCTCACCCCGACGAGCAAGGTCCACGACTCCGGGAACGCCGCGGAGCCGAGCGGCTCCGCGGGGAGATACCGAAAGGCACTGACGCGGTCCGCCTGATTACAACAGATCGCCACATGGTCCTGCGCCCCCCCGCGCGTGCCGACCCCATGCTCGCCGGGGAATGGCCCGTAGGGCCCACCCATCTCCACCGCCCCGCAATACTCCGCGAGCTGCAGCGGCGTGCGCAGATGGTCGCGCCAGACGCGACGCGAGCGCAGCCCATTCACCTCGGCCAATGCGATCACGAGGAGGGTGATGAAGGCGCTGGAGCTCGAGAGCCCGGAGGAGCGCGGGAGATCGCTCGTCGATCGGATCCGCACGCCGACCTTGAGCGGGGCGAAGTCGCGGGACATCCGTCGGACCACCGCGGCGATGTAGGCCCCACCATGGGCGCTCCCCGTCCGCGCATCGCGGCGCAGCGGGACCCGCGCGCGGCGGCCGGTCGAGTCATCCTCGATCTCGAGGAAGGGGCGGTCGATCGGGGTAATCTCGGCGTGGATGCCAAGGTCCACCGCGCAGGTCAGCGAGGGGCCACCGCCGTAGTCGACATGTTTGCCGAAGAGTTCGATGCGACCGGGGACGAAGAGCGCACGCGACTCAGGCATGACGCGATACCGATGCGTCGCCGCTCAGAGCCGCGGGACGCGACCCGCGAGGCGCGCCTCCACCGCCGGGACATCGCTTCGCCGAGAGAGATCGAGCACGGGGAGTCGTACCCCGGGCGCGGCGAACCGTATGCCCCGCCGCATCGCGCGTCGCACCGCATCGGTCAGCTCGAGTTCGCCGCGCGGTGAGGGACGCACCGCCGCGCAGTCGACGAAAATCTCGGTGGTGAAACGCCAGAGGTTCATCGAGACCCAGCGCGCCGCCGAGCGACGGAGCGGATGCCCCGGTGCCGGCTTCTCGACGATCTCGCGCAGCACGCCATCCGGGGAGACGTCGAGCAGGGCGAACGCATTGACGCGCGTCTCCTCGATGTTCCCCTGCGCCACGAGACTCGCGGCATCGAAGGCGACGAGCGCCGGTCCCGCGGCTCCGACCAAGATCGCCACCGCCTCAGCGGGATAGAGATTATCGGCGTTGCACATCAGGAAGTGCGTGCGCCCCTGGGCATCGTGCGGCGCGACCGACTCGACCACCTCGCGCGCGGCGAGCAGCGCATCGGCGGTCCCCTTGGGCTCCACCTGCTCGGCGAAGTGCACACGGAGGCGCTCGGGCGCCACCTCACGCGTATAGCGTTGTCGGATCGCCGACTCCCCCGGCGCCACGACGAAGATCACGTCGGTCACCCCGCCATCGGCGAGCGCGCTCAAGACATGGTCGAGCAGCGGGAATCCCGCGATCGGGATGAGTCCCTTCGCCCCTGCGGCGGCCGCAGCCGCCTGCTCGGGGGTGAGGGTGGTCGCCTCGTTGGCTCGCATCCGCGTCCCGAGCCCGCGCGCGAGGATCACCGCGGTGGTCGCGCGCGGCGCAGCAGGTCGCCCCGCGCTCATCGAGGCCACCGCACCTGACTCACCGCGCCGATGTCGGGCGCCAGAATCCCTGCAGCACCCGGAGGACCACCACTCCGCTCACCACGATGATGCCGAGCCAGGTGAGGGCGAGGGTCGGGTTCCCCGCGAGGGTCGCCCCGACACCGAAGAGGGCCCCGTAGACGAGGAAGATCCCGGCGACCCAGCCGAGCATCGCCTGCGGGATCGAGTCGCTCGAGGCGGGGAGCCCCGTCGCCGCACGGACCTTCGCCCATCCTGGGCCTGCGGGACGTACCAGCCGGTAGAATGACTCGAGCACCTTCGCATCGGTCTGCGGCCCGAGATAGGCCGCCGCGATCCAGACGATCGTCGTCACCGCCACGGTGCCAAGCAGCGAGGTTGTCCCCGAGATCGCCGTGCCCTGCAGCTTGGCGAGGTGGAAGCCGATCGCCGTGCCGAAGGAGGCGACCATCGCCGCGATCTCAGCCGCGGCATTCACGCGCCACCAGTACCAGCGGAGGAGATAGAGGAGCCCCGTCCCCGCGCCGATGGAGAGCAACAAGGTGAACCCCGTGGAGGCGGTGTTGATGTACCGCGTCACGAAGGCGGCGACGAGCATCAGCCCCGCCGTCACGAGCCGCCCGACGAGCACATAGTGCCGCTCCGTCGCGTCGGTGCGCACGAAGCGCCGATAGAAGTCGTGGACGAGATACGACGTCCCCCAGTTGAGATGGGTGACGATCGTCGAGACGTAGGCCGCGAGGAGCCCCGCGATCATGAGCCCGAGCCACCCCGCGGGGAGGAAGGTCAGCATCGCCGGATAGGCGATGTCGTGCCCGATGAGATTCGCCGGGACGTTCGGGAAGGCCTGCGCGATCTCCGGCAGCGTCGGGAAAACGAGGATCGAGCAGAGCGCGACGATGATCCAGGGCCAGGTGCGCATCCCGTAATGCGCCACGTTGAAGAAGAGCGTCCCGAGGAGCGCATCCTTCTCGCTCTTGGAGGCGAGCATCCGCTGCGCGATGTAGCTGCCGCCCCCCGGCTCCGCGCCCGGATACCAGACCGACCACCACTGGACCGTCAGTGGGAGGATGAAGATCGTGAG
>CAXRBM010000199.1:0-2291 GCA_964228675.1 Gemmatimonadaceae bacterium
CCGAGCAGCTCGTCGCCGCACTGGAGGCCAGAGGGGTGCGCGCCTTCGCGCTCGCCGGGGATCTCGGCGACCCAGCTGCCGCCGATGCCCTGGTCGCCGAGGCGGTGCGCGTCTTCGGGGGACTCGATATCGCGGTGCATAGCGCCGGGATCTGGCCGACCGACGATGTGCCGGTGCACGAGATGACCGATGCGCGCTGGCGCCGGACGATGCGGGCCAACACCGATGCGATGTTCCATGTCTCACGGGCCGCGGCGCGCGTCCTGGGGGAGGGTGGGCGCATCGTGCATGTCGCGTCCACCGCCGGGCAGCGCGGGGAGGCCTTCCATGCCGACTACGCCGCGAGCAAGGGGGCGATGATCTCCTTCGTGAAGAGCCAGGCGATCGAGCTCGCCAAGCGCGGGATCACGGTGAACGCCGTCGCGCCGGGGTGGGTCGACACCGAGATGTCAGCGATCCCCTACGCGGGGGAGGGGAAGGCGCGCATCGCGGCGAGCATCCCGAATGGACGGATCGCGACCGCGGAGGATATCGCCTGGGCGGTGGTGGCGCTTTGCATGCCCGGCGCGCGGCACCTCGTGGGCGAGATCGTCAATGTGAATGGCGGGAGCATCCTGCCGGGGTAGGTGACTCTCCTATCGCAGCAGCGCCCAGACCGTCGCGAGGCTCGCCACCGTCTGCGCCACGATCTGGATCGTGGACGCGAGACGTTGCAGGTCCCCGTCGTCAGCGGGCTTCACGGGGACGACCACCGTTGCACCGGGGCGTGGGGTCGGATTCAGTGGGACGACCCATAGGATCGTGCGCCGTGCCTGGATCTTGCCATTCGGCTGGATGACATAGGCCCGCTTGGCATCGCCGAGCAGGGAGGGGCCGCCGGCGGCCCGCACGTAATACGCGATCGAGCGACCAGACGAGGCGATGATGCTCGGGGCATTGACCGCCCCGGAGATCTCGACCGTGGTGCGTTGCATCGGGATGTGCAACGAATCGTTGTCCAAGAGCAGGAGGTTGTCGCCGGAGCGGGGGCGCGCGAGGGCCGCCTCGAGGTCGACGCCCACGCGCGCGCGGACCACGGTCACCGTAGTGGTGTCGAACCCCTTGGTGCTCTCACGAAGGCTGGTGGACTCCGCACCGGCCCCCTTCGTGCCCCCACGTGCCGCCAGGGCGGTGGAGTCGCTGGCCGCGCGCTGGAATGAGGTGAGCGCCGTGACCCGCGCGAAGTAGGCCGCATCCGTAGCCGCCTCGGTCGAGAGCCCCCCGGCGCGCTGCACGATGTCGCTCAATCGCTCTGACTTGGTGCGCAAGGCATACCGGCCGGGATACCGAACCTCACCGGTGATCACCACCGAGCGGGGCAGGGAGAAGTCCGGTTGCTGCATGATCAACACGTTGTCGTACGGTTGTAACGTCGCCTCACGAGAGGTCGGGCTCGTCCCGCCGACCCCCTGCGCGAGATAGCTCGAATCCAGCGGGACGCGCACGGTCTGTGCCGTGACCCCACCGTCGAAGCTCAGCGGGAGGCGGGCGATCTCCGCTTCACGGAGCCAGGCCCCCTCCACCAACCCGCCCGCGGTGAGGATCAGGTCGCGTAACGTCATGCCCTCGTGATACGGGTACCGGCCGCCGACCTTGACCGAACCACCGATCGCGACGAACCGCCGCGGCCGGAAGTTGGTCAGCGAGTAGACGGTGATCACATCATCGTCCGCGAGGGCGATGTCGTTCACCACCGCCCCGGTGGTGTCGCGCAGCACGGCGCGCAACTGGGTCCGTGTCGAATCCGCTTGGAGTCGGGTGATGGAGACCTGCCCAAGGTAGGCATCGGGTTGGGCCCCACCCGCCGCGCGGAGGGCATCACTCAGCTTCATCCCCGCGACGAAGGCCTGTTGGCCCTTGGTCCAGACATGACCGTCGACGGTGATGCGTCCCCGCACGCGGCTCGCCACCGGGAAGACGCGAAGCTCATCGCCGCCGCGGATCTCGACCGCAGGGAGGGCGTCGATCGACGGGCCACTCGCCGACACGTCGACCACCGTGCGGTCACCGCCACCCACGGTGCGCTCAGCGGGCGGGACGATGCGGACGATCTGGACACGCGAGGCCAAGGCCGTCGGCTTGAACCCACCGGCGGCTCGGATCGCCTCGCGCACCCCCTCGCCCGCCTTGAGCTCATAGGTCGCGGGGCGGATCACCTCGCCCGTGACGCGCACGCGCGGGCCGTGCGTGCCGACGAAGATCACATCGCCATTCTCGAGGCGGACATCCTTCCCGTTGTCCCCGCGCAGCAG
>CAXRBM010000200.1:0-4353 GCA_964228675.1 Gemmatimonadaceae bacterium
CCTCACGGGCGGCGTGCTTCCCGATCTGATCGGCGACGGCGAGCACGTGCTTGAGGTCGGCCGAACCATCCTCGTCCGGCGGGGTCCCCACGGCGATGAAGATCACATCGGCGGCGGCGATCGCGGCCGGGATGTCGGTCGTGAAGGTCAGACGCCCCGCGACGCGATTACGATGGACGTACTCCTCGAGCCCCGGCTCGTAGATCGGGAGGATGTCCTGATTGAGCCCTTCGATCTTCTTCGCGTCGACGTCGCCGCAGATCACGTCGTTCCCCGTCTCCGCGAGACAGGCGCCCACGACGAGCCCCACATAGCCTGTTCCGACCACCGTCACCTTCATGCCATCACTCCGTCGCGGCGCCCATGACCGGGCGCGATGAGGTCAACGTCACGACGCGCGCGCGGGTGTCCCCGAGCGCCGCCATGACATGTCGCGTATCGACGATGAGCGCGGCATGCGCACCGACGCTCGCATAGTCCACCGCCGTGTGGTCGGTGATGATGACCACCGCATCGACGGCGGCCAAGAGTTCGGGGGTGAGCGAGACGCTCGCCATCGCATGCCCATCCTCCTGGAAGCGCACGACATGCGGGTCGTGGTACTGCACCCGCGCCCCACGCTCCTCCAACCGACGCATCACATCGAGCGCTGGGCTCTCGCGCATGTCGTCGATGTCCCGTTTGTATGCCACGCCAAGGACGAGGATGGCACTCCCCTTCACCGCCTTCCCCTCGTCGTTCAACGCCCAGGCGATCTTCTCCACGACGAAGTCCGGCATCGACGAATTGACCTCGCTGGCGAGGTCGATGAAGCGCGTCTTGTAGTTGAGCGACCGCATCTTCCACGCCAGATAGTGTGGATCGAGTGGGATGCAGTGGCCCCCGATCCCCGGGCCCGGCGTGAACTTCATGAAACCGAAGGGCTTGGTCGCTGCCGCCTCGATGACTTCCCAGATGTCGACACCGAGCCGATCACAGACGATCGCCATCTCGTTGACGAGCCCGATGTTCACCGAACGGAAGGTGTTCTCGAGGAGCTTCACCAGTTCCGCGGCCTCCGGGGACGACACCGGGACCACGGTATCGATCGTCGAGGCGTAGAAGGCGGTCGCGACCTCGGTGCAGGCCGGCGTGATCCCGCCAACGACCTTCGGCGTGTTCTTGGTGTGGTAGACCGGGTTCCCCGGATCGACCCGCTCGGGGCTGAAGGCAAGGAAGATATCGCGCCCGATCGCGAGCCCGCGCGCCTCGAGCCGCGGCTGCAACAGCTCGCGCGTCGTCCCCGGGTAGGTGGTGCTCTCCAAGACGATCAGCATCCCGGCCCGCGCCTGCGCACTCACCGTCTCCGCCGCAGCGACCACGTACGACATGTCGGGGTCGCGGGTCTTGGCGAGCGGGGTCGGGACGGCGATCGAAATCGTGTCCGTGGCCGCGAGCCGCGTGGCGTCAGTGGTCGCGAGGAACTTCCCCGACGCCACGTGCTTGGCCACCTGCGCCGCCGGCACATCCTGGATGTGCGACTCGCCTCGCATGAGGAGCGCACAGACGCGTTCGCTCACATCGAAGCCGACGACCGTGAACCCGGTCTCGCAGAGCTCCATCGCCAGCGGGAGCCCCACGTACCCCAATCCGATCACGGCGGAGACCGCCGAGCGATCGCCGATGCGGGAGAGGAGGGTCTGCTGCGCGGACATGCGGTGGGGCGCCTCGCCTTACTTCCCGAAGAACCCGCGGACCGCCGCGACCACCTCGTCGCGCTGCGCCCCCGTGAGCTCCGGGAAGACCGGGAGCGACACGACTTCCTTCGCCGCCTGCTCCGCCTCGGGGCAGCTCCCCTCACGGTACCCGAGGTAGGCGAAGCAGGGCTGCAGATGGAGCGGGAGCGGATAGTAGACCGAGTGGCCGATCCCCTTCGCCGCGAGATGCGTCTTGAGCTCGTCGCGCCGCGCGACGCGGATGGTGTACTGGTTGAAGATCGATTCGTTGGCGGGATCGATGAACGGCGGGACGATCTCCGCGATATCGGCGAAGGCCTGCGTGTAGAACGCGGCGTTCTCTCGGCGCTTGGCGCTCCACGCCGCGAGATGCGGGAGCTTGGCACTCAGTACCAGCGCCTGCAACGCATCGAGGCGCGAGTTGTACCCCACCTCCTCGTGGAAGTAGGTCTGCACCGACCCATGCGTGCGCAGCCGCTGCAACCGCTTGAAGATCGCCTCGTCCTGCGTGACGATCATCCCGCCGTCCCCGTAGCCGCCAAGGTTCTTGGAGGGGAAGAAGGAGAAGGTCCCGATGGTCGCGGCCTGCCCCGCCATCACCCACTCGCCGTCGATCTTCCGGCGCGCGCCGATGCTCTGCGCCGCATCCTCGATGATCGGCATGGTCGGGAGCAACCGTCGGATCGCCTCGATCGCCGCCATCTGCCCGAAGAGGTCGACGGGGATCACCGCCTTGGTCTTCGCCGTCACCGCCGCCGCCGCGAGGTCGGGACGGATGTTGTAGGTCTTGGGATCGATGTCCACGAAGACCGGGGTCGCCCCGACGTTGTGGATCGTGCCCGCCGTCGCGAAGAAGGTGAAGGGCGATGTGATGACCTCGTCCCCGCGCCCGATATCGAGGGCACGGAGCGCGATCAGGATCGCGTCGGTCCCATTCGCGCACCCTACCGCATACCGGGTCTGGGAGAGCCCCGCGACCTCGCACTCGAGCGCGCCCACCGGGGCGCCGAGGATGAAGGCTTGATCGTCGATGAGCGTGATGAGGCCCGGGAGGACCTCGTCCCGGATCGTCGCGTGCTGCGCCTTCAGATCAAGAAGAGGGACGGCCATGAGCGGCAGGATCTCAGCAGAGGGAAAAGGCGACGGAAGTGCAATGATGCCAAGCAGTTGAATATCGCCGCCCTGCCACCCCTCCGTCAACGAATCGGGAGGGTGACCTCACGCCCCGTCCGGGCCGATTCATAGATCCCCAAGATGAGCTCCAGCGACTTCCGGCCGGCGGGCCCATCGGTATCCGGCGTCGTCTCCCCACGCAGGGCCCGAAGGACGTTCCGGTAGTACGGCGCATGCCCGAAGCCGTAGACCGAAGGCGGGGCGGTGTTCGCCGTCTCCACCAGCCGGTCATCGTCGTCGTAGTCGGCGAACTCCCAGTGGTCGATCCGGTTCACCGCCGTCCCACCGATCCGGACCGTCCCCTTCTCCCCAAGGAGGGTGAACGACCCTTCGAGGTTCTTGGGATAGGTCAGCATGGTGACCTCCATGACGCCGATCGCCCCGCTCTCGAAGGTCACGAT
The DNA here is from genome assembly GCA_964228675.1 of Gemmatimonadaceae bacterium. Taxonomy (GTDB): domain Bacteria; phylum Gemmatimonadota; class Gemmatimonadetes; order Gemmatimonadales; family Gemmatimonadaceae; genus Pseudogemmatithrix. The sequence continues at coordinate 3,290 of CAXRBM010000200.1, forward strand.
CGCCGCCCCTGTGTCCTCCGCCTCGATCTTCCGCGCCATCGTGGCGGTCTTCGCCATCACACTGCGCACCGGTCCCATCATCCACTGCATGAGATCCACGTAGTGCGAGGCTTGGTTCATGAAGGCGCCGCCGTCGAGCGCCCAGGTCCCACGCCAGGGCGCCTGGTCGTAGTACTCCTGCGGCCGGGCCCACCGCACGGTGGCGTTCCCCATGTAGAGCTTGCCGAACCGCCCCTTCTCCACCGCACGCCGCAGGAGCTGAATAGTGGCGTTCAGCCGATTCTGCTTCACCACGAAGAGCTTGACCCCCGCCTCCTCACAGGCGCGCATCAAGGCATCCGCCCCCTCGAGCGAGATGGCCATCGGCTTCTCGCTGATCACATGCTTCCCCGCGCGCGCCGCAAGGATCCCATGCTCCGGATGCAGCCCCGACGGCGTCGCGACGGTCACCAGATCGATCGGCGCCTCGGCGAGCATTTTGGCGTAGTCGGAATACCAGGGTACTCTCGACCGCTCGCCCGCGGCTCGTGCGCGCGCCGGATCGGTGTCGCAGACCGCCGTGAGGGTGAGGCCGTCGATCTTGGCGATCGCCTCGATGTGATTCGCGCTGATCCGCCCACACCCGACCAGGGCGACCCGGAACGCCGTGGGCGAGGCCGACATCAGGCCCCTGCCCCAGGCGCCACGGGGGTGATCCCCTCCCCCACCGCCGCATAGTCCGCCCGACAGACCGGACAGCGCCACGCCGCGCCCCCCGCAGCGTTCCTCTCCAGCTTCTCCCCGCACTGACAGATCCAGCCGATCCGACGCGCCGGTACCCCCGCCATCAGCGCGTAGGAGAGCACATCCTTCGTCACGACCGCACCGGCCCCGATGAAGCAGTACTCGCCCAGCGTCGCGCCGCAGACCACCGTGGCATTAGCCCCGATGCTCGCCCCACGCTTGACCAGGGTGCGCTTGTACTCATGCTTGCGACTCACATGGCTCCGCGGATTCACGACATTCGTGAACACCATCGACGGACCACAGAACACATCGTCCTCGAGCTCCACCCCCTCGTAGAT
>CAXRBM010000201.1:0-5827 GCA_964228675.1 Gemmatimonadaceae bacterium
ATCCTCGGCGATCCGCGCGACGAGCGCCTGCGCCCCACCGACGGTCGCCTCGGAGTCGAAGGGCATCGTCCCGCGCGGGGTGAGGCGGAGTTGGAATCCCTGTTGCTCGATGAAGCCGCGAAAGCTCTCGCGCATCCCCGAACCGAGCATCACCATGTCGAGGAGCATCGCGGTGGCGACGGCGACGCCAGCGATGGTGAGCGCGGTGCGACCGCGTCGGCGGGTGAGGGAGGCGAGGGCCAGCCGGGCGATCATCGGCCGACCAACTCCAGCGGCGCGGTGCGCACGAGGCGCTGCGCCGCGAGATAGCCGCTCACGATCCCGAGGAGGAGCGAGAGGGTGACGGCGATCGCGACGATCTCCGGGGTCACGAGCGCGAACTTGAGCGGGGTCGCATAGACCCCTTGGTAGTACCAGTTCACGATCGCCGAGGCGGCGGCGCCGAAGCCGGCGCCGAGCGCGCTCCCCAGCAGCGCGATGAGCGAGGCCTCGAGCATCACCGAGCGGACGACGGTCGCCCGGGAGAGGCCGAGGAGTCGGAGCGCCCCGACCTCGCGGCGGCGCTCGTCCACCTTGAGCAGGGTGATGCAGAGGAGGAAGATCGCGCTCGCGACGAGTGTGATGATCCCGATGGCGCGATGGAAGCGATTCACCACACGAAAGGTCGCGGAGGTCTCGATGGCGACCTCGGCGGCGGGATAGGCGCGGAAGCCGAAGGCCATCGCGTTGATGGCGGCGCTGACCGAGTCAGGACCGGCCGCTATGCCCGATGCGCCGTGTGGTGCGCCGGCGCTCTCTTGCGTCCGCACCGCGAAGCGTCCGATACGGTCCCCGACCCCGGTGAGGCTCTGTAGCTGATCGAGATGCAGGCGCACGCGATACTCGCTGCGGGCGATCTCACTCGGGTCGGCGCTGCGGCGGGTGATCGCCCCGATCCGCACCCACTGGCTCGACGGCGCGCTCGCCATCGGAGCGAGCCGGACCGAGTCACCGATGGCGAGTCCCGACGCCGCGGCGAGTCGTTCGTCGATCGCGATGGGGCGCATCCCCTGCCCCTGGACGCACAGAACCGGGGCCGTGAGGATCACGGCCCCGGTCAGGGTGCACCACCAACGGATCCGCGCGCGCATGGGGGGGATGCGCTGCGTCGTGCCGGCGCTCGCCTTACTTCTTCTCGGTGAAGGCGACGTCGAACTGGATCTTCACCTCGTCGCTGATCGGGTTCAGGTTCGAGTCGAAGGCGATCCCGAAGTCCTTGCGGTTGATCGTCGTCTCGCCCTTCACGCGGCCGACGCTGCGGGCGGCGTCGAAGAAGACGAGGCGGGTCGGCAGGGTGACGCGCTGGGTCTTGCCGCGGATCGTGAGGTCGCCGGTGATGTTGAGGCGATCCTCGCCGGTCTTGTTCACGATCGTCGACTTGAAGGTCGCGGTCGGGAACGAGTCGGCAGCGAAGAAGTCCGGGCTCTTGAGGTGCGCATCACGCCGCTCGATGCGGGTGTTGATCGTGCGCGTGTCGATCGTGATGATGACCGAGGAAGCGCCCCAGTTGGCCGGATCGAGGGAGATCTCCGCGTCCCACTTGTCGAAGGTCCCGTGCGCGTCGAGCATGCGCGACTCGGCGACGAAGTTGAGCTGCGAATGCGCCTGATCGCGCACGTACTGCTTGGGGGCGATGACGGCGGCGGTGAGGGCCGGGATCGCGACGAGGGCGAGCATCCAACGCTTCATGACGGACAGACTCCAGCAAAGAGGTGACGGTGTGTGCCTATTCGGCTACCCGTCATGAATGCCGAAGTGGGGGTCAGCGGTTCCCGAGACGTGCCCTCGGGATCGGCGCCCCATGTGGGTCGTGCGCGGGGTCGCCGAGCGCCTTCGCCATCTTGGCGATCAGGGCCTCACTCGCCGCGTGCTCGAGCCGCTCGGCCTCCGCATGGACGGCCTCCCCCTCGAAGTCGAGCCGTTCCACCAGATAGGTCTCGATGATCCGGTGCCGGCGCACGAGGGCGAGGGCGGCGCGGCGCCCCGCCGCGGTAAGTCGCGCGCCCTTGTAGCGCTGGACACTCACCAGGCCGAGGCGTGACATCCGTCGGAGCATCCCACTCACGCTCGGCGCCGCGATCCCGAGTCGACTTGCGATGTCGTTGGTCCCAGCGGGCATCCCGCCGAGTTCCAGCGCGTAGATCGCCTTGAGGTAGTCCTCGGCTTGGCGCGTGAGCGGACGCCGCTTGCCCGTGGACTTCGCCTTGGCGGTCACGCCGTGCTGCCCCATCGCTTGGCGATGAGTGCCGCGACGAGCCACCCGGCGCCGGCCGCGAGCACCACATCACTCAGGAAGTGCGCGCGATGGAGGACGCGACTGATCCCGCAACCGGCGGCGAGGGTGTACACCACCCAGCGGGCGCGCGGATAGAGTCGGGCGAGCATCGCGGCGCCACCGAAGGCGACCATGGTGTGCGAGCTCGGCAGCGCGAGCCCGGCTGAGCTGAAGGTGCGCTCCGCGACGTCACGGAAGACGTGGAGCCCATCGTGCGGACCGGGACGCTCGCGGCGGAGCGTGAGCTTGAGGAGCTCGGCGGCGATCCCCGAACCGGCGGCACCCCAGAAGAGGAGCCACCCGCGTCGGCGCGCACGCGGGCGGGCGACGAGCTCGGTGCCTTCGGCGAGCGCGATCCCCACGGCGAGCGCGATCCAGGTGGGGAGGAAGCCAACGATGCGGAGGAGGCGGCCCCAATCCTTGTCGTACACCGTGGGCAGGGAGACCCGCTGATAGACCTCGCGATCGACGACCCAGGCGAGAGCGAAGAGTGCGAGGGTGATCCCAAGGGCACGCCAGAGGTCACGTGGGGCGACGCGATTCGTGAGCGCCGGCGGCATGGAGGTGGGAACGTTCATGGGGTGAGCAACTCCGCGAAGCCGGTGAGGATCCGCTCCGTCATCCCCCACACGATGAACGCCTCATGCTGAAAGGCCTCGACGTGAAAGGTCATCCCGCGGACGGACACCTCGGTGCGAACGCGAGCCGACGGCGCGAGCAGCGCGTCGAGCGAGACCCACCGCGCCTCAGCCACCTCGCGATTCGGTCGGAGATCGACCGCCTCATGCACCACCGCGACATAGGGGCGCACGATGATCGGCGGGAGATGCGGGGTACGTGGACGGAGCTCATCGAGCGCACCGAGGATCTCGCCCGCCCGCGCGAGATCGATCCCGACCTCCTCGTGGGTCTCGCGGATCGCGGTCGCCTCGAGCGAGGGATCGGTGCGATCGATCCGCCCGCCGGGCAATCCGATCTGTCCACTCCAGGGATCCCCTTCGCGTTCGGCGCGCCGGATGAGCAGGAGCTCGGCGCCTGACACAGCGGACGGTCGCAGGATCACCGCGACCGCCGCCTCACCATACGGTTCGTCTCGTTCGGCGCGCCGGGCCTCGCGCGCCTCGAGTGCACGCGACACACGGGCGACGAAGGGATGGGTCGTCGCCCCGGTCACCTCACCCCTCGACCGCGCCGCCCGCGGCCACCCACGCGCCCCACCCGCCCGCCATCGAGGCGACGTTGGTATACCCCATCTGCTGGAGCGTGTCCGCGGCGAGCGCCGAGCGGTTGCCACCGGCGCAGTAGATGACGAGCGCCCGATCGCGCGGGACCACCGCCTCGATCTTCGTCTCGAGCGTGCCGCGCGGGATCACCACCGCGCCGGGGATCCGCCCGAGGTTCGTCTCATTCGGCTCACGGCAGTCGAGGACCACCGGGGCATCGGCCCCGGCGATCAACTGCTGCACCTGCGGCACGCTCACCTCGCGGATTCGGGTCTTCGCCTCCGCGATCATCTGGCTACCGGACTTGATCGACATCGTCGCGCTCTCGTGTTGGTCGTCTGGGAAGGATCAGCGCGCGGCGGCGAGCTTGCCCACCACGTCGGCGAGCGCCTTCACACGCTTGGCGTCTGTGGCGGTACGCGCATCCTGCTCGAGCGCCTTTGCGAGGGTGGTGAGCTGCATGCGACGCGCGGCGCCCGAGGCAACCTCCGCCTCGGCGAGCTGCTTGGTCACGGCCTCGAGACGCGCCGCCGACATCCCGCCCCACCGCGTGAGCTGATCGACGTAGGCCTTCGCCACCGGGAAGGCGGCAGGCCAGGTCACCTTACGCTGGTCCTGCGGATTGAAGGTCTCGACGCGCGCGAGCTTCGCCGCGTCGATCTCGTTCTGCGTGAGCTCCCCGCTCGGCGTGAGCTCGAGGATGTCGAGTCCGCGCGCGATCTCGGAGCCGTAGATGCGGCCGTTGTACCAGTACGTCGACCACTGGCCCGAGAGAATGAGGCGCTCGCCATTGAGCGGCCCACGATCGAAGTAGGCGATCTCACGGACGTTGTCCGGATCGGTGAAGTCGGTCACCGAGATCCCACCCTGATACCAAGACTGGACGAAGAGATCGCGCCCGGGGACGGGGACGAGCGAGCCGTTGTGCGCGACGCAGTTCTCTTGCGCGCCCTGCGCCGCCGGGAGCTTGAAGTAGCCGGCGGGGGTCAGCTGCTTGGTCTTGAGGTCGAGCCGGTAGTAGGCGTTGCCGCCCCAGAGGAGGTTGTCGGTCGCGCGGCAACGCGGCGAGACGCCTCCGCCCCACTCGTCGGTGAAGAGCACGGTCGAGCCATCATTGTTGAAGGTCGCCGAGTGCCAGTAGGCGAAGTTCGGATCGCTCACCTCGCCGATGCGCTTCGGGTTGGCGGGATCCTTGATATCGAGGAGGATGCCGTTCCCCGAGCAGGCGCCGGCGGCGAGATCGAGCTCGGCGTAGATGGTGATGTCGTGGCACTGATCGGTCTCGGCCGTCTCCTGCGCCGTCGCGTTCAGCTTTCCGCCCTTCCAGAGCCCCGCGATGTTCCCTGCCGCATCCGCGAAGACTCGCGGCGAGTTCACGATCTTGGCCTGCGACGGATTCGCGAGTGGAACCTTGATCACGTCGATGCGGAAGTAGGCTGACCCGGGGGCGTCGGGGCGGGGATCGCAGCCGGCGAGCTCCGAGGGGGAACGCGAGGGGCTCGTCCCCGAGACGTAGACGTACACGTGCTGCTTGTCACGCGGGCTCACCAAGAGGGTGTGTGTGTGCGAGCCGCGGCAGGTCTGCACTGCAGCGACCTGCACCGGCTTGGAGATGTCGCTGATGTCGAAGATGCGGACGCCACGGAAACGCTCGGCGCTGACCGAGTCGCGCGCGCCCTGCGTCCCGCAATCGATGCGCCCGCGGGTCTCCTCGACCGACATGAACATCAGGTTGCCATGCACCGAGACGTCGCCCTGCCCGCCGGGGCAGGCCATCGCGGTCACGACCTTTGGTGCCTTGGGGTTGGCGACGTCCCAGATCTGGACGCCGTAGTAGCCGCCCTGGAAGACGTAGTCCTTCTGGAAGGCGAGATCGGCGTTCACGAAGCCGAAGTCGCCGAGGTTCGCCGAGTTGGTGAAGGAGGCGGAGCGCGGGGTGGCGGAGACGAGCTCCATGTTCCGGATCGCGATGCCAGCATCGAGGTAGCCCGCCTTGAGCGAGGCGCGGGGATCGGTGGTGCTGGCGCGGGGCCCGGTCGGCTGCGCGGGGGCCTGCTGCGCAGCGAGGGGGGCGGCGGTGAGGAGGAGGGCGGAGAGGGCGACGAGTGCGCGCATGGCCGGGTACAGGGCGAAAGGGGGTCGGAACGGTATCCCCGATATGTATCCGAGCCGCGCCCGAGGCGCCATCTTTCTGGAGATGTCGCTCACCCTCCAGGTCCTCATCGCCCTCGCCGCCGGCTTCGGCCTTGGCCTCCCCCTCGCCGGGGTGGAGGCCGGGCCGGGCGTCTTG
>CAXRBM010000202.1:0-14556 GCA_964228675.1 Gemmatimonadaceae bacterium
GGGGCGAAGGGCCCGGGCGCGCTCCCATCCCCACGCCCCTGCTGCCAGACCAAGAAGAGCTGCGACCCGAGCCGGTACTCCCACCGGAGCACGACGTTCGAGTTGAACTGCCGGCTCGTGAAGGCACCGACCGGGCCAGCGATACCCCCATAGGGCCGGAAGCGGTCCGCATAGCGCGGGGCATCCGGGGCCACGATCTCCCGACGGTCGGTGAACTCCCCCGATGAGATGAAGGGCTGGGCGTACACCTGCAGACTCACCGTCGGGGTGAGGGTGACGTTGAACCGCGTCGTAAGGGCGAGGGTCGACTGCGCCAGTCGTGCCACGGTGTAGTGCGTCGTGTCGCTCAGGACATTGCCATAGTTGGCGAAGTGCTGGGAGTCATCCACCTTCCGCTCGTACCCCGTGCCCACCTCGATCGAGGTGCGGGTCCCGATCCGTCCGATCAGGCCGACCTGCGCCGCGGAGCGCCAGGAGCGATCATCATCCCCCTTCACGAACTCCACATCGAGCGTCGGCTGGAGTGGACGCCGCAGGTCGCCCTCGAACTCGAAGGAGATGAGCTGGCTCGGTGACATCCGCAGCGCCGGTCCACCCCGGGCGCAGGTGATGCACCGCGTCGCCCCGAGATTCCAGGTGGTGTAGTAGAGCTCGACCCCCCAGAAGTTGAGGAGTTCCGCCCGCCCGAAGAGTGCGACGGACGATCCGGTCGGGAGGCCACCCGTCGTCCAGTGCTGCTCCGCGTTCACGTTCAGGTTCCCTCGCCGATACCATGACGACGGCTGCACCGAGGCGAACGAGAGCTGGTTCCGCACCATCGCATCGTTCACCAAGGTGACGAAACCGAGGTCATTGAGCTCCGTCCCCGGCTCGGCGTACCGCGTGATCGTCTCCCACCGGACCCGCCCCGCATAGCGCCGCAGCGACAGCGAATGGACCCCACCGTCCATCAGCGTCCGCGTGGAGTCGTAGGTGAACTCGTTGCCAGGGCGCTGGGCGTAGTGCACGCTCGTGAGTTGCGTGCGCCGCATCGCCGCCTCGCTCCCGCGGGCCACACTTCGACCCGTATACCCCGAGATCTCCCAGCGCTCGGCGAACCGATGATAGCCCTGCAACAGCAGCGTCGATGCATCCCGACGGAGGAAGGGCTCGGTGTCGTCATCGAGATCGCGGATCATCGAGGTGACCATCGTCCCGATCTGCGAGCGCCCCTCCCGGAAGTCCTGCACGAAGCGACCGACGAGCGTGGCGGTCCGTGGCTCGATGGTGCGTCCATCCTCGCCGACCTCCTGGGCGCTGGAGACCGCGACGAGACCGAACTGCGCCCCACTTTCCAACCGCCCTGTGATCTTCGCGGCCCCCTCGATGCGACTGAAGACGGGATCACGGACGCTCCGGCGCAGCTGCGGGGTGCGACCGAGTCGACGGGTATAGAAGATCCCCTCGCAGGGCCCCCCGCACCGGAAGAGGCTGCCCCCCTCCAAGAAGAAGGGTCGCCGCTCCTCGAAGCGGATCTCGAAGGCCGAGAGATTGATCACGGCAGGGTCGGCCTCGACCTGGCCGAAGTCGGGGTTGATCGTCGCATCGAGGGTGACATTCGGGCCCAGCCCTGCCTTGAGATCGAGTCCCACCGTCTGCTGCTGCGGATGTCGCCACCCGCCACCGACTTGCGGCTCGGTGATGTTCTTGGTCACCGCATACGGCATCACCTCGATGCGTCGTGCGCTCCCCACCCCGGTGATCCCGACGAGGTCCCCGAGCTGCGAGGCGAAGGTCTGCATCGACCCGCGATAGGTGGGCCAGGCATCGCGCTCACCGTAGCGTGCCACATCGCGCCAGATCCCGAAGCCGAAGACCAGCTCCTCCGCCGGCGTGTAGCGCAACTGACTGAAGGGGATCGCGTACTCGGCGGTCCAGCCAAGCGAATCGACCTGCACCGCCACATCCCAGACGCTGTCCCAGGAGCCGTCCTCCTGCACATCGTTGGAGATGTTGGCATCACGCTTCACCCCGGCGGGATTCACCATGAATTGCATCCCGCTCCGACGGTCGTGGAAGCCGTCAATCACGACTTTGATCCACTCCGATGGCGTACGCACATCGCGGCGGCTCAAGAGGGAGACGAGCGAATCGGGGCGCGGGTCGTACATCCGGAGGAAGACGTAGACCGTCCGGTCGTCGTAGGCCACCTGGAAGGCGGTCCGGAAGCGCGCGGGGCCGGCCTCGACCGGGACGAACTGCTTGAAGTCGTCGGTGACGGGGGCGGTGCGCCAGACCGATTCCCGGTCATGCCCGTCGAGGGTGATCGGTGTCGTGGTGCGGACGGCACGCGCGGTCGGCGTCGAGGTGATCACCTCCTGCGCGAGCACGCGGCCTGACGGCACGAGGAGCCACGCCAGCGCGGCAACGAGTCGAACGGATCGGAGGAAGGTCACAGCCTTCTTTACGAGCATGGGCCCCGAAATGTTCACCGGTACCCGCTCACCACCCGCGATGGTTCACCCACCGGTCGACGACCCGCGTCCCATCACAGACCTCATAGTGCGCATGCTGCGCCGCCGTCAGACAGGAATGATTGGCGAGGATCCGCACCCGCGCACCGACCGGCAGTCGCTCGAGGAGCGCCCGGTCGTGGACCGTCACCCACCCATGCTCCTGCGAGAGTGCCGTCACCCGCAGTCCGAGATTTTCGCCCTCGAGCGTCACCAGACGCCCGAACTGCGTCACCCCATCAGGATCGGCGATCCCGGCATCCTTGCTCATCGCGATCGATCCCGCATCGAGGAGAATCGTCCCACGCGCGAGGTCGCGATGGACCACCGCCGCGAGGACCGAGAGCGCCACATCATCTGCGGTGCAGGAACCGATCGCGACCTGCATCAGATCGTAGAAGGCATAGTTCCCCGTGCGCACCTCATGGACGCCCGTGAGATCATCCACATGGGACGCGGTCGGGGTCGACCCGATGCTCACCGTCGGGACGGCGATCCCCGCGTCGGCGAGGCGCGCGGCTGCCGCCACCATCACCGCCCGCTCGGCGCGTGCGTACGTCAGGATCGCCGCCTGACCACGTGCCTGATACGAGTGCCCCGCATGCGTGAGGATCCCTGCGAAGCGAAGAGACGACTGGTCGCCGATCCGCCGCGCGAGCTCGATCAGCGCGGGTCCCTCAGGATCGACCCCCGCGCGACCATACCCGCAGTCGACCTTCAGGTAGACATCGATTGTCGTGCCGGCCGCCTGTGCTGCCACTGCGAGCGCGGCGGGGACATCGACATCATCCGTGAGGACCGCGAGCCGGGTTCCAGCGGCGTTCATCGCCGCGACCGCCGCGTACTTCCCCGGTTCGATCGGCACCCCGTAGGTGATGTCGTCGAACCCATGCGCTGCGAAGGCGCGCGCCTCAGCGAGGGTGGAGACGGTGATCCCGTGCATCCCCGCCTTCGCCTGCATCCGACCGACCTCGATCGCCTTGTGCGTCTTCACATGCGGGCGGAGTCGCGCCCCGAGCGCGCTGATGCGCGTCGCCATCCGATGCACGTTCCGTTCGACGCGTGCGCCATCGACGAGTAGACTCGGCGTGGGCAGCGACTGCAGTTCGTTCCTCATGGTGAAACCAGTCGACTTAGTCGTCGAGATAGGGCGAGGGACCATCGTCCGCGCCGAACAGTTCGCGCGCGCTCCTGCGCCGCTTCCCACCCGCCTGCGCCCGCGACGGCAAGGCCGGCCGCTCATGCTCAGGGAGGAGGTCCTTCACCATCTCCACCAACTGATGGCTCAGATGCTGGCCGTACTTGTACATCGCGACCACGCGGGCCCGACTCGCCAAGAGGAAGACCAGAATCGGCTTGTCCGCCTTCTGCGCATTGCAGGTCCTGCAGCTCAGGACGAGGTTGTCCCGCCGATCGTAGGCGGTGAGTCCCTTTCGCGGCGTGACATGATCCAATGTGATCGACCGCTCGGCCACGGACCGATCGCAATACGCGCAGACGGGCCCATGCTGATCGAGGAGCCACCGACGGGTCTCCACATACGCGGCGCGACCGGTGGGAAGCGAGGTCAGGGTCGGCTGCCGCTTGGCGCCGCCCCCACCCCCTCCACCCCCCCGCCCACGGCGGCGCTTCTTGGCGCCCCCAGTAGCCGGACGGTCTCTACCTTCGCCGCTGCCCCCGGACCGCCCTCCGGACTTTCGCATCCATAAATATATCACCGAGATAACCCGCTGATCCCCGTAGACGGTCTGTCCTAGACAGGTGGTTCCCTAGGGAGCCCACTTCCTTGATACTTCCCGTGTTCGGGGGTAGCGTCCCCCCGTCGCCAACCCCGGAGGGGACTGCGTGCGCGTGCTGGTGGTCGGAGGAGGACCGGGAGGGCTCTATGCGGCGCTCCTCCTCAAGCGGCGGCACCCGAAGGCCGAGGTGGTGGTCGAGGAGCGGAATCGCCCCGACGACACCTTCGGCTGGGGCGTCGTCCTCTCCGACCAGACCGTCGCCAACCTCCGCGCCGCCGATCCCGAGAGCGGGACGGCGATCGGGGCCGCCCTGCACCGTTGGGACGACATCGCGGTCCACATCGGTGGCCGCACCCACCGCTCCGGTGGCCATGGCTTCAGCGGGATCGGACGCAAGCGCCTCCTCCAGATCCTGCAGCAGCGCTGCATCGCCCTCGGGGTGACCCTCCGCTTCGAGACGCCGGTCCCCGATGCGCTCGACGATCGGGTGAGCCGCGAGCGATTCGATCTTGTGATCGCCGCCGATGGCGTGAACGGCAGGCTGCGCGATCGCTACGCCGCGACCTTCCGTCCCGAGATCGACCTCCGCCACTGCCGCTACACCTGGCTGGGCACGCCGCGGACCTTCGACGCCTTCACCTTCGACTTCGTCGAGACCCCGCACGGTTGGTTCCAGGCGCACGCGTATCAGTTCGACGAGGAGATGAGCACCTTCATCGTCGAGACGCAAGAAGCGACGTGGGAGCGCGCCGGCCTCGGCCAGATGTCCGACGCCGAGAGTCGCGCCTTCTGCGAACGCCTCTTCGCGCATCGACTCGATGGGGCGCCGCTGATGTCCAACGCCGCGCATCTTCAGGGCTCGGCGCAGTGGATTCGCTTCCCGCGCCTGACCTGCGGCTCCTGGGTGCACTGGATCGCCGATGGCGCGCGCCAGGTCCCCGTCATCCTCCTCGGCGACGCGGCCCACACCGCGCACTTCTCGATCGGGTCGGGGACCAAGCTCGCGCTGGAGGATGCGATCGCGCTTGACGCGATGATCGCCGCCGCCTCTGACGATCTCGCTGGCGCCCTCGCGCGCTACCAGCAGGAGCGATCGGTCGAGGTGCTCAAGTTGCAGAATGCGGCGCGCAACTCGACCGAGTGGTTCGAGCACGTGGATCGCTATGCGACCCTCGCTCCCGAGCAGTTCGCCTATTCTCTGCTCACCCGCTCGCAGCGCATCTCGCACGAGAATCTCCGCGAGCGTGATGCCGCGTATGTGGCTGATTTTGAGCGCTGGTTCGCCTCGCGAACGGGGCTCACCCTCGCCCCCGAGGCGCGCCCCGTCCCACCGGTCCTCACCCCCTTCACCGCGCGCGGGGTGACCCTGGCGAATCGCGTCGTCGTCTCGCCGATGGCGCAGTACTCCGCGCACGAGGATGGGACGCCAAGCGACTGGCATCTCGTGCACCTCGGCGCGCGTGCGACGGGTGGGGCCGGGCTCGTGATGACGGAGATGACCTGTGTCGCCCCCGAGGCACGCATCACGCCCTGGTGCCCTGGCCTCTGGAATGCGCAGCACCAGACCGCATGGGCGCGGATCGTCGACTTTGTGCACCAGCACAGCGCGGCGAAGATCGGGCTCCAGCTTGGCCACGCCGGCGCCAAGGGGGCGACCAAGAAGATGTGGGAGGGAATCGATCAGCCCCTGCCGGAAGGAGGATGGCCGCTGATCGCGCCGTCGGAGACACAGTACCTCAAGGGGATCTCGCAGACCGCACGCGAGATGACGCGCGCGGAGATGGAGCAGGTGCGCGAGGCCTTCGTGGCGAGCACGCGCCTCGGGGCCGCCGCCGGCTTCGATTGGCTCGAGCTCCATGCGGCGCATGGCTATCTCCTCTCCGCCTTCCTCTCTCCGCTCACGAATCGGCGCACGGACGACTTCGGCGGTTCGCTAGAGCACCGCCTGCGCTTCCCGCTCGAGGTCTTCACCGCGATGCGCGCCGCGTGGCCCGCCGATCGACCGATGTCGGTGCGCATCTCGGCCCATGATTGGATGGACGGTGGCAACACTCCTGATGATGCCGTCGCCATCGCGCGCGCCTTCAAGGCGGCCGGCGCTGATGTGATCGACGTCTCCGCCGGTCAGGTGGTGAAGGGAGAACGTCCCGTCTTCGGTCGGATGTGGCAGACGCCGTTCGCCGATCGCGTGCGCCAGGAGGCGGGGATCGCGACGATCGCCGTCGGGGCGATCACCGATGCCGACCAAGCCAACGGGATCATCGCCGCAGGTCGTGCCGATCTCGTGGCGATCGGGCGGCCGCACCTCGCGAATCCGGCGTGGACGCTGCTCGAGGCGGCGCGGCTCGACTATCCCGGCACCGAGGCCCTCTGGCCGAAGCCCTACCTCGCAGGACAGGCCCAACTCGATCGTCTCATCGCACGCGAACGTGCGGCACGCGCCGCCGCCGAGGGGGCCCCACCCACCGGAGAGCTCACATGACCCCCCTGCGTGGACGCCACGCCTTCATCACCGGCGCCAACCGCGGGATCGGCGCGGCGATCGCACGGCATCTCGTGCAGGCGGGCGCTGACCTGACCCTCTGCGTCCGCACCCCCGCGAGCGCCGACGCCTTCGTCCGCGAGCTCGCCGCCCTCGGGTCGCGGGTGCGCGTGGTGCAGGCCGACATCCTCGATGCCGCCGCGCTTCGACGCGCCTGCGCCGAGGCGATGGCGATCGCCCCGGTCGACATCGTGATCAACAATGCGGGGACGGCGGAGACCGCCCCATTCCTCCGCACCGATGCCGCGCTCTTCCAGCGGATGATCGACACGCATCTGATGGCCCCGGTGCACGCCGCGCACGCCTTCCTGCCGGCGATGCTCGAGCGTGGGTGGGGGCGGATCGTGAATGTCGCGAGCATCGCGGGACTCGGTGGTGCGCCGTACATCACCGCCTATGCCGCAGCGAAGCACGCTGAGGTGGGGTTCACTCGGGCGCTCGCCGCGGAGTGCGCACCCAAGGGCGTCCTCGTGAACGCCGTCTGTCCGGGCTATGTCGATACCGAGATGGTGCATGGCGCGGTCGAGAAGCTCACGGCCAAGACGGGACTCTCCGCTCAGGAGGCGTTGGCCGCGATCCTCCGCGATGCGGGGCAGCCGCGCCTCGTGACGGCAGATGAGGTCGCGGCCGCGGTCCTCTCCTTCACCCTGCCGACGACGACCGCCGTGGGGGAGACCCGCGCGCTGATGGGAGCTGAGGGATGACGAATTCGCGGAAGCCGATGGCGGGACTCACCCCGACACACTTCGCCTGGTCCGCGACCCCCGATGGACGGGTGGCGACGATCACGCTGAATCGCCCCGAGCGGAAGAATCCCCTCACCTTCGAGTCGTACGCCGAGCTGCGGGACACCTTCCGCGCCCTCACGACCGCGAGCGATGTGCGCGTGGTGATCCTCACCGGGGCCGGTGGGAACTTCTGTTCCGGTGGCGATGTGCATGAGATCATCGGCCCGCTCACGCGGATGACCTCATCGAAGTTGCTCGAGTTCACGCGGATGACCGGGGCACTCGTGCAGGCGATGCGGGACTGCCCCCAGCCGATCATCGCCGCGGTGGATGGGGTGGCGGCTGGTGCGGGGGCGATTCTCGCGATGGCTTCGGATCTGCGGATCGCCACGGCGCGCGCGACCACGGCATTCCTCTTCACGCGAGTCGGACTCGCCGGCTGCGACATGGGGGCCTGCGCCCTCCTCCCACGGATCATCGGGCTCGGGCGCGCCTCGGAGCTGCTCTACACTGGACGCGCGATGACGGCGGAGGAGGGCGAGCGCTGGGGGTTCTACAACGCGATCGTCTCGCCGGAATCGCTGTCGGACGAGGTGATGCAACGGGCCCGCGCCCTCGCCGATGGTCCCTATGCCGCCCATGCGGTCACGAAGCGGATGCTACAGGTGGAGTGGAACGTGGGGCTCGAGGAGGCGCTCGAGCTCGAAGCGAAGGCGCAGGCTCGTCTGATGGAGACGCGAGACTTCCATCGCGCCTACGAGGCGTTCGTCGCCAAGCGCCGTCCCGTCTTCGAGGGGAACTGAGATGCCGACCTCACCGCGCGCGCATCTCGACTGGCCCTTCTTCGAGTCCCGTCACCGGACGCTCGCGGATGAGGCGGCCCGCTGGGTCGCGACGCAGGCGATCCCCGAGGCCGATGTCGATGCGGCCTGTCGGCAGTGGGTGCGCGCCCTCGGGGCCGCGGGGTTCCTGCGCCACGCCGTCCCTGCGCCATGGGGCGGTGTGCAGGAGACGATCGAGTCGCGCAGTCTCTGCATCCTCCGCGAGACCCTCGCGGCGCACCATGCGCTCGCCGACTTCGCCTTCGCGATGCAAGGGCTCGGGGCCGGCGCCCTCGCCCTCGCCGGATCGGAGGCGCTCCGTTCCGAGTGGCTGCCGAAGGTCGCGAGTGGGGAGGCGATCGCCGCCTTCGCCCTCTCTGAGCCAGACGCGGGTTCGGACGCCGCGGCACTCGCCATGCGCGCCACGCGCACGGACGGCGGCTGGCGACTCGATGGTGAGAAGATGTGGATCTCCAACGGGGGAATCGCCGATTTCTACTGCGTCTTCGCGCGCACTGACGCGGCGGTCGCACCCGCGAAGGGGATCACCGGCTTCCTCGTACCGGCGACCACGCCCGGGCTCCGGGTCGCCGAGCGAATCGATGTGATGTCACCGCATCCCTTGGCGCGCCTCGCCTTCGATGGGTGCGTGATCGCTGATTCGCACCGGCTCGGGGCGCCCGGCGAGGGGTTCGCTCTCGCGATGCGCACCCTCGATATCTTCCGCGTCTCGGTTGCCGCCGCCGCAGTAGGATTCGCGCGGCGTGCCTTGGAAGAGACCCTCACTCACGCCGATGCGCGTGCGATGTTCGGTGCGACCCTCTCGGCCCAGCCCCTCGCGCAGGCGATCCTCGGCGACATGGCGACCGACCTCGACGCCGCGGCGCTCCTCACCTACCGCGCGGCCTGGCAGCGCGATGCGCAGGGGGGACGGGCCACCGGCGTCGCCGCGATGGCGAAGCTCGGCGCGACCGAGCTCGCGCAGACGATCATCGATCGCGCGGTGCAGTTGCATGGCGGCGAGGGGGTGCGCGTGGGACGGATGGTCGAGCGGCTCTATCGTGATGTCCGCGCCCTTCGCATCTATGAAGGGGCGAGCGAGGTGCAGCGCCTGCTGATCGGGCGCGAGACCCTGCGTGCGGCGCGGGAGGGGCGATGACGATGATGCATCCTTCGGGACACCACGACGGCTGGGCGCGTGCCCAGCTCCCGCCGATGGCGGAGTGGCCGGTGCTGCACCGCCGTGCACCCTACGACTATCCCGCGCGGCTCAACTGCGCGACGCGGCTCCTCGATGAGGCGATCGCCGAGGGTGCGGGGGATCGCGTCGCACTCGTGGTCCCCGATGGCGCGGGGGGATGGCAGGAAGTCACCTATGCGACCCTCGCCGCCGATGTCGATGCGCTCGCGCACGTGCTCACCGGTGAACTCGGCCTCGTGCCCGGAAATCGCGTGCTCCTCCGCGGCTTCAACGATCGCTGGATGGCGACCGCCTGGCTCGCGGTCATGAAGGCTGGGCTCGTCGCGGTCACCACGATGCCCCTCCTCCGTGCGACCGAACTCAAGGTGATCCTCGAGCGTGCCAACTGTGCCGCGGCGCTCTGTGATGCCTCCCTCCTCGGCGAACTGACGGACGCGGCGCGCGAGCGCGGCGTGCCGGTCCATCACTGGGGGAGCGACGCCGCCGACGGACTCACCGCGCGCAGTGCGCAGCACCGCCAACCCTTCACGCCCTGCGACACCGCGAGCGATGACGTCTGCCTGATCGCCTTCACCTCGGGGACCACTGGCGTCCCCAAGGGATGCATGCACTTCCATCGGGATGTGCTCGCGATGTGCGATGGCTTCTCGGCGCAGGTCCTCGGGCTGCGACCTGATGATCGCTGCATCGGGACCCCACCCTTCGCCTTCACCTTCGGGCTCGGCGGACTGCTCTGCTTTCCGCTCGCCGCCCGCGCGAGCACCGTGCTCCTGCCGAAGGCGACACCGGAGAGCCTTCTCGACGCGATCGCCGCGACCCGCGCGACGGTGAGCTTCACCGCCCCGACCTTCTATCGCTTGATGGGGCTCGCGATCCGCAAGGATCCCACGCGCTTCCCCATCCCATCGCTCCGCTGCTCCGTCTCCGCCGGTGAGGCGTTGCCCGATGCCACGCGCACCCTCTGGCGCGGGGTCACGGGGATCGAGATGCTCGATGGGATCGGCGCGACCGAGCTGATCCATATCTTCATCGCCGCGGCCGGCGCGGACGTGCGCCCCGGCGCGATCGGCCGCGCCGTCCCCGGCTATGAGATCGCGATCCTCGATGAGGCGCTCCAGCGGGTTCCCACCGGAACGGTCGGGCGACTCGCCGTCCGTGGACCCACCGGCTGCCGCTACCTCGACGACCCACGGCAGCGCGCCTATGTGCAAGATGGCTGGAACCTCACCGGTGATGCCGCGCACATGGACGCGGACGGCTATGTGTTCTTCAAGGCGCGTACCGACGATCTCATCATCTCGTCGGGGTACAATATCGGCGCTCCCGAAGTCGAGGCCGCCGTGTTGCAGCACCCAGCGGTCGCGGAGTGCGCCGTCATCGGCGTGCCAGACGAGGAGCGGGGTCAGGTGGTGCAGGCGGTGATCGTCCTCGCCGCCGGTCAGACACCGAGCGACGCGCTCGCCGCTGAGATCCAAGAGTTCGTGAAGTCGACGATCGCACCGTATAAGTATCCGCGGATCGTCACCTTCGCGACCGCCCTTCCCAAGACCGACACCGGAAAGCTCCAGCGCTTCCGCCTCAAGGAGTCTCGATGACCCTGCATCTCCTCCAGCCCGATGGATGGGCGGCGCCCCGCGGCTATTCCAATGGCGTCGTCGCCACCGGGCGGCAGCTCTATGTCGCTGGACAGATCGGCTGGGATGCCCAGCAGCGCATCGTCCCTGGCGGCCTCGTCCCCCAGGTACGTCAGGCGCTGGAGAACATCGTCACCGTCCTCGCGACCGGTGGCGCGCGCCCGGAGCATCTCGTCCGACTCACCTGGTATCTCACCGATCGCGCCGCCTATCTCGCTGCCGCCAAGGCGATCGGGGTGGTCTATCGTGAGGTGATCGGTCGACACTATCCCGCGATGACCGCCGTCGAGGTCTCGGCGCTGATGGAAGCCGAGGCGGTCGTCGAGATCGAAGCCACCGCGGTCATCCCTTGATTTGTCTCGCACGTTCAGTCTTCAGCCTCCAGCCTTCAGCTCATGACCTACGCTTCGATTACCGGTTGGGGCGCTTGCATGCCCCCGGCCGTCCTGACCAACGAGGATCTCTCCACCTTCCTCGACACCAACGACGAGTGGATCACCTCGCGGACGGGGATGAAGGAGCGCCGCGTCTCCCATGTGACCGCGGTCGAGCTCTCCACCGTCGCGGCGTCGCGTGCGTTGGCCTGCGCGGGGCTCGATGCCGCTGACGTCGACCTGATCATCTATGGCGGTGTCAGCAACGAAGAGCTCTGCCCCAATAGCGCCTCTGGCGTACAGCTCGCCCTCGGCGCCACCAAGGCGGCCTCGATCGATCTCAACACCGCCTGCACCAGCTTCTGCTACGGGCTCGCGACTGCCACCTCGATGATCCGCACCGGGATCGTGCGGAATGCGGTCGTGATCGGCACCGAGCTGATCTCGCGCTACATGGACTGGAGCAATCGCAACGTCGCCGTGCTCTTCGGTGACGGCTCCGCCGCCGTCGTGCTACAGGCCTCCGACAATGAAGAGGGAATGCTGGGCGCGGTGCTCGGCTGCGATGCGGAAGCGCGCGCCACCCTGCGAGTGCGTGGCTTCGGGTGCGGCTACTCCGGGTACGGGATCACCTATGGCGACACGCTGTGGGATTTTGACGGCCAGGTGATCTTCAAGCGAGCCGTCGGTGCGATGGCGGCCGCCTCGACGAAGGTCCTCGCCGATCATGGGGTCACCGCCGACCAGATCGGTCTCGTCGTCCCGCATCAGGCGAACCTCCGCATCATCGAGGGCGTCGCGAAGCATGCGGGGATCCCGATGGAGAAGGTGATGCTCACCGTGCAGAAGTACGGGAACATGAGTGCGGCCACGGTACCGGTCGCATTGGTCGAAGCGCTCGAGCAGGGGCGCGTCGCGCCGGGAAGCTGGCTCCTCATGCCCGCCTTCGGGGGCGGCCTCACCTACTGCTCGCTCCTCGTGAAGTGGGGGGCACGCGTCACCCCACTCGGTACCAGCGATGCCGCGCTCCCGCCGTGCACCGAGTCCGCGCTCACGATGGTGAACCGCGTCCGCGCCAATCAGGACCCGCATGGTCGGTCGCAAGCGGGGCTCATGGCCCCCGTCTTCGCTGAGGCGCGCATCGCCGCTCGGACCTGAACGCGCACGTACACCACACCGCTGCTCTCCGCCTGAACTGATTCCCTCATGCCGATCGGACGCTCCCTCCTCCTCGCCGCCGCCCAGAGCCCGACCCTCAACCGCTTCGCGCTCCAGAGCCCGATCGTGAAGCGTGCGACCCGCGCCTTCATGCCGGGCGAGCGCCCCGAGGAGGCGCTCGACGCCGGTGCGGCGCTGACCCGCGATGGCCGTGGGCTCATCTACACCAAGCTCGGCGAGGCGCTCACCTCCCTCGCGGACGCCGATCAGGTCCGCGATCACTATCTCTGGTTCTACGACCAGATCGCGGCGCGGAAGCTCCCCGCCGAGGTGAGCATCAAGCCGACCCAGCTCGGGTTGGATCAGAGCGAGGCCGCCTGCCTCGCACACTGCCTCGCGCTCGCGGAGAAGGCCGCCGCGGTGGGTTCCGTCCTCTGGCTCGATATGGAGGATTCCGCCTATGTCGACCGCACCCTCGGTCTCTATGAAGCGATCAAGGCGAACTTCCCTCGCACCGGACTCGCCTTGCAGGCCTACCTCTTCCGCACGCCGAAGGACCTCGAGCGGCTCCGAGCGATCGATCCGGTGATCCGACTCGTGAAGGGGGCGTATATGGAGCCCGCGCACATCGCCTTCCCCAAGAAGGCCGACACCGATGCGGCCTACGAGGCAATCGCGCGGACGATGCTCGAGATGGCCGCCGCCGGTCGCGCGCGGGCGGTCTTCGGGACGCACGACATGCCGCTCGTTCGTCGCATCATCGGGCACGCCGATCGCATGGGACTCGCCAAGGGGCGCTACGAGTTCCACATGCTCTATGGGATCCGCGCCAAGGAGCAGGAGCGGCTCCGCGCCGAGGGGTTCCCCGTGACGACGTTGATCAGCTACGGCGACGCCTGGTACCGCTGGTATATGCGGCGGCTGGCCGAACGTCCCGCCAATGTGTGGTTCGTGGTGAAGTCAGCGCTGGGGTGAGCTCCCGCAGACGGAGACCGCCCGGGCGGTGCGTGGCATCGCCCGGGTCGCTACCTTCTCGACCATGACCACCCCACCCGTCCTCTATCGCCGCTGGGCCGAGATCCCGCTCGAGACCGTCACCGATCAGATCACGCGCAAGCTGATCACCGGGCAGCAGATGATGCTCGCGCACGTCTACCTCACGAAGGGGGCCGTCGTCCCGAAGCATCAGCATCACAACGAGCAGTTCACCTACATCCTCGAGGGGGCGCTCCGCTTCTATATGGGGGAGGATGGCACCGAGACGTATGACGTGCGCGCCGGCGAGGTGCTGCACATCCCCTCGAACGTCTGGCATAAGGCCGAGGCGCTCGAGGATACGTTGGACGTCGACATCTTCAGCCCCCCGCGCGAGGATTGGCTGAACAAGACCGACGCCTACTTCCACCAGAAGTAGCGATGGATCTCGGGATCAAAGGCCGCACCGCCTTCGTCGCCGCGGCGAGCCGCGGACTCGGGCGCGCGATTGCCGAGGCGCTCGCGGCGGAGGGGGTGCGCGTCGCGGTCTGCGCGCGGAGCGAGGGGATCCACGCGGTCGCGGAGGAGATCGCGAAGGCGCATGGCGTGGAGACGCTCGGCCTCGTCGCCGATGTCACCCTGCCTGCGGATATCACCCGCGCGGTGGACGCGACGCTGACGCGCTTCGGCGCGATCGACATCTTGGTCACCAATGCCGGTGGGCCTCCCGCTGGCCCCTTCGAGAGTCATACGCCCGAGGCGTGGCAGCGCGCCACCGCGCTCACGCTCGACCCTGTGGTGAATATCTGCCGTGCGGTGCTCCCAGGGATGAAGGCGCGGACATGGGGGCGGATCCTCAATGTGACCTCGATCGCGGTGAAGCAGCCGGTCG
>CAXRBM010000203.1:0-3047 GCA_964228675.1 Gemmatimonadaceae bacterium
GCGTGCGCGCTCGGAGAGGGTGACGCGCCCCGCGTTATAGATGGTCCCGATCGAGAGCGCGGAGGCGAAGAGGACGAGGGTCGTGAGGACGGTGTAGAAGCTCTGGCGCAGTGTGGCGTCGAAGGCACGCTGCATCGCCGAACGGACGACGACGGCCTGTACGCCGGAGAGATGGGCGATCGCCTCATACAACGCATCGCGCTGTTCGGCGTCGACGGCGAGGTCGGCGCTCGCGATCGCGTCTCCTACGCCAAGGACATCGGAGAAATCCTCGACGGGCACATAGGCCGAGAGCCCGGACAGAGCGTCTATTAGCGCTGTGACGGGGCGCGAGAGCAATCGCCCGCGCCCTTCGATGAATTCGAGATCGACGGTGTCACCGACGCCAGCGTCGAGGACCGTGGCCAGTGCGACCCCGAGGGCGACACCCCCCGTCGGGATGGTCACCGATTCGCCATCGAGATCGACGAGTCGGCGCAGCTGCGCCTGCGGATCGATTCCCTGAAGGGCGGTGAGCCGGTTCCGATGGCCGTGGCGGACCCGCACCGCCACCTCGCGCACCGCCTCGACCCGATGCACCCCGGGGTAGGTGGCGAGCGCACTGAGCGCCGCCGGTCCCTGCGCCTCTCGGAAGACGACGGTGATGTCGGCGCGGGTGCCGAAGCCGAAGAGGATCTCCCGCATCCGGCCGATCGCGTCGAAACCGAAGGTCCCGACGATCACCACCGCCGCGGCGAGCCCGATCCCGAGCGCCCCGAGCGCGGTGCGCCAGGGGCGATGCGAGAGCCCACGCACGATCATCCGTGGCACCGGACGACGGAACCGCCCGGTGAGGAGTCGCTCGACCCGCCCATGCGCATAAGTTGCCGGCGGCTCGGGCCGCATCGCCTCGGCGGGGGGCATCGCGAGGAGCCGCCGCAGTGCGCTCAGCGCCCCGACCAACGCCGCCGCGACCGCGATCGCGGTCGCCATGAGGAACTCCCGCGGATAGATCGCCACGCGCAACGAGGGAAAGCGGAAGAACTCGAGATACATCCCGGCGAGGTAGTCGGCGAACCAGAGGCCGAGCGCGCCGCCGAGAATCGTTCCGGCGATCACGGGAACGAGTGCGAAGAGCGCATAATGCCGCGCGAGTTCGCGGTTCGGCATCCCGAAGGCCTTGAGCGTCCCCACCTGTTCGCGCTGCTGTGTCACCACGCGCCCGAGCACGAGGTGGACCAAGAAGGCTGCGACGCCGAGGAAGATCGCGGGGATGACGAGGGCGAAGGTCTTGTTCTCGCGGATCTCCGAGGAGAGGAACTCATGCGATGGGTGCCGGGCGCGGGCGTAGGCGCCTGGGGTCCCGTAGGGATCGAGCGCGGCATCGAGCGCGGCGATCACGGCGAGTGGGTCGGCCCCAGGTTGCAGGGTGAGCGCCACCTCGTTCCAGGCCCCGCGATAGCCAAAGGCATCGGCCAACGTCTCGGCGTCGAGCCAGAGCACGCCGTAGCGCTTGGCGTCGGGGAGCATGTCGCCGGCGCGGATCTCGTAGACGAACTCCGCCGTGATCCCGATCCCGACGATCCGCAGCGTCTGCCACTGTTCGCCGAGGACCGCCCCCAGCGTGTCGCCCAGTGAGAGCTGGTTCGCCACGGCGAAGGACTCGCTCACGAGGACGGCGTCGCGTTCTCCGGGTTCGGGGCGACGACCGGCGCGGACGAGGATCCGATTCAGTGACTGGGAGGTCTCGGGACGTAGTCCGACGAGATGCGCGGTGGCGGGTTCGCGAAGTCCAGGGACTCGGAGCACCACATCGCCGACCGCCCGCGTCTCGAGCCGCGCCACACCGGGAATCGCGCGAAGGGATGGCACGAGTGCATCGGGGGCGCGACGGACCCGGGCGAAGATCTCGGGGAACCGCACCGCATCGTAGTACGCCGACTGTGCATCGGTGAGGAGGCGCGCCATCGAGCGCTCGGCGATGAACCCCGCCTGGCCGCAGGCGACGACCACCGCGATCGCGATCAGCGACCCGAGATGCGACCGCAGATCACGGCGCAGCTTCCGGTCCAAGAGCGACCTCACCAGACGATCTCGTTCGGATCGACCGGATGGGGATTCCGCTCGTCCCCAACGATCTGCCCATCGCGCAGTCGCAGCACCCGATCAGCCATCCCCGCCACCGAGGCGTTGTGCGTGATCACCACGGTGAGGGTGCCGAACTCACGGTTCGCGCGGCGGAGCGCTTCGAGGACGAGCTTCCCGGTGTCGACATCGAGGGCGCCGGTCGGTTCATCACAGAGGAGCACGTCCGGCCGCTTGGCGACCGCACGCGCGATGGCGACGCGCTGCTGTTCCCCGCCCGAGAGTTGCGCGGGGAAGTTGTCGAGGCGGTCCCCGAGTCCGACGAGCTGGAGGATCTCCGCTGGATCGGCCGCGACGTGGCCATGGGCCCCACCGACGAGCGAGGTGACGAGCGCGACGTTCTCGAGCGCGGTGAGGCTCGGGATCAGGTTGTAGAACTGGAACACGAACCCTACATGCTCGCGCCGATACTGCGTGAGCTCGCGTTCCGTGGCGTTGGTCAGGGTGTGGTCGCGGAAGGTGACGGTCCCACTGGTCGGGGCATCGAGCCCGCCAAGGATGTTGAGCAGGGTCGACTTCCCGCTTCCTGAGGGACCGAGGATCACGACGAACTCCCCGGCGTCGAGTGCGAGGTCGAGCCCTCGGAGGGCATGCACCTCGACCTCCCCCATCCGGTAGACCTTGGAGAGCCCCTTCGCCTGGAAGATCGGGGTGGCCGCCATGCTGTATAGGTATCTCACGGGCGGACCCCCGGCGAGTCCGCTCGCCCCCTACCCTCGGTGGGCGAATACCTGAGGGAGAGGTGGCCCGGCGTTATCGGCCGACACATCTTGAGAGCAGACCTTTACCCACCCGTCCATGCGTCCCCTTCGCGCCCTGACTCCGATCCTCTCGCTTGCGCTCCTCCTCGGTACCTCGGTCACGGCCGAGGCCCAGCGCACCGAGCGTCCCCCGCTGCACGGCAAGCACTGGGTCGCCGTCAC
>CAXRBM010000204.1:0-2556 GCA_964228675.1 Gemmatimonadaceae bacterium
TCGATGGGGCTCCACCCCACCGACTTCATCATGTTCAGCCCGATGATCTCGAACGCGAGGAACCCGAACAACAGGGAGAGGATCCCCCAGAAGCCGAGATAGATCGGGCCGATCTGCGCATCACCGAGCTTCCCCGCCCAGTAATTGAAGACACCCGTGCCATACCGCTGGCCGAAGGTCTCGTCGATCGGGAGCCCGGGATCAGGTGCGGTCCGCACCTGCACGCGTGTGAAGAGATTCTGGTATTCAAGCATGGGAATCTCCGTTAGCGCCAGATGGGAAGATTGAGCCACCAGCCCCACCACTCGGGCCATCCCTTCGTCCAGAACGGACCGGAGATCACGATGCAGATCGCGCTCCAGAGGCCGGCGTTCAGGGCGAGGAAGAGTCCGAGGCGATGGATGCCGATCGCCCCGATCGAATAACCGAGGAAATCACGGAAGAAGACGTTCTCATGCTCGCTCGTCTTCACCGGCTCCCCCTTCTTCGGATTGGTCACCGAGAGGATGAGCGACCCATGCATCGCGAGCGCGAGCGTGGTGGTGAAGAAGAACGTGATGGCGATCATGTGCGCCGGATTGTAGTGGAAGTGCAGGTACTGGTACCCGACGTTCGACACCCAATCGAGGTGCGAGAAGATCCCATAGGGGAAGCCGTGGCCCCATGCGCCCAAGAGCACGGGACGGATGACGACGAGGGTCACATACGCGAACACCGCCATCCCGTAGGCCCAGGGGATGTGCATCCCCATCCCGAGCTTGCGGGAGATCTCCGCCTGTCGCAGCGCCCACGACACGAAGGCGCCGATCGCGCAGAAGGTGATCATCTGCCACAACCCACCCTCGGCGAGGGGGGCGAGTCCGAGCCCGTACTTCAGGTCCGGCGGGGCGATGTTGATCTGCCAGATGTTCCACGTCGGTCCGATCGCGGCGCCATAGATGATGAGCAGCGTCCCGATCGCAGTGAAGAAGATCGTGGTGAAGCCGAAGAACCCCACGTAGAAGGGACCGAACCAGAAATCGAACAGGTCCCCGCCGATGAGCGTCCCCCCGCGCACCCGGTACTTCTTTTCGAATGTGAGCATCGCCATCGCGAATCTCTCCAAAGAGGGCGCCTGTGCGTTTCATGCCGGCAGACGCGACCGGCGACCAACGGGTAGACGGGTCCGGTGGGGGGGTCGGGGTGCCGTGCACCCCGGCCCCGCGCCACCAGCCCGGGACTGCCTACCGGCCCGCGGGAAGCGGCGCCATCTCGGCGGCAGCGACCGGGGCCGAGGCACCCACCGGGGCCGAAGCGGCCGGCAGGGTCCCGTTCTCGATCCACGTGTACCTGTTCGAGCTGAGCAGGATGAAGTGGATGAGCAACGCGAGCACGCCAAGGAAGCCAGTCATGGCCACCATCACGCGACGCGGGTCGAACATCAACCAGATGCGGTGCATACAAAAACTCCTATGAAAGGAAGAGGTACCCGACCGAGCACACTGGGCGGACGCCGGGGGGTCCGCCCGAACCCAGGTGACTCAGTCGTTCCGTGGAGGGTCAGCGAGCCGCCGACGCCACCGCGGTGGGGTTGTACTTCGCCTTCAGGTCCTTCGGCCAACCGAACTGACCGAACGCCCAGATGTGCATGACGAGCACGGCACCCGCGACGAAGGTGACGGTACCCAACAGGACCTGGTGCGGATCGAGCTTGATCCAAACTCTGTGCATTGTTCCTCCGGTGTGTGAGTGGGATCAGTGGATCAGAACCACGGACGCCACGACCACGCCAGGAAATGCGCCACGACGGCCACCGCCACCCAGGAGATCGTCCCGAGCATGAACTGACCGTGGAACCGCCGGGCGTCTTCCTCGTTCATCCCGCCATTGCTGCTCATACGCCACCTCCATGTGGGTATGTCGTCCCGCGTATACCCGCGCGGTACGGGGGGGGGAAACCGAGCCCATTCGAGTCCCGGTGGTGCTGCCTACCCATCTGCCTCATGCGCCGACCCCTTGCAGGGCCCGCCGCGAGGCCAACACATGATCCGTCGTCACGACCACGTCGCCGAGTGCGCGCGCATCCTGCTCCGCCGCATCGCGCAGCCGCTTCGCCGCCGAGATGCGGATCAGGATCGGCTGCTGCTCGACCAATTCATCCATCAGCGCCTTCGCCTCGTCCTCCCACGCCATCTCCCGCGCCAACCGCGACGGCGTCGCCTCGACCGTGTCGAGATCGGTCCCGAGCGGGAGGATGTGGAAGAGCGCATCGAAGAGCGCGTTACAGACCTCTTGGATCAGATACGTCGCTCCGGCATAGCCCATGAACGGCGTCCCCGTCGTACGGCGGATGATCGCCCCAGGGAACGACGCCGCGATATACGCCCCGCGCCCCCCCGCCTCGGCGAGATACATCCGCTCGTTGTAGCTGCCGAAAAGGATCAGCGGCGGCTTCTCGCGCACGAGCTGCCGGACCTGATCGTTCTTCGTCTTCTCCCCCGCCTTGCGTGCCACGGCGAAGGTGCACGGGAGCCCCATCTCCTCCTCGAGGAAGTGGCGCACCCCACGGGTGTAGGT
>CAXRBM010000205.1:0-2220 GCA_964228675.1 Gemmatimonadaceae bacterium
CAGGGTGGACATCCTTACTCCGACGCGCTGCGGAAGAGATGGCTGTAGGCTGAATAGCCTTCCGCCTGCAGCTGCTCCACCGGGACGAACCGCAGGGCCGCCGAATTGATGCAGTAGCGCATCCCCGTCGGGCCGGGGCCATCGGGGAAGAGATGGCCGAGATGCGAGTCGCCCTGCGCGGAACGCACCTCGACGCGCGTCATCCCGTAGGAGCGATCGGTGTGCTCGGTGACGTGTGCGGACGCGACCGGCTGCGTGAACGAGGGCCACCCGGTGCCGGAGTCGAACTTGTGGACCGAGGCGAAGAGGGGTTCGCCGGAGACGATGTCGACGTAGAGCCCCGGCTCATGATGATCCCAGACCTCGTTGCGGAACGGGGGCTCGGTCGCGCTGCACTGCGTGACCTGGTACTGCAGGGGGGAGAGGCGTGCGGCGAGGGCCGGGTCCTCGGGTTTCTGCTTGGCCATGCGGGAAAGATGCGGTGGGAGGACGGAACCTTTGCAGGGTGGGTTGTGTTTGATGCAAGCACCCGCTTGCTTTCACTGCAAGCAACCACTTGCACCATCTATGTCAGAGCCGACCAGACAACAGATCCTCGACGCCGCCGCCCAGGTCTACGCCGAGGCGGGATTCCGGGGCGCCACCACCCGGCGAATCGCCGAAGTCGCTGGGGTCAATGAAGTTACCCTCTTCCGACTCTTCGGGTCCAAGGCCAATCTCATCGACGAGGTCATCCGCTCCTGCCGCCAGGGAGAGCAGATCCCCCTCGCCGAGCAGCCCGCGGACCCCGAGACCGAACTGACCGCCTGGGCCGCCGCGAGCCACGCCTTCATGGTCGAGCGTCGCGGGATGCTCCGCTCCGCCGTCGCCGAGCTCCACGAACATCCCGAGCACTCGGCCGACGCGACCGATCACCCCGTCGCCTCGTTCCGCGAACTCCGCGCCTACGTCGATCGACTCCACGCTGCGGGTCGCGTTCCCTCGACCCGCGATGCGAACACCGCGTGCACGATGCTCCTCGGCACGCTCTTCACCGATGCCCTCCATCGCGACATGATGCCCTCGATGTTCCCGCCGGCCGCCGAGGCGCCGCGCGCCTACGTGCGACTCTTCCTCCGCGCGATCGGCGCCACCGCGGCGGTGCTCCTCGCCCTCGTCGGCGCGCTGCAGATCACCGCGCCCATCGTACTCGCACAGGCCGCGAGCGCCCAGCAGACCCTCTCGCTCGCCGACGCGCTGAAGATGGCGGAGCGCAAGAACGAGGGCGTCGCGATCGCGGCGGCCGGCGTGCAGCGTGCCATCGGGCAGCAGACGCAGGTCGATGCGCAGCGTAAGCCGCAGGTCGCTGGCACCGTCGGGTACCAGCGCGCGCTGCAGAACCAGTTCGCCTCGATCACCGAGCGCTTCTCGAATCCGAGCGACTCCTCGGGCGGCGGTGGCGGTGGCTTCACCGACAGCCCCATCGCGCGGATCTTCGCGGCGCCGACGACCGCGGTCTTCACGCTGAACGCGACGCAGAACCTCTACTCTGCGGGCCGGATCCCCGCCGCTCGCGCCGGCGCCCGCGCGGGCCGCTCCGCCGCGGAGATCGCCTACACCGCCGCGCGCTCGCAAGCGGCGCTCGAGGTGGCGCAGGCCTACTTCGATGCCGTCGCCTCCGATCGGTTCGTCGCCATCGCCGAGAGCTCGCTCGTCCTGGTGGATCGCACCCTCGCGCAGGTGACGTTGGCACGCGAGGTCGGGACCGCGGCGGAGTTCGATCTCCTCCGCGCGACGGTCGCCCGCGACAATCAGCGCCCCGTCGTGATCCGCGCCGAGGGCGCGCGCACCGCCGCCTACCTCCGACTCAAGCAGCTCCTCGATCTCCCGCTCAGCGCGCCGCTCACGCTCACGACGCCGATCCGCGATGACGCGGGCGCGCGCGCGAATCCGATCGGCTCGCTCACCCTCGCCGACGATCGCACGATCGTCCCCGACACGAGTGTCGCGGCGCGCGCGCCGGTGCGACAGGCCGAGGCCGTGGTACGCGCGCAGGAGAGTGCGTTGCAGGCTGCGAAGCTCGCGCGACTCCCGGCGCTTCAGCTCAGCTCCGTCTATCAGCGCTTCGCCTACCCGCCCGACGGGACCTTCCTTCCCTCGGCGCTCGATCTCTACTTCCCCAACTGGAACGTCTCGCTCGGCCTCTCCGTCCCGGTGTTGTCCGGCGGCCGCTTGCGCGGC
>CAXRBM010000206.1:0-9500 GCA_964228675.1 Gemmatimonadaceae bacterium
GGGAAAGGGTGCCTTCGCCATCCGCCCCATCACGAAGGGCGAGCGCATTATCGAGTACACGGGGGAGCGCATCTCGCACCCGGAGGCCGATGCGCGCTATGACGACGAGTCGATGCAGGAGCACCACACCTTCCTCTTCTCCGTCACCAGCCGGACGGTGATCGATGCATCGCGCGGGGGGAACGAGGCGCGGGTCATCAACCACTCCTGCGATCCCAACTGCGAGACCGAGATCGAGACGGGGCGCGTCTATATCTTCGCGTTGCGGAACATCCCGGTGGGCGAAGAGCTCAACTATGACTACGCGTACGAGCGGAGTGGGGACGAGACCGCGGAGGATGAGCGCCGCTACAAGTGCAACTGTGGGTCGCCGAAGTGCCGCGGGTCGATCATGGAGCCCAAGGCGACCTATCTGAAGCGTAAGCGCGCCGAGGCGGCGAAGCGGGCGACGAAGAAGCGCAGCAGCGCGCCAGCACGGAAGAAGTGATCCGCGCCCTCAGGGGCGCGCGAGCCACTGCTGGGCGTGCGTGAGGTCGGTGCGGGTCAACTGATGCCCGCCGGGCACCCATTCGAGGGTCACGTCGGCGCCTCCCGACCGTAGGAACTCGGCCAGGCGTTCCGGATGCGCGACTGGGACGATCGGATCGCTCGCGCTGGAGAGCAGCAGCGCGCGATGCGCGTGGAGACCTGGGAGCACCTGCGGCTCGAAGGGGAGCATCGCGCGGAGGAGGATCCCGGCGCGCAGTGCCTCGGGACGCTGGAGCATCACACTCGCCGCGATGTTCGCGCCATTGGAGAATCCCACCGCCACTACGCTATCGATCGCGAAGCCGTAGTGCGCTGAGGCCTCGCCGATGAACGTGGCGAGCGCCTCGGTCCGAATGCGCAGGTCGTCGAGGTCGAACACCCCCTCGGCCAGTCGACGGAAGAAGCGCGGCATCCCATGCTCGAGCACCTGACCGCGCGGGCTCAGCAGGTTCGCCGTCGGATCAAGCATCTCGCCGAGCGAGAGGAGATCGGTCTCATGCCCCCCGGTGCCGTGCAACAGGAGCAGCGTACGCGTGGCGCCCTCGCGCGGGATCCAGTGATGAATGAATCCTGCGAGCTCGGTCGCGGCGGGTAGCGTCATCGCGGGGCGGGCGATCGCGAATCGGGCCAGAGCGAGATCACGCGCATCGAGTGCACCTTGTCGAGCAGGGGGAACTCGGCGGCCAGATAGGCCTCGCCTTCCTTTGTGATCCGATCCTGCGACGGGCCTTTGCCCATCGGGGCGCCCTCCCCGTAGCCGGCGTGGAGGGAGTCGACCACGTCGAGTCCCGCGACGATCTCGCCGATCGGGGCGAATCCCATCCCATCGAGTCGCGCATTGTCACGCATGTTGATGAAGAGCTGCGTCGTGCGGGTGTCGCGCCCCCCCATCGCGTAGGTGACGGTCCCGCGGCGGTTGGTCTCCTTCACCGGATCGTCCGGGATGCGGCGTGGCAGCCAGGTGGCGGTCGTCATCGGATCGGCGGCGAGTCCCCACTGCACCACGAAGCCAGGGAGCACACGGAAGAAGCGTCCGCCATCGAAGTACGCGGTGAGCACGAGTTCGCCGAGCTGCGCCGCCCCACGCGGTGCCCAGACGGAACGCACCATGAGGTCCATCGCGCCCTTGGAGGTCTCGATCCGCACGAGGAAGGAATCCGCGGCGGCGAGCATCGGCGGGGTGATGGGCGGCGGTGGGGGCGGGACGACAGGGCCGCGGAGGGCGGCGCACCCGGCGGAGCCGATGAGGACGAGGGCCGCGAGGCCGCGTGAGAGGCGTGGACGCGTGATCACAGGATGTTGGGCGCGTGTTGGAGTCGAAGGATACGACGGCGCGCGACCGCGCCGTTGCGATAGTCGAAGGGCACGGCGATCCGACCGCTTGATTCGACGGTGCCGTCGAGCATCTGCAGTCCCTGCGTGTCGGCGCTGGGATCCGGCGTGAAGCGGATCGCACTCCCCGTCACGGCGAAGGTGCCGTTCACCGTCATCGATTGCATCGGCGTGGAGCGCGCGAGCGAGCGGGTCGAGCCGCCGACCGAGGTCAACGTACGTCGGAAGCGCACCACCGCACGGAAGCGATTTCCGTTGCGGAGCGAGAGCACGAGGCGGTCGAACTCGACGAGATAGGTGGTCCCCTGCGGATCGGTGACGCGGTCGGTCATCGGGAGCGGGGCCTGATCGATCCGATCGGCGAGGTACGCCCCCATCGTCTGCGCCGCGAGGGTGGCGGGGCGGACGCAGGAGAGCAGGGCGATGGTGATCGCGAGGCGGTGTCGCATGGGAGGAACCTACCGTGAGACGGCGGGGCGGGGGTAGCAGGGCACCGGTCGCGTGGGATCGATGGTGGTCTGCGGGATCACAGGCGCCAACCTTGCTCCATGCTTGCCGCGATTCGCAGTGGGGCCGTCCTCGGGATCGAGGCCGCGCCGGTGACCGTCGAGGTCGATGCCGCCCCAGGTCTTCCGGGGTGGACGATGGTCGGGCTCCCATCCGGGAGTGTGAAGGAGGCGCGCGACCGCGTCGGGGCAGCGCTGGTCAACGCGGGCTTCGCCCTTCCCCCACGACGCTGGACCATCAACCTCTCTCCCGCCGATCTCCGAAAGGAAGGCACGGCCTTCGATCTTCCGATCGCGATCGCGGTGCTGGTCGCGAGCGGTCAGCTCGCAGCTGACGCCGTCGAGGGGATCTGGTTCGCCGGCGAGCTCGGGCTCGATGGCTCGGTGCGTCCCATCCGTGGCGCCTTGCCCCTCGCGCGCGCGGCGGGCATGGCCCACGCCCGCGCCTTGGCGCTCCCCGCGGCCAACATCGACGAAGCGGCGTTGATGCGCGGGATCCCCCTCGCAGCCATCACCGATCTCGTGGCGCTGGTCAGCGCCCTCAAGACGCGCCGACTCCCCGCTATCGATCACGATCCCCTCACCGCCGCGGTGCGCGATCCATCGGGCCCTGACTTCGCCGAGGTCGTCGGGCAGGCGAAGCCGAAGCGCGCGCTCGAGATCGCGGCCGCCGGTGGCCATAACTGCCTCATGGTCGGCCCCCCGGGGACGGGGAAGACGATGCTCGCGCGACGCCTCCCCTCGATCCTCCCGCCGCTCGATGACGAGGCGCTCCTCGATGTCGTCGCCATCCACTCCGTCGGTGGCGTGCTCCCGCCGGGCGCCGCTCCGACGCGCGTGCCCCCCTTTCGCGCCCCGCATCACACCGTCTCCCTCGCCGGACTCATCGGCGGCGGACCGGGGCCGCGCCCCGGTGAGGTCAGTCTCGCCCATCGCGGGGTCCTCTTCCTCGATGAGCTCCTCGAGCTCCCACGCCATGTGCTCGATGCGATGCGCCAACCCCTCGAGGATGGCCGCGTCGTGATCGCGCGCGCCGCACAGTCGGTCGGCTTTCCCTCGCGCTTTCTCCTGTTGGGCGCGGCGAACCCCTGTCCCTGCGGATTCGAAGGGGAGCCCGCCGGCACCTGTCGCTGCTCCGCGAGCGAGGTCGCGCGTTACCGCGCGCGCCTCTCTGGGCCGCTCAGCGATCGTATCGACCTGCATGTGCGGGTCGGCGTGGTCGCGCTCCACGACCTCGATCGCGCGGCGCCGTCGGAGTCGAGCGCTATCATCCGCGCGCGGGTCGCGGCGGCCCGCACGCGACAGGCTGTGCGCTACGCCGCCCTGCCGGGGGTGCGCTGGAACGCGGAGGTGCCAGGGCGGTGGCTCCTCACCGAAGGGGCGATCGAACCCGCGGCCCGGACCCTCCTGCGACAGATGGCGGAGCAGCTCCGCCTCTCCGCTCGCGCCTTCCACCGCACGATCCGCGTCGCACAGACATTGGCCGATCTCGCGGGGGCCGACGCGGTCCACCCGGATCACGTCGCCGAGGCCTTCTTGTTCAAACCGATGGAGCCGGGGCCCGTGTAACTTTCTCCCATGGATTCACATGGGTCGGCCATGGAGAAGGAGGGGCGCCTCCTCGAGTGGTTCCGAGCGCAGGGCTCCGCCCTCATCGGCTTCTCTGGCGGGGTCGATTCCGCCTATCTCGCCTGCGTGGCGCTCGAGGCGGTCGGGCCGGCACACTGTCTCGCCGTGATCGGTCGCAGTGCCTCGTATCCCGCCGTACAGTGGGAGAGGGCGCGCACCGTCGCCAATCGGTTCGGGATCCCCGTGCACGAGGTCGATACCGAGGAGCTCGCCGACCCCCGGTACGCCGCGAACCCGACCAACCGCTGCTACTTCTGCAAGTCCGAACTCTGGACGCGGCTCGTGCCGATCGCCCAGGCGCGTGGGCTCGCCGTGGTCGTCGATGGCACCAACGCCGATGATCGGCACGACCATCGGCCGGGCGCACGGGCCGCGGCGGAGCAGGGGGTCCGGTCCCCACTCGCCGAGCTCGGCTTCACGAAGGCGGAGATCCGCGCCGCCTCGGCGGCGCGCGGGATCCCCACCTGGGACCAGCCCGCCTCCCCCTGTCTCTCCTCCCGGCTCCCCTATGGGACCGAGGTCACCCCGTTGCGCCTTCGCGTGGTCGAGACCGCCGAGGCCGCGGTGCGTGCGCTCGGGGTCTCCGGGAATCTGCGGGTGCGCTACTTCGGGGACCGGGCGCGCGTCGAACTCGATGCGGAGGAGTTGGCCCACTGGTCGGCGGAGCCAGCGCGCGAGGTGCTCGAGGCGACGGTACGTGCGGCGGGCTTCACCGAGGTGGAGCTGCACGGCTTCCGCTCTGGCGCGCTCAACCTCTTGGCCGGCGTGACCGGCGGAGCGGCGTGATGTTCGGCTGCTTGGGCAAGATCCTCTCCGCGATCTTCTTCATCATCCTCGGCGCGGTGTTGCACGCGCAGTGGCCGGCGATCAAGCGCGAGCTGCGCGAGCGTGTGCCGGACTTACGGCCCGCCCCGGTAGCGGAGAAGGCGCGGACGATCGTCTCGATCGAGGTGACCCCCGATCAGGTGATCGCGCGGAGGATCGGGTGAGCGACCGCATCCTGGTGGTCGATGACGAACCGGGGGTCCGCGCGGCCCTCACACAGGTGTTGGAATACGAGGGCTACGAGGTGCAGGCCGTGGCGAGCGGGTCGGAGGCGCTCGCCACCTACGCGCGGTGGACGCCACGCCTCGTGCTCCTCGACGTGAAGATGGCGGGGATCGATGGGCTCGAGACCTTGTCGCGGTTGCGGGCCGCCGACCCGAAGGCGGTGGTGGTGATGATCTCGGGCCACGCCACGCTCCGCGACGCCGTCGACGCGACGCAACGTGGCGCCTACGACATCCTCGAGAAGCCGCTCGATACCGATCGGATCCTCGTCACGATCCGCAATGCGATCGGGCATTGCACCCTGCGAGAGGAGAACGCGCGCCTCCGCGCCCACGTGGAACGGCATGGAGCGATCGTCGGCGCGTCGCCACCGATCCGCGCCCTGGTCGCGCAGATCGATCGGGTCGCCGCCACCGGCGCGCGGGTGCTGATCACCGGGGAGAACGGCACGGGGAAGGAGTTGGTCGCGCGCGCCATCCATGCCAAGTCGCCTCGCGCCTCAGCGCCGTTCATCGAGGTCAACTGCGCGGCGATCCCGGGCGAGCTGATCGAGAGCGAACTCTTCGGCCATATGCGCGGCTCCTTCACGGGGGCGGTGCAGGATCGCCCGGGCAAGTTCGAACTCGCGGATGGGGGGACCCTCTTCCTCGACGAGATCGGTGATATGTCGCTCGCGGCGCAGGCCAAGGTGCTGCGCGTCCTCGAGGACGGCGCGGTCACCCGCATCGGCGGGCGCACGAGTCGCACCGTCGACGTACGCGTGCTCGCGGCGACGAACAAGCGCCTCGAGGAGGAGATCGCGGCGGGCCGCTTCCGCGAGGATCTCTACTATCGCCTCAACGTCGTCCCGCTCAGGGTGCCGGCGCTGCGGGAGCGTCGCGAGGACATCCCGATGCTCGTCACGCACTTCGTCGAGCGGATGGCGGCGGAGGCGGGGATGACGCCGCGCCCCTTCGATGCGATGGCGATGGAGCGGCTGGTCACGCGTGACTGGCCGGGCAACGTCCGCGAGCTCCGGAACACCATCGAGCGGCTCCTCATCCTCTCCGTGGGGCCACGCGTCACGGTCGCCGATATCGATCGCCTCGTCGCGGGCCGCGCCGCCGAGGCGGGTGGGGGGCTCGGCCCCATCGAGGGGGCCCGTACCTGGGAGGAGTTTAAGCGCACCGCGGAACGCACCTTCCTGCTCCATCATCTCCGGCGCCACGATTGGAACATCGCCGAGACGGCGCGCGCCCTCGAGATGCCGCGCTCTAATCTGTATGCCAAGCTCGAACGCCACGGGATCTCCCGGGACCACTAACTTCCGCTCATGACGACCTTCCACAACTTCATCGCCGGCGAGTGGGTCAGTGCCGCCTCCGGCCAGACCTTCGAGAACCGCAACCCCGCCGACACGCGCGATCTCGTGGGGCACTTCCCGCGCTCCGGGGCGGCCGACGTCGAGCGTGCCGTCGCCTCGGCCACGCGCGGCTTCGCCCGGTGGAGCCGCACCCCAGCGCCGGCCCGCGGTGATGTGCTGCGGCGGGTCGGTGACTTGTTGAGCGCCCGGAAGGAGGAGCTCGCCGACCTCATGACGCGGGAGATGGGGAAGCCCCTCTCCGAGACGCGCGGCGAGGTACAGGAAGGGATCGACACGGCGTACTACGCGGCCGTCGAAGGGCGTCGGCTCTTCGGGCACACCGTCCCGAGCGAGCTCCGCGACAAGTGGGCGATGAGCTTCCGCCGCCCGATCGGAATCGCGGGGCTGATCACCCCGTTCAACTTCCCGCTCGCGATACCCACGTGGAAAATGTTCCCCGCGCTCGTCTGCGGGAACGCGGTGATCTTCAAGCCCGGGGAGGATGTGCCGCACACCGGGCACGTGCTCGTCGAGATCCTCCTTGAGGCGGGGCTCCCCCCCGAGGTCCTCCAGCTCCTGCATGGGGATGGTGAGGTCGGGGCGGCGATGGTCGCGCATCCGCAGATCCCCCTCATCTCCTTCACCGGCTCCACCGAGACGGGGAGCAAGGTCGGCGAGGTCTGCGGGCGGATGCACAAGCGCCTCTCCCTCGAGATGGGCGGGAAGAACGCGCAGATCGTGTTGGACGATGCGAATCTCGACCTCGCCCTCGACGGTGTGCTCTGGGGCGCCTTCGGTACCACGGGGCAGCGCTGCACCGCGACCAGTCGCCTGATCCTGCAGGCGGGGATCCACGACACCTTCATGGATCGCCTGATCGCCCGGGCCAAGACCCTCCGCCTCGGCGACGGCCGCAAGGCGGGGACCGATGTCGGGCCCGTGATCCATGAGGAGAGTCTCGCGAAGATCGCGTCCTATGTGGCGATCGGGCAACAGGAGGGGGCGACGCTCGCGCTGGGCGGCGCGCGCGCGACCGGCGCCGGACTCGAGCATGGGCACTTCTTCCAGCCGACGATCCTCACCGGGGTGCGCCCGGAGATGCGGGTGGCGCAGGAGGAGATCTTCGGCCCGGTGCTCTCGGTGATCCGCGTCGCCGATGCCGCCGAGGCCTTCCGCGTGAACAACGGCGTGAGGTACGGGCTCTCGAGCTCGCTCTATACGCAGGACGTGAACCTCGCCTTCCGCGCGATGCAGGAGCTCGACAACGGGATCACTTATGTGAACGCCCCGACGATCGGCGCCGAGGCGCATCTCCCCTTCGGTGGGGTGAAGCAGACGGGGAATGGACACCGCGAGGGCGGGTGGGAGGTCTACGAGTTCTATTCGGAGACCAAGGTCGGCTACGTCGACTACAGCGGGACCCTCCAGCGCGCACAGATCGACAACTACTGATGACCACCTCGCGCTGGCCTCGAGCCCGACGCGTCGGGCGCACGATCTGGGAGGGGCTCAAGTCCCTCCAGGTCGTCGTGCTCGTCTTCGTGCTCGTGCGGGCGCTGGTGGTGGAGGCCTTCCGGATCCCCAGCGGATCGATGGAAGGGACGCTCCTGATCGGGGACTTCCTCCTCGTGAACAAGCTGCTCTATGGCGCCGAGCTCCCGGTGGTGAAGCGGCAGCTTCCGCCGATCCGGGATCCGCAGCATGGCGACGTGGTCGTCTTCCGGTGGCCGGAGGATCCACGCAAGCACTTCGTGAAGCGCTTGGTGGGACTCCCCGGGGACACGCTCGAGATGCGGCAGGGTGTCTTGGTCCGGAACGGGATGGCGCAGCAGGAAGGCTACGCGCATCAGCTCCCCGAGCTCCTCGACGGCACGGTGCTGGAGTTCGCGTGGCAGCGCGACCATCTGCTCCCCGCGGTCGATGCCTCGCACTACTTCCCGTCGCGCGACGACTGGGGACCGCTCGTCGTGGCACCGCGGCACTACTTCGTCCTCGGCGACAATCGCGACAACTCCCTCGATTCGCGGTATTGGGGGTTCGTGCCCGATTCGCTCATTCGAGGGGCGCCCCTCCTCGTCTACTTCAGTCTCCGACCCGATAGCACCGCGCGCGCGGGATGGACCTCGCGGGTCCGATGGGATCGACTCGGCGCCTTCGTCGAGTGATGGCGGGAGGGGTCGCAGGGTAGGGTGCATGGGGGGTGCTTCCCTCCGTTCGGTCCCCGCTGCACATTCTGAACGTTGGAACGCTCGCCGCCCCCCGGAGACGCCCCGCGTGAGACGTACCGCCCGTTTGCACAAGCGCCGGTCACACGACGAAGGATCGCTCGACCAGTATCTGCGCGACATCAGCGCCTACCCGCTCATCACGCGGGAAGAGGAAGTCGTCCTCGCGCAGCGCATTCGCCTGAATGATCAAGAGGCCCTTGATTGCCTCGTGCGGGCCAATCTCCGGTTCGTCGTCTCGGTCGCCAAGAAATACCAGAATCAGGGCGTCTCCCTCTCCGATCTGATCAACGAGGGGAACCTCGGCCTCATCCGCGCCGCCCACAAGTTCGACGAGACCAAGGGAATCAAGTTCATCTCGTACGCCGTCTGGTGGATCCGGCAGGCGATCCTCCAGGCGCTCGCCGAGCAGAGCCGCATCGTCCGTGTCCCGCTCAATCGCGCGGGGGAGATCCATCGGATCGGGAAGCGGGCCAACGCCCTCCTGCAGGAGCTCGGGCGCGAGGCGACCCACGCCGAGATCGCCGAGGGGATGGAGCTGAGTGAGGAGGAGGTCGCCAAGTCGATGGCGATCTCGCAGGCCCATGTCTCCCTCGACGCGCCGATGGCCCCGGGGGAGGACAACCGCCTCCTCGACTACATCGCCGACACCACCCACGCGAACCCCGAGGACGAGGTGACCGAGATGGCGTTGATGGAGTCGGTGCAGCAGGCCCTCGCCGGCCTCAAGGAGCGGGAGGCCAAGATCCTCCGGCTCTACTTCGGGCTCGATGGGGCGGAACCGATGACCTTGGAGCAGATCGGGGCGGTGCTCAACATCACCCGAGAGCGGGTCCGCCAGATCAAGGAGAAGGCGCTCTCGCGGCTGCGGCACGTCTCCCGCGCCCG
>CAXRBM010000207.1:0-6249 GCA_964228675.1 Gemmatimonadaceae bacterium
GCGAAGGGCGCCAGGCACTTGGGACAGCGCGAGGCGCCGAGCACCGAGGGGGCGCCGCAGGAGGCGCAGTGCACGCGAGGCATCGTATTTTGACGGGTGGAGTCCCTCGGGCGTCACAGCGCGGATCCCAAGACGCCCCTACCCTACCTCACCATGTCCCCTGTCTCTCTCTCGGAGCGATGCATTTAACGACCGAGGTCCTCGTGGTCGGATTGGGCGCGATGGGGAGCTGCACCCTGGCGGCCCTCGCGCGCCGCGGTATCAAGGCCATAGGGATCGACCGCTTCACACCGCCACATACCGAGGGATCGAGCCATGGGGCGTCGCGGATCATCCGTGAGGCGTATTACGAGGACCCGATCTATGTACCACTGGTGCGCGACGCCTATGCCGAATGGGCGCGACTCGCCGCGGAGAGTGGTCGCACGCTCTTCCACCAGACGGGGGGGCTCTGGTACGGATCGCCCGAGGGCGCTCTCGTGCGCGGGGCCCTCGCGAGCGCCCGCGCCCACGACGTGGCGCATGAGCTCTTGGACGCGCGCGAGATCCAGCGGCGATTCCCAGCGCATCGACTCCCTGATGGGTTCGTCGGGGTGCTCGAGACGCGTGCAGGGTGGCTCGATCCCGAGCAGTGCCTCACAGCGGCATTGGAGGTCGCGACCCGACACGGTGCGACGGTGCGCACGCGCGAGACCATGCTCGCGTGGGAGCCGAACGCCAGCGGCGTGTGCGTGACCACCGATGGGGCGACGTACGAGGCGGCGCATGTGATCATCAGCGCCGGGATGTGGATGGGGGATCTGGTACCGTCCCTCGCGGCCCATCTCACGGTGCAGCGCAACGTGCTCTACTGGTTGGCAGGAGTCCGGCCCCTGTTCGATGCCGCGCGGTTCCCCGTCTTCTTGGGCGAACTCGCGCCCGATCTGCTCTGGTACGGTTTCCCCGATATCGGCGCAGGGGTGAAGGTCGCGATGCACCACCATGGGCCCACCTGCACACCGGCGACGGTCGATCGCACCGTGCACGAGGCGGAGCTCGCCGAGATGCGCGCGCGACTCATGCAGTGGCTCCCGACCGCGAATGGCCCATTGCAGCGCACGGTGGTGTGCACGTACACCAACACGCCGGACGGCCACTTCGTGATCGACACCCACCCGGCGAGCGATCGCTGTTGGATCGTCTCGCCCTGCTCGGGCCATGGCTTCAAGTTCGCGAGTGCGATCGGGGCGCGGATCGCCGCGTGGGTGTCGGGGGACGCCTCGGCGTCGCTGCCCGGTCGCTTTCGCCTGAGCCGGCTAGAGCGTTCCTGAGGGGGCCGTGTGCGTCTCCGTGAACTCGGGGGGCGTCGCCTCGCGCACCCGGTTCCGGCCCGCGCGCTTCGCATCGTAGAGCGCGGTGTCGGCACGAGCGATGAGTTCGACCAAGGCATCTCCCGGACGTGATTCGGCGACACCGAAACTTGCCGTGCAGGCCCCGATCCCCTCGAAGAGTTGGCGCGCGATACGCCCGCGGAGCGCCTCGGCGAGCTCAAGGGCGCCCGTCGCCGGCGTATCGGGGAGCACCATCAAGAACTCCTCTCCACCCCAACGGCCGACGGTGTCGTTGAGGCGGCTGCGCTGCTGCAGCAGACGCGCCACCCCGCGTAACACCTCGTCGCCGGCGTTGTGGCCGTGCGAATCGTTCACGTGCTTGAAGTCGTCGAGATCGAGCAGGATGATCGAGAGGGGCCGATCGGGAGCCGACATCGCGAGCTCCCCTTCCGCGACCTCCTCCACCCGACGACGGCTCGCGACGCCGGTGAGTCCATCGACCAGGGCGAGCGAGGAGAGGCGCTGCTCGACGATGATCGAGCGAATCCGCTGTCGCCGTACGAGATTCCCCGCAAGCACGGAGAGGACGAGGGCCACGGCGACCTCGGTGAAGCGGAGCATCGTGACGGCCGCCACGCCGGTGTCCCCCGCCCGCACCGCGTAGACCGCGATCAAGGCAGCGAGCGAATTGAAGACGACGCGGGTGGGGCGCGGCAGATGATAGAGGAGGTTCCCGATGATCACCGCGACGGCGAAGCCGAAGGTCGATGCATGCACTCTCAGCGCGAGGGGCGCCATGAGGAGCAGCCCGACCACGATCATGGTCATGTGCCACGTGACCGCGAAGCGCACCTGCGCGGAGGGGTCGTGCCGCCGATGCTCGGCGATCCAGAAGGAGCAGAGGGTTCCCGCCCCGATGCAGAGGTGGCTGATGACGAGCCAGGTATAGAGCCGAGCCTCGGTCCCACTCCCATCCATCATCCCCTCACGCCAACGGAGCCAGTCGAGGGACAGGAGGACGAGGAAGATCGGGAAGGCGACCCAGCGCAGGGTCACGATCCCCGCGATCATCTCATCCCGGAGGCGGCGTTCGACGAGGTTGCGATCGCCAGGTTCGAGTTCGTCCAGCAGTCCCCGCTCATCGAATTCCGATGAGACGGCGAGGAAGCGGGACCACAGGCTCGGCTCGTCTTCCATCCGCCGGGTCGGCGTCGGGAGGATGGGAGCTGGCCGATAGACTCGGCTCGCCCGAACCGACTCGGAGTGCCTAGGATCGTTCACGCGGGAAATGTACGGGGCTGGGACACGGGATGAGACGCCTCCGAACCGCCCCACGCAACGTCGGCCGATAGACCGTGGCCTACACGTTGTATCGGAGGATGCACCAGATCGCTCGCATCCCATCGCGCCAGCCGATCTTCTTCCCTTCGGCGTACGTACGCCCGAAATAGGAGATCGAGACCTCATAGATGGGGACGCCCATCTTCGCGACCCGCGCCGTGACCTCGGGCTCGACGCCGAACCGATTCTCGCGGATCTCGAGCCGCTCCACCACGTCCTTTCGGAACGCCTTGAAGCAGGTTTCCATATCCGTGAGGTTCAGGTCCGTCATCATGTTCGAGAGCAGGGTGAGGAACCGATTCCCCTGCGAGTGCCAAAAGTAGAGGACGCGGTGGGGCCCCGCCCCCGTGAAGCGCGAGCCGTAGACGACGGCGGCATGGCCGTCCAGGATCGGCTGGATCATCTGCGGGTAATCCGAGGGGTCGTACTCGAGATCGGCGTCCTGGACGATCGCGATCGGCGCGGTGACCTGGGCAAAGCCGGTGCGGAGCGCGGCCCCCTTCCCCTGATTCCGTTCGTGTGTGAATGGGCGGATCCGGGAATCCCGAGTGGCCATGGCCCGCACGGCTTCGCCGGTCCCATCGGAGGAGCCGTCGTCGACGACGATGACCTCCAGGACTTCGGGGCGGTCGAGGACGCGCTGGAGGACCCGGCCGACGGTCGCCCCTTCATTGAAGACGGGCATCACGACGGCCAGACAGGGGGTCGGGGGGTTCGCCATCTCGGGAAATATCCGCTAGCTTTAGGGGTTCGCGCGAGTAGCTCAGCTGGATAGAGCGTCGGCCTCCGGAGCCGAAGGTCGTGGGTTCGAATCCCGCCTCGCGCATCGTTCCTTCCTCCCCCGGGCCCGCTCCCTCATCGCCCCGCCGTGGACACCGTCGCCCTTCGACGCCTCCCACTCCCCGACCTCGAACACCTCGCCGCCACCCACGGGGTCTACCTCCCGCCGACCGCCACGCACGCCGAGGTGGTCAACCGGGTGCAGCGAGCGCTGCTCGCCAAGGGGGAGCCGCTGGTGGCGGAGGGGACCCTCGAGGTCGAGAAGGCCGGCCACGGTTTCCTCCGGAACCGGGCGAGCTCCTATCTCCCCCACCCCGCCGATCTCTACGTGTCGGCGGGGATGATATCGCGGTTCGGGCTCCGGACCGGGGACGAGATCCATGGCACGGTGCGGCCGCCGCGTGGGTGGCAGAAGTTCCTCGCCTTGGCGCAGATCGATGCCGTGAACGGGCTCCCCCCCGAGCAGATGATCGGGCGCGCGAATTTCGACACGCTCCGCCCCAAGTATCCTGATCAGCGGATCCGCTTGGAATCGCAGGCGGGTGGGATGTCGATGCGCCTCGCCGATCTCATCGCGCCGCTGGGCAAGGGGCAGCGCGGGTTGATCGTCGCGCCGCCGCGCGCGGGGAAGACGATGCTCCTCCACCGGATGGCGAATGCCATCGCGGAGAACCACCCCGAGGTGGTGCTCTTCGTGCTCTTGATCGACGAGCGCCCCGAGGAGGTCACCGACTTCATCGCGAACTGTCCGACCGCCGAGGTGGTGGCGTCGACCTTCGATGAGAAGCCGACGCGCCATGTGCAGGTGGCGGATATGGTGATCGAGAAGGCGAAGCGGTTGGTGGAGTCGGGGCGGGATGTGGTGATCCTATTGGATTCGATCACGCGCTTGGCGCGCGCGCACAACGCGGTGACGCCGATGTCGGGGAAGATCCTCTCGGGTGGCGTCGATGCGAAGGCGCTCGAGAAGCCGAAGCGCTTCTTCGGCGCGGCGCGGCGGATCGACGGCGGGGGGTCGCTCACGATCGTCGCGACCGCACTCGTCAGCACCGGATCGCGGATGGACGAGGTGATCTTCGAGGAGTTCAAGGGGACGGGGAACATGGAGATCGTCCTCGATCGCGACATCGCGAACCGTCGCGTCTATCCCGCGTTCGAGGTCAACAAGAGCGGGACACGCAAAG
The DNA here is from genome assembly GCA_964228675.1 of Gemmatimonadaceae bacterium. Lineage (GTDB taxonomy): Bacteria > Gemmatimonadota > Gemmatimonadetes > Gemmatimonadales > Gemmatimonadaceae > Pseudogemmatithrix. The sequence continues at coordinate 4,616 of CAXRBM010000207.1, forward strand.
AGGAGCTCTTGCTCACCGACACGGAGCGGAACCGGATCTTCCTCCTCCGGCACTTCGTGGGGAGCATGATGCCTGAGGACGCGACGCAGTTCATCCTCCGGCGGCTCGCACAGACCGAGACGAACGAGGAGTTCTTCCAGCGGATGGCGGAAGGTCAGTGAGCGCGGCGGACGCGACGGTCCCACCCCCGAACGCCGCCTACGATTGGCGACGGCGCTGGCTCGCGATCGATCTCGGCGACAAACGGATCGGCCTCGCGACGACCGATGCGGCGGGTATGATCGCCTCGCCGGCGGGGTTCATCGCGCGGCGTGAGGGGAAGCGGCCGCCGTTGATGGCGATGCTCGCGCGCGCGGAGGAGTTGGGCGCCGAGGGGTTCGTGGTGGGATTGCCGCTCAATCAACAGGGGGAGGATCTCCCGCGAGCGGCAGAGGCGCGGCGACTCGCGCAGGAGTTGGCGACGCGCACGGGGAAGCCGACCGAGTTGGTGGATGAGCGATTCACGACGGCAGCAGCGCATCGTGCGATCCAGGCGATGGAGGGGACGACGCGGGGGCGCAAAGGGGATGTCGATGCGCTCGCGGCGACGATCCTCCTGCAGCATGCGTTGCGGCTCTTCGAGCAGCGGACCGCGCACGTGGACCGCCCGGATGCGTGAGCCGCTCCGCGCGATGCGCCGGTGGCTTGTGCTCGGCGCGGTGGCGATCAGCGCGGCGGGGTGCGCGACGATGGACGACACCACGGTGGAGCTCACGATCCGTCCGGGGTCGCCCTTTCGTGAGGTCGCTGATTCCTTGCATGCCCACGGCGTCGTGACGTTTCCGCGACTCTTCGGCTTCTATGCGGCGAGACGGGGCCGCGATCGCAGCACACGCTACGGCACCTACGTGATCCGGCGCGGTGCGAGTTGGGAGGGGATCCTGCATGCGCTGCAGACGGGTGAGGGGATCATCAATCGCGTGACGATCCCGGAGGGGCTCCCGCTCTGGGAGTCGTTGCCTATCATCAGCGAGAAGCTGGCGATCCCCCTCGATTCGCTCGAAGCAGCGGTGCGGGACCCGGAGCTGCTCACGCGGCTGGGTGTCCCGAAGGGGACGTCGACGGTGGAAGGGTATCTCTTCCCCGAGACCTACGACTTCCCCTCGCAGGTGACGGCGCGCTACGTGGTGGAGCAGATGGTCGCGCGCTTCGAGCAGCGGTGGAGTCCGGCGTGGGATGCGCGACTCGCCGAGCTGAAGATGACGCGGCATCAGGTGGTGACGCTGGCGTCGATCGTGGAGAAGGAGGTGCGCAAGGGCTCCGAGCGTCCGACGGTCGCGGCGGTCTATCTCAATCGACTCAAGGTGCGGATGGCGCTACAGGCCGATCCGACGGTGCAGTATGCGATGAAGGTGCGTCCGGGGCGGGTGTTGTATCGGCATCTGACGATCGACTCGCCGTACAACACGTACAAGTATCCGGGGCTCCCGCCGGGCCCGATCGCGGCGCCGGGAAAGGCGAGTCTCGAGGCGACGCTCTTCCCGGCGAAGGTGCCGTATCGGTTCTTCGTCGCGCACCCGGACGGGCATCACGAGTTCCGCACGACCTACGAGGAGCACCTCGAGGCGATCACGTTTGTGCGGGAGGCGGCGCGG
>CAXRBM010000208.1:0-2091 GCA_964228675.1 Gemmatimonadaceae bacterium
AGGGGATGCGGGCGGGTGGCCGACGCCAGCTGATCATCCCCCCGAGCCTCGGCTATGGCGCGCAGGGCACGAATGGCATTCCGGCGAACTCGATCCTCGTCTTCGTCGTCGACCTCCGATCGGTGATCAACTGATGGCGCCCAAGTTCAATCCGGCCGAATGGCGCGGGATCGTGACCCGCTATGCGAACGCCGAGGTGACCAAGTCGTTCGGTCAGCTCGCGCTCAACCTTTCGGCGTTGGTCGCGACGCTCTATGTGGCCTACCGGCTGATGGAGCTGGCGCCGTGGGCGACCGCACTCCTCGTGCTCCTCGTCAGCGGCTTCCTGATCCGCACCTTCATCATCATGCACGACTGTGCCCACGGCAGCTTCACCCCGTGGCCCAAGGTCAACGACGCGATTGGCTTCGTCACCGGGGTACTGATGCTCACCCCATATCAGCAGTGGCGCCGTGAGCATGCCATCCACCACGCCTCGGCGGGCGATCTCGAGCGTCGCGGCACCGGGGACATCGATACGCTCACCGTCGCGGAATACGAGATGCGCTCGCGCTTCGGGAAGCTCAAGTACCGGCTGTATCGGCATCCCCTGGTGCTCTTCATCCTTGGGCCCCTGCACCTGATGGTCCTGCAGCGCTTCCGTGTCCCTGGGCCGGTGACTGGGCCGGCGCAGCTCTGGAACGTCTGGATGACCAACCTCGCGCTTGCCGCGACGGCGACGATCTTCATCCTCACCGCGGGGTGGGAGTCGGTGGTCCTGCTCTATCTCCCCGCCGTCTACATCGCGGGCGCGGTCGGCGTGGGCCTCTTCTACGTGCAGCATCAGTTCGAGGAGGCGTACTGGCAGCGCGGCGAGCAGTGGGACTACGCCACGGCCGCCATCACGGGGAGCTCCTTCCTGCGCCTCCCGCGCGTGTTGAACTGGTTCACGGGGAATATTGGCTTCCATCACGTGCACCATCTTGGTCCCAAGATCCCGAACTACAAGCTGCGTCAGGCGCACGAGGAGAATGGGATCTTCGCCGCCGCGCCGGTGCTCACCATCCGTACCGCGATCAAGACGCTGCGTCTCTCGCTGTACGACGAAGAGCGCGGCAAGTTGATCGGCTTCCGCGACCTGCGCACGCGCCGGGCGGCGCACTGAACGCCGCGGCCGTCCCGACGGGATTCGGCGACCTCGCACTCGACCCGCGCGTCCTCGACGCGCTGACCGCCCTCGGCTACGAGGAGCCCACCCCGATCCAGCGCGCGGCGATCCCGGCGCTCTTGGCAGGACGTGATGTGCTCGCGCAGGCGGCGACCGGCACCGGCAAGACCGCCGCCTTCGCCCTTCCGTTGCTCCATCGTCTCACCCCCGGCGCCCTCCCTCGCGAGCGGACGGCCGCGCTGGTCCTCGTCCCCACGCGCGAGCTCGCCATGCAGGTGGCCGAGGCGATCCATCGCTACGGGAAGGGGCTCGGCGCCGTCGCCATGCCCATCTACGGTGGCGCGCCGATGGAAGGACAGATCCGCTCCCTCAAGCGTGGGACCGATGTGGTGATCGCCACGCCCGGACGCGCGCTCGATCATATCCGTCGCAAGACGCTCTTCCTTGCGTCGGTCAAGACCGTGGTGCTCGACGAGGCGGACGAGATGCTCGATATGGGATTCGCCGAGGATCTCGAGGCGATCCTGGCAGCCACACCGGCGGAGAAGCAGGTCGCCCTCTTCTCCGCGACGTTGGCGCCTCGCATCGCCGCGATCGCCAAGACACATCTGCGCGAGCCGGAGATCATCACCGTCGATACCGAGGCGGTGAAGTCGGCGAAGACCGCCTCGATCCGTCAGGTGGCGTACATCGTCCCCCGTGCGCACAAGATGCAGGCGCTCGGGCGGATCCTGGACGTGGAGCAACCGACGAGCGCGATCGTCTTCTGCCGCACGCGGACCGAGGTGGATGAGCTGACCGAGACGCTGAACGGGCGTGGCTTCCATGCGGAGGCGTTGCATGGCGGGCTCTCGCAGGATCAGCGCGATCGCGTGATGAAGCGCTTCCGGGCCAAGACGTCGGAGTTGCTGATCGCGACCGATGTCGCGGCACGTGGGCTCGAT
>CAXRBM010000209.1:0-34806 GCA_964228675.1 Gemmatimonadaceae bacterium
GCCGTCGATCTGCCAACGACGCTCCCCAAGCTGCACGGGGCGCAACGGATGATGGAGCGTGAGCGAATGGCTCGTCGCGCTCTGTTCGCGGTCCGGGGCGACGGTCCACACCTCCCCGAGTGGGGCCGCGGCACGTTCCAATACAGCGAGGCCCTTGGCCAGGATCCCATCGTCGTTCGAACAGAGGATGCGCATCAATCGGTGGTCGGGGGGGTGGACGCGAGGGCCTGCAGGATCCCGAGGCGGTCCTGCTGTAGGAGGAGGCCGGGCTGCGCGTCGAGCCCCTGCCGCGCCGCCGCCTTCACACCGCCGTCCGTCCGGCGTTGGTCGAGCTGCTGCTTCGCGCCCTCGATCGTGTACTTCTCGGTGTAGAGCAGATGCTTGACGAGCATCACGAACTCGAGTTCGCGACGCGTGTAGACGCGGTTCCCTGCCCGATTCTTCGCGGGGCTCAGGAAACGAAACTGGCTCTCCCAATACCGCAAGACATGCGGCTTGAGGTCGGTGAGCTCACAGACGTCACCGATGGAGTAGAACTCCCGGATGGGATCGTCGGTCGCCATCGCTACGCTCGCTCCGCCTTGAGGTCGCGCGTCATCAGCTCGACGAGCGCCCAGCGCGGCGGCTGACGCTCGAAGAGGACGCGATGCACCGCATGGACGATGGGCATCTCGACCCCCTCGCGGTCGGCGAGCGCCTTGGCGCTCTCCGTCGTCACCACCCCTTCGGCGACGGTCTCCCGACCCTGCAGCACATCGCCGAGCGAGGCCCCGCGTCCGATCTCGAGTCCGACCGCTCGGTTGCGCGAGAGTGCGCCCGTGCAGGTGAGGACGAGATCGCCGAGTCCCGCCAGACCTGCGAAGGTCGCGGCATCGGCCCCGAGGTGCACGCCAAGGCGGGTCATCTCAGCGAGCCCGCGCGTGATGAGCGCGGCGCGGGCATTGTTCCCAAGCTCCAACCCATCGGCGATCCCCGTCGCGACCGCCATGACATTCTTGAGCGCGCCGCCGAGTTCGACACCGATCACGTCACGCTGGGTGTAGACCCGGAACCCCGAGGTGCTGATCGCCTTCTGCACGAGGGCCGCGACCTCTAGATCCTCACAGGCCGCGACGAGCGCGGTGGGCAGGTGCAACGCGACCTCGAGCGCGAAGCTCGGCCCCGAGAGCGCGACGATCGGACGCCCCGGGCACTCCGCGGCGACGACATCGGTCATGAGACAGAGCCGCTCGCGATCGATCCCCTTGGTCGCGACGACGAGCGGGACACCGGCCGGGAGATGCGCGGCGGACTGGGCCGCGACGGCACGGAGCGCGTGCGACGGCGGGACGAAGACCACCATCTCGCTCCCAGCCAACGCCTCGGCCATATCGGACGTCCCGACGAGCGCGGGATGGAGCGGCACATTGGCGAAGAACCGTGGGTTCTCATGCTGCCGATTGATCGCCGCGGCGACATCGGGCTCGAAGGCCCAGAGCCGCACCTCGTGTTCATTCTCCGCAAGCAGATTGGCCAGCGCGGTCCCCCACGCCCCGGCCCCGATCACCGTGCATCGCATCAGCGTCCCTCCCTGGTTCGCGCCACCGCCTCAGGACTCGCACTTCCCGGCGCCCCGAGGCGCGGTTCGGTGCCCGCGCGGATGCGCGCGAGGTTCGCCCGGTGCGTCCATACCACGAAGAGCGCGAGGACGATCGAGACGGGAAGGAGCGGCGAGAGCGGCCCCGCCGTCATGAGCACCGCCCATGGCAATCCGAGCGCCCCGCCGATCGACGCCACGGAGACGATCCGTGTCCGCCAGAGGATGAAGGCGAAGAGCCCGAGGACGATCGCGAGCGCGGTGGGGGCGAGCGCGGCGAAGACCCCCGCGGTCGTCGCGACGCCCTTCCCTCCTCCCTTCCACAACAAGAAGATCGGTTTGGCGTGGCCGAGGATCGCGGTGACCCCGATCCCGAGGGTGAGGAGCTGAAGCGACTGCACGCCAGGACGGAGATTCGTGACGAGATTCGGGAGCAGCAGCACCGGGAGTGCCCCCTTCACGGCGTCGAGGAGCAGGACGACGATCGCCGCCGGCGCGCCGAGGGTCCGATAGACATTCGTCGCCCCGAGGTTCCCCGATCCCACCGTGCGGAGATCGATCCCCTTGAGGAACCGTCCCGCGAGATACGCGAAGGGGATCGACCCCGCGAGGTACCCGATGGCGAGCGCGACGATGGGGAGCATGTCAGTTCCGTCCGCTCTTCCGTTTCAAGATGATCCGCAGCGGGTTCCCCGTGAACGCCCACTTCTCACGGAACCCATTATGGAGATACCGGATGTAGTGCTCCTGCACCAGATCCGGATGGTTCCCGAAGACGACGATCGTCGGCGGGGCGGTCTCCACCTGCGTGGCGTAGTTGAGCTTGACCTCGTTCCCCGCGGCCTGCGGCGGCTGTCGCCGCGCGAGGAGCTCATGGAGCGCCTCGTTCACATCGGAGGTCGGGATCCGCTTGGCGCGCTCCTCGCGCACCGTGCGGATCACGTCGAGCACCTTCGTGACCCGCTGCCCCGTGAGCGCGGAGGTGAAGACGAAGGGGACATGCTTGAGATACGGCGCCTTCTCGACGCACTCCTTCTGGAACTTGGCCGCCGTCTTGTCGTCCTTGTCCTTCAGGTCCCACTTGTTGACGACGATGATCATGGCGCGCCCCGCGTCCCAGGCGAGGGTCGCGATCTTGAGATCCTGGTTGTGCAGCCCCTCGGTCGCATCGATCAGGAGGAGACAGAGATCGGCCCGGTCGATCGCACGACGGGTGCGCAGCGCGGAGTAGAACTCCACCCCATCATCGATCTTCGACTTCCGACGCAGGCCGGCGGTATCGACGAAGATGTACGGCTCGCCATGGAAGACGAACGGGGTGTCGATCGCATCGCGCGTCGTGCCCGCAACATCGGAGACGACGAGACGATCCTCACCGAGGAGGCGGTTGATGAACGACGACTTCCCCACGTTCGGTCGGCCGATCACCGCGACACGTGTCGCCTCGGGGGGACCGTCGGCCTCCGATGTGGGGAGGCGCGCCACCAGCGCATCGAGGAGATCACCCGAATTCTTCCCGTTGGTCGCCGAGACCGGGATAGGATCCCCCGCCCCGAGATTGAAGAACTCGAAGAAGTCCGAGCTGCGCGGGTCATCGACCTTGTTGGCGACGAGCATCCACGGCTTCCGCGACTGCCGGATCAGATCGACGATGCGCGCATCGCTGGGGTGGAGCCCCGCCTGCGCATCGACCGTGAGCAACATGAGATCGGCCTCGGCGATCGCCTGCCGGACCTGCCGCTTGATCGCGACGTCCATCGGGAGATCGGAGTCCTCCACGAGTCCGCCGGTATCGACGAGCCAGAAGTCCCGGCCATTCCATTGCGCCAGCGCGAAGTGGCGGTCCCGCGTGGTGCCAGCTTCCTCGCTCACGATCGCGGAATCATCGCCGACGATCCGATTGAAGAGGGCGGATTTCCCGACATTCGGGCGTCCGACGAGTGCGACGACTGGGATCCCGCTCATCTGGTGGTGCCTCCGACGCCGGTCGTTGAAAGGGCCCTGGCCCCCTCCCGTTCGAGCACGTCGATGAAATCGTAGGATGGATAGACCGGCATCGGGAGCGATTCCCGTACAGCGACGAACGACTCGTCGTCGAGAAAGAGTCCGCCGTCATTGATCGTCTCCGCCGGGATCAGCGCGAGATCGAGGTCGGCGCGATCCTGCAATGCCCGCCGAATGTCCGCCCCAACTAGGAGGCCGGCGGTGGTCACCGTCGGCCCGAAGAGCGAGTTCTCCGTCGGGATGAGCTCGAACCGCGCCCCCGTCGCCGCGGTGAGCTGGTCGAGCAGCGCCGGCATGAGCGGGGCCATCGCCGAGCCGGTGACGATCCCGATCCGACGGCCATCGAGGCGAGGGAGACGTGCGACGCCATCACGGACGCGATCGCGGAGCGAGGTCACCGCCCCGACGCCATTCTCGATCTGCGCGAAGTCCCGGTAGTGCGCCGCCGTCGGCAGCTCGCGCTCGGCGAGCAGATACAGCTCATCGGAGCCGTAGACCCAGGGCTCCCCGCGTTCCAGCTCGGCACGAGCGGCCCACCGCTCCGCGACCGCCAGGATCTCGCGCGCCGTGTCGCGGTCCATCGACTTGCCCGTGTAGATGTGCGAGAACTGAGTGAGCCCCACCGGGACGAGCGCCACGGAGAGGCAGGCGTCGCCGAAGGCGTAGAGGTCGGTGAGGGACTGCTCGAGCACCGTGCCGTCGTTGATCCCCGGGACCACGACCATCTGCCCGTGGAACTGGATCCCGCCCGCGGTGAGGCGCTGGAGCTGCTCGACGATGTTCGGGACGCGCGGATTGTTCAGGAGGACCTTTCGGGCCTCCCAGGGCGTGGCGTGCACCGAGACGTAGAGCGGCGAGAGCCGATAGTCGAGGATCCGCTGGAAGTCCCGCTCCTTCAGGTTCGAGAGGGTCGCGAAGTTCCCGTAGGCGAAGGAGAGCCGATAGTCGTCGTCGCGGATGTAGAGCGGCTTCCGGAGTCCCTTGGGAAGCCCCTCAATGAAGCAGAACTCACAGCGATTGGCGCAGCGGCGCACCGTCGGTGGCTCGAGCTCGATCCCCATGGAGAGCTCGCGATCCCGCTCGATCTCGAAGACGAGGTGCTCCCCATCGGGGAGCTTGGCCTCGAGCTCGAAGCTTTCGTCGGCGGTCAGGAACTCCCAATCGAGGAAGTCATCCAGCTCCCGCCCATCGACGCGCAACAGCTCCGTGCCGGGGATGATCCCCAGCTCGGTGGCGATGCTCTCGGGTTGGACGCGGAGGACGCGGATCATGCGACGGGGGCTGCGTTGGACCGACACGAAAAAAGCCGCGAAGCGGCTTGAGAAAATATATGAGATCAGGCGTCGGAAATCAATGAATCACAGAGACTTCCGTGCTTCCTCCCGCACCACTCGAACCGGCCGTCCGGTCGCCTGCGCGACGCGGACCACGTCATCCGACTCCGGCTTCGCGCGCGTGCTCCCATCGGGGAGGGTCACGACCTTCACCCGAAGATCGTGCCCGAAGACCGAGACCACACGCTCCGCGCGCGGCAACGCGCGCCGAGCGACCTCGAATCGTCGCACGCCGATCGTGGTGCTCTCCATGAGGAGCAGCACCTCCAGCCGGTCGGCATCCTGCGTCGCGACCAGGCACTCAACACGAGTCCCGGGCCGCCCCTTCTTCATCACCGTCTGCAGCAGGACGACATCGCGCGCCCCGCCGTCACGGAGCGCATCGGCCAAGGCGCCCAGTTCCTCGCCGGTGGCATCGTCGATGTCCGCGACCAGCATGATAAGCCGTTCATCCGTCGGTACATCCGCCCCCTGATCCGCCAGCACGATGCGCAGGGCATTCGCCCGATCCGGGAAATCCTTGGTCCCCGCGCCGAACCCGCTCGCCACCGGGACGAAACCACCGGAGGGAGCGCCGGCGCTGAGTACGCGCACCAGCGCGGCTCCCGTCGGCGTCACGAGTTCCCCCGCCCCCTCAGGCCCCGGACGTACAGGCAACCCCTCCAGCAGCCGCAACGTCGCCGCCGTGGGCACCGCCATCCGCCCATGCTGCGTGTCGACGAAGCCATCCCCGAGTGGGATGGTGCCGCAGTACACCGCGGTGACGCCGAGGCGCTCGAGCCCCCAGAGGCTCCCGACGATGTCGAGGATCGCATCGACGCTCCCGACCTCGTGCAGATGCACGCGCTCCACCGTGGTGCCATGGATCGCGGCCTCGCACTCGGTGATCAGCGTGAAGGCCTCCATCGCCTTCGCCTTCACCGCCTCCGGTGCCGGCGTGGCCTCGACCAGGGCCCGGATATGTTTGAGATGCCGCCCATGCGGCTGCGGCGGGATCGTGAAGTCGACCTTCCGACAGGCGATCTGCCCGCGCGACACGGTCGTCACCTCCGCCCTGACCCCCTCGAGCCCGAGCGTCGCCGGGAGCTCGCGGATGAACGTCTCGTCCAATCCGGCGTCGATGAGCGCCCCGAGGAACATGTCGCCGGCGATGCCGGACATCGGGTCGAGGATCGCGATCCGTCGCATGGTGCGCAATCTACTCGATCACCATCGGTAGCTCGCCCCCGAGCCGGTGTTGAAGACCACGACCTCGGCGTCCGACGCGAGGCGGCCCGCGGCGACGAGCTGGCGGACCGCCTCGAGCGCCGCTCCACCCTCGGGTGCGGCGTCGATCCCGGAGCGCGACGCGAGCAAGAAGGTCCCATGCTTGATGCGCGCCTCGCTCACCGCCTCGGCGTCGCCCGCGCTCTCGCGCAACGTACGGAGCGTGAGTCGGTCCCCGAGCGGCCCCGGGACACGCAGCCCACTCGCGTAGGTCACGGGATCCTCCCACGGCGTCGCGCGCTCCTCGCCCGCATGGAAGGCCCGCACGAGCGGGGCGCACCCTGCCGCCTGCGCGATGATCATCCGCGGCCGACGCGTTCCTGTCGGGAGCCATCCCCACGCCAGCATCTCGTTGATCGCCTTCCAGATCCCGATCGTCCCCTCGCCTCCACCCGTCGGGTACACGATGGCATCGGGGAGCCGCCAGCCAAGCTGCTCAGCCACCTCATAGCCCATCGTCTTCATCCCTTCGACGCGATACGGCTCTCGCACCGTGGCCACGTTGAAGAACCCGCATTCGCGCGCGAAGACGAGCGTCGCCTTCCCCGCGTCGCCGATATGTCCTGGCAACAGCTGCAGATCAGCCCCGAAGGCGCGGATCGAGCCGAGGATCGGCGGAGGCGTCGTCTCAGGCGCATAGACGCGACATGGCATCCCCGCCGCGGCGGCGTAGGCCGCGAGCGCGATCCCCGCGTTTCCCGCCGTCGGCACGCAGACGCCCGGGACCCTGAGCTGCTTCGCGCGGGTGACGGCCATCATCAGCCCACGCGCCTTGAAGCTCGCGGTGGGGTTGATCCCCTCATCCTTCACCCAGAGCCGCCGCACCCCGACCTCCGCCGCGAGATGTGGCAACTCCGCGAGTGGGCTCATCCCTTCGCCGAGGGTGACAGGCGTCTCATCGGCACCAATCGGGAGGGCGGCGCGATAGCGCCAGAGACTCACGTCGCCCGTGATCGCATCACGTGATGGCGGCGTCGCGATCTCGACGAGGAGCGGCTGGCCGCAGTCGGGACAGAGCGACGCGAGCCTGGTGCCGTCCGGCTGGGCATACGCGCAGGCACTGCAGTGGAGAGACCACATGGGGATCAGGTGAGAGTTAGGGAGTGGACGAGGCATCACCGCGGAGCGCGGCCACCACCTTCGCCGCGCTGGCCTGACTGAATCCATCGAGCGCGGCGATCTGCTCCACCGTCGCGTCCCGCACGCCTTGCAGGGAGCCGAACGCGGTGAGCAGCGCGCGGCGCTTCATCGGGCCGACCCCGGGGATCTTGAGGAGTTCGCTCGTCACGGTGCGCATCGAGCGCCGCTTGCGGTGGTACCCGACGGCGGTCCGGTGGGCCTCATCGCGCGCCTGTTGCAGGAGACGCAGCGCCGAGGAGCGACGCGGGAGTCGGAGCGGCTCACTCCGCCCGCGCAGGAAGATCTCCTCCTCGCGCTTCGCCAAGCTGATGAGCGGGAGCGCGTCGAGCCCAATGGCATCGAGCGCCTCGCTCGCGGCGGAGAGCTGTCCCTTCCCCCCGTCGATCACGACGAGGTCGGGAAGTGGGCGCGACTCATCGAGCCGGCGACGGAAGTAGCGCCCGACCACCTCCCGCATCGACTGGAAGTCATCGGGGCCAGTGGCGGGGTCGACGGTCGTGACCTTCATCGTCCGGTACTCGCTCCGTCGGGGCCGCCCGTTCTCGAACCAGACGACGCTGCCGACGTTGTCAGTCCCCTGCCCCGTCGAGTTATCGAAGCAGACGAGGGAGCGCGGCAGGCGGGCGAGCTGGAGTTCACGTCCGAGATCGTAGACCGGATCGGCGGCGCGCTCATCGGCCTCCTGACTCGCGAGCTTGAACTCTTCGAGCAGGTGCCGCGCGTTCTGCTCGGCGAGGTCGAGCAACTCCCGCTTGGTCCCCCGCTGCGGCACCACGACGCGCGACGAGCCAGCCGCGGCCTCCTCGAAGAGCGGGCGATCCTCGAAGTCGAATGGCAAGAGCAGTTCGCGCGCGCGGACCGGCGCGGGGAGGTAGTAGCCGACGAGATACGCCCCGAGCACCGCCCCATCGGTCTCGTCCTCGATCCCCTCGAGGAAGCGATGCTCCCGCGCGAGCAGCTTGCCGTCACGGATGCGCAGCACCGCGACGATCGCGTCCTCACCATCCCGAGCGAAGCCGATCACGTCCCGGTCCCCGCCTTCCACATTGAGGACGACGGTCGGCTCCTCCATCGACCCGAGGCGCTGCAGCGCATCGCGGAGCTCGGCCGCGCGCTCATAATCAAGGGCCTCGGCGGCGCGCGCCATCTCCTCACCGATCCGCTTGGCGACCTCGGCGGTGCGCCCGTCGAGCCACGCCACCACATCGTCGATCATCCCGCGATAGGCCGCCTGACTCTGCTTCCCGACGCAGGGGGCCTTACAGCGCCCGATGTGATAGTCAAGACAGGCCCGCTCGGGGAGCTCCTTCGGCATGTCGTACCGACAGGAGCGCACGAAGAAGGCGCGCTTCACCACATCGAGCGTGCGGCGCATCGAGGAGACATCCGTGTACGGGCCGAAGTAGCGTGCGCCGTCCCCCTGCACCTGGCGCGTGACGAAGACACGCGGATAAGGCTCCTGCACCGTGACCTTCACGTACGGGTACGACTTGTCGTCGCGGAGCATCACGTTGAAGCGCGGGCGATGCTCCTTGATCAGGTTGGCCTCGAGCACCAACGCATGCGCCTCCGTCGGCACGACGATCGTCTCGACATCGGCGATGAGCGAGACGAGGAGTCGTGTCTTGGGACTCGTCTCGTGATCGGAGGCGAAGTAGCTTCGCACCCGCGGCCGCAGACGCTTGGCCTTCCCGACATAGAGCACCTGCCCGTTCGCATCCTTCCAGAGATAGACGCCCGGGGTGTCGGGGAGATGCGCGAGCACCTCGGCAACGCGATCAGGGGGCGCGCGCATCGGACGGTAGGAGATGACGGGTCGTCGGGAGGTAGACCGCGGCGAAGATCGCGACCGCCACGGCGGCCACGAACCAGGCGGGCTGCGTGGGGAGCAACCGCGTCCCACCGACGGCCGCGAGCCCCGCGAGGAGCGCGATCGCCCAGAGGGTGAGGACCCGCGTGAGCGGCACCCCCGTGCGGCCGATCCGGGTGGTCATCACGCGCCGGAGCCAGAGGAACTCCACCCAGGCGGCGATCCCCGCCGCGGCGGTGAGCATCCCGACCCCCCAGCGCGCATCGATGCCGAGGAGGGAGGGGATCTCGCGAGCGGCCCACCACCCGGCGCTGGCCGCGAGCACGACGCGCACGACCGCCGCGCGCAGCGGGGTCGTCGTATCGCCCAACGCGTAGAGCCCGGAGGCATAGAGTCGGCCCATGGTGCTGGCCAGTAGACCGACGGCCGATCCGGCGAGCGCCCCCCAGACCCAGACCGCACTCTGCCGAGAGAAGGCCCCGCCCTCGTACAGCCCGGCCGCGAGCACCCCGCCGAGCAGGAGGAACGCCGCCGCCGATGGGATCACGAAGTAGGCGATCCGCTGGAGCCCGCGATCGAGACGCTGGCGAAGCGCCGCCGCCACCTGCGACGCCTCCCCGACCTCACTCGCCATCGCGGGGAGCTCGGAGGCGGAGACGGACATGCCGAAGAGCGAGACGGGGAGCAGGGAGATCACCTGCGCGTACTGCAGGGTCGCGACCGAACCGACGCTCACCAGCGAGGCGATGGCGGTGTCGATGAACCCACTGATCTGCACCACGCCACGCCCGAGCACCACCACACCGAACCGTCGGAGCACATCGCGCACCCCCGTAAGCGCGAGCGACGGGGCGAAGCGCAGACCGGGGTCGAGTCGCTTGACGCTCGGCACCTGGATCAGACATTGCAGCGCGCTCCCCACGACGCTCGCCCAGGCGATCGTGACGACCACGTCATCAGATGACGCGCTCGGACCGAAGAAGAGCACCGCCGCGATCATCGCCCCGTTCCACATCACCGGCGACACGTACGAGAGGAAGAAGCGTCGATGCGAGTTCAGCACTCCCAAGCACCACGCGCTCAACACCAGGATCCCGATCCCCGGGAAGACCAGCCGCACGAGCTGGATGGTGAGCGCGCGCTGCGCCCCCGCGAATCCCGGTGTGATGAGATCGACGAGCGCCGGCGTGACGGTGATCCCGATCGAGACTGCCACGAGACTCGTCAGGGCGAGGATCGACGCCACCGCACCGGCGACCCGCCCCGCCTCCTCCGTGCGTCCCTCGGCGCGAAGCCGCGCGTAGACCGGGATGAACGAGGCGGAGAGCACCCCCTCGCCCAGCAGATTCTGGAGGAGGTTCGGGATGCGGAACGCCGCACTCAACGCGTCGGCGGCGAGCCCATCGCCGAGGAAGAACGCGAAGACCTTCTGCCGGACGAGGCCGGTGAGGCGGCTCAGGAAGATCCCGGCGGCGACGAGCCGCGCCCCCGCGCCGCTGCTCACGGGACGACCAGGGTCCCCGCGTGCATGGCGGCCCCCGCGCGCAACTGCGCGAGGAGCGTCTCCCCATGTCGGGCCAGCAGGGGCACGAGATTGAGGCGCCGCTCCTGCCGATGGCCCTCGGGCATCAGGATTGCGCGGACCGCGGTGAGATCCGCCATCGCCTCGGTCTCACGCGCGCGCGCCGCCGTCCGGATGCGCCGCTCGAGCCGATCGAGCCGATGGAAGATCTGCTGGCGCGCCCCCTCGAGGACCCGCTCGGCGATCAACTCGCCCGCCTCCGCATTCGCGGCGAGCATCGCCTGCACCCGCCGCTGCGCCTCGGAGCGCAGCGCCTCCAGCTCGGCGCGAAGCGGGATCGGGATCGCACGGTCACCGAGGCGCCGCTCCGCCGCATGCGGATCACGCAGGTCATCGATCATCAGTCCCAACCGTCCGAGGCGACGATCGGTCTGCGGATCGACGATGCTCGCCGACCACCGCGGGACCGCCACCGGCGCGGGGACCCCGAGGGCCTCCGCCACCGCACCGACCTGCGCGAAGTATGCGAGCTCACCGGGCCCCGCCACATACGCGACCGTCGGGAGGATCGCCTGCTCGACGACCGGCCGGAGCAACACGTTGGCGGAGAGCGTCGCCGCGGGATCCGCCGCCACCCGTAGCGCGTCGGCGAGCGGCACGCGTGCCTTCACCCCTTCCTCGGCGCGGAAGACCAACGAGAGCTTCGCGATGCGCGCGACCTGTGGACGGTACCCGCTCCGCTCGATCGCGACGTTCCGCAGCGAGACCGCCTCGTCGATGCTCGCCGCCCGCTGTAGTGCGCTGACCAACGTGGGACGCGCCGCCACGAGCGTCGCGGGGTGCCAGGCATCGAGCACCCCGATCCCCAGCGGCTCGAGCACCGACCGCAGGAAGCGCACATAGGCGCTCCCGACCGTCGCCCCAGGGACGTACGCCGCTCGAAGGGCCTCGAGGATCTCCCCGTGCGGGGCCGACGCCGCCGTGGCCGCGAGCTCCCCGAGCGCCGCCTCGACCGGCCCCAACGGGGTCTCGGCCATCACGAGCCCGTCGCGTCCCGGCGTCGAGAGCGACAGGCGCTGGACCCCGAGGTCGGTCGCCACCGCCGTCCATGACGCTTCGGCATAATCGGCGTCATCGGTCGCGGCCCAGAAGACCGGTGCGGTGGGGATCCCCGTCTCCCGCTCGATGCGCTCCGCGAGGGCGAGGGCGGAGAGCGCCTTGAGCCAGGTGTAGAGCGGCCCGCCGAAGAGCCCGGGTTGCTGCCCCGTGGTGACGACGATCCCGCCTGCCTCGGCGACCCGCTCGAGGCGCGCTGCGGCCGCCCCCGTCGCCGCGAAGGCCGGCTGCAGCGCGGCATACCACGCGCTGGTCGCGAACCGCCCCTGCACCTGACTCGCATGGGCCCGCCACGCCGCGACGTGGCGCGGCGCCGGCGCGACCCACTCGGCGGGCACGGACCCCGACTGGATCGCGCGCGCGAGCGCCCCACCACCGAGGGCCTCGGTCACGACGCGCGGCGCGCTCACGCCCCCCTCCGACGCGACGCCCGACAGCGACAGGATCCCTCGACAGCCTCCACGGACGCCATCCTCACTTGTGATACGGTTCGCCGCGACCGATGGTCCCGGCGCGATAGAGCTGCTCCATCAGCACCAAACGCGCGAGCTCGTGCGGAAGGGTCCACGGGGCCAAGGCGATCCGCCGCCGCGCGCGCGCGCGAATCTCGGGACTCACCCCATGTGCGCCGCCGATGACGAACGCCACCGACTGCGCCAGATCCCGCCGCTCGAGCAACCATCGGGCGAACTGCTCGGAGTCGAGCGTCTCGCCGCCGACATCGCAGAGCACCAGCGGCGCCCCGGACGGGATCCGCTCCAACAGCCGATCGCCCTCGCGTCGCAGCACCACCTCGGGTCCGTCCCCGCCGCTCGCCCCGCCCCCTTTGACCTCCACCACCTCGAGGTCCCAGTAGCGCGAGGCGCGCTGCTCATAGTCCGCGATCGCGGCCCCGAGTGCGGCGTCCCGAGGCCGACCGACCACGTAGACGCCGACGCCCATACGGCGCGCCCTCCGGGGCCTTAGGCGTAGATGCCGCGGAGCCGATGCACCGTGGCCACGCGGCTGATCGCGACCATGTACGCCGCGGTCCGCATGTTGACCTTGTGCTGCTGCGAGAGCTTGAGGACCTCGCGGAAGCTGTTGACCATGATCTCCCGCAGACGGTCGTTCACCGTCTGCTCGGTCCAATAGTAGCCCCCGCGGTTCTGCACCCACTCGAAGTAGCTCACTGTCACGCCACCGGCGTTGGCGAGGATGTCGGGCACCACGAAGATCCCCTTGGCATCGAGGATCGAATCGGCCGCGGCCGTCGTCGGCCCGTTGGCGCCCTCGCAGATGATCTTCGCCTTGATCTGCTCGGCGTTCTTGGTGGTGATCACGTTCTCGAGCGCCGCGGGGACGAGGACATCGACCTCGACCTCGAGGAGCTGCTCGTTGGAGATGGCCTCCCCCTTCCTATAGCCCTCGAGGGTCCGGTGCTCGCGGACATAGGCCATGGCATCGAGGATGTCGAAGCCCTTCGCGTTGTACCAGCCGCCGGTGCGGTCGCTGATCGCGATGACCTTGCACCCGGCCTCCGCGAGGAGCTGCGCCC
The DNA here is from genome assembly GCA_964228675.1 of Gemmatimonadaceae bacterium. Lineage (GTDB taxonomy): Bacteria > Gemmatimonadota > Gemmatimonadetes > Gemmatimonadales > Gemmatimonadaceae > Pseudogemmatithrix. Next base: position 13,306 of record CAXRBM010000209.1, read on the forward strand.
CGATCGAACCGACGTTGCCGAACCCCTGGACGGCGACCGTCGCCCCCTTGACCGGCATCTTGAGATGTTCGAGCGCCTGCACCGCCGAGAACATCACCCCGCGTCCCGTCGCCTCGCGACGCCCGAGCGAGCCCCCCATCTCCACCGGCTTTCCGGTGGTGACGGCGTTCACCGTGAACCCCTTATGCATCGAGTACGTGTCCATGAGCCACGCCATGACGCGCTCATTGGTGTTCACGTCGGGGGCGGGCACGTCAGAGTCGGGACCAAGGGTCGCCATGATCCCGGAGGTGTACCGGCGCGTGACGCGCTCGAGCTCTCCCACCGACATCTTGAGCGGGTCGCAGATCACCCCGCCCTTCGCGCCGCCGAAGGGGATGTTCACCACCGCGCACTTCCAGGTCATCCAGGCGGCGAGCGCCTTCACCTCGTCGAGGGAGACGTTCATGTCGAAGCGGATCCCCCCCTTGGCCGGCCCGCGCGACGTGTTGTGGAGCACGCGGATGCCGGTGAAGACCTCGACCTCCCCATTGTCCATCATGACGGGGATAGAAACGGTGATCTCCTTCTCGGCGATCCGCAGGACCTTGTAGATCCCCGGCTCGAGATCGAGGAGCTGCGCGGCCCGGTCGAACCGGGACATCATCGCCTCGAACGGATTCTCCTCGTTGAGGAACCGATCCTTGTCGGGGAGGACGATCGTATCAGTCGGCAGACGCAGGTCTGGCATGTCCGGAGGGGGCAGAACCGGTCCGAGGACCGGCGGTTGGGGGGAACGTCAGGTCACCCAGCACGCATCGCCACCGCCCGGTCGAGGAGGGCCTCAAGCACCTCGCCGCCACGCTCGATGACGACACGCTGGGAAAGATACCAAAGCGGGGGGGCATTGCGAGGCCAGCGCGCCCCCAGCTTGACAGCATCCTTGAGGGTGCATACGACGCGATCGGCCTCACGGGCTCGGATCGATAACGCGGTCAGATCGGCCGCCGAGAAGGGGGCGTGGTCGGGAAAGGCCGCGAGATCGACGCGCGCCCCGACGGCCTCGATCTGCCGAGCGAAGGCCGCGGGGTCCCCGATCCCGGCGATCGCGAGCACCCGCTGGCCGGTGAGTGCGTGCAGCGGGAACGGCGCTGATGCGCTGGTCGCCACGGGGCAGACCGCATCGAGCACGAGCGACACGAGCACGACCGGCGCACGGCGCGAGACGCGACTCCAGGCCTCGGCGACCTCGGTCGCCTGCGCCAGCGACGCCGACTTCCGGGTCACGATGATCACCGAGGCCCGCGCCATCGCTCGCCGCGGCTCCCGGAGGGGACCCGCCGGGAGGAGCCGTGAGGGGACGCCCTGCTCCGCCGCGACCAGCACCACGTCGAGATCGCGCGCGGCCCGGCGATGCTGGAACCCATCATCCAGGATGATCACCTGCGCCCCAGCAGCACGCGCCGCAGCCGCCCCTCGGATCCGATCGGGATCGGCGATCACCACCGCCGCGGGGGTCGATCGCCGGTGCACCGCCGGCTCATCGTCGCCGTAGCCACGGAGCAGGATCGCCGGACGGATCCCACGCTGCAGCATCGCCTGTGCCACCCAGGCGCTCATCGGGGTCTTCCCCGTCCCGCCGACGGTGAGGTTCCCGACGCTGATGGTGGGGAGCCCCAAGGGATGGCTCGTGAGGAGGCCGCGATCGAAGAGCGCGTTGCGCACCGCGACCCCGCCAGAATAGAGCCACGCCATCGGCGCGAGGAGCACGGGGAGCACGCCCCCCTCACGCCACGAGCGCTCCACCACCGCGGTGAATCGACCGTCCATCAGGGGGGCCCCATCCGCCGCGCCAACTCCTCGAGCGCCGACTGATCGGTGCCCTCGGGCCGCCACGGTTCGCCATAGACGATCCGGAGTCGTGCGAAGGGCGTGGGGATCATGAACCGGTCCCAACTCCTGAGCCGCCACGCGCGGGACGCCTCGCACCGCACCGTGAGGATCGGGGCGTCGGATTGTCTCGCGGCGAGGAGCACCCCGGCGTGCGGCACCCCCGCGGGCCCCCGTGGGCCGTCGGGCGTGAGCATCCCGACCTGTCCATCCCGCAGCTCGCGGACGAAGGCAAGGAGGGCGCGCCCGCCGCCACGCGTCGTCGACCCACGGACGAGACGATAGCCCCATCGCGAGATGATGCGAGCGAGGAGCTCGCCATCCCCATGCTCGCTGACCATCCCGACGATCCCCTGGTCGCGATGCGCACAGAGGATCGGCAGCAACTCCCCATGCCAGATCGCGTAGATGAATGGCCGCGTCGGCTCGTCGCGCCATGGCCGACCATCAGCGCGCACGAACGCGATACGCCAGGTCGGGGCGAGCAGTGCGACGACGCCTGACACGAGTCGCTCCGTCCACCACAGCCTGCGCTCCCGACGAGCGGTGCGAGCCGCATCAGACACCTCGGATGACGCGCCGGTCCGATCACTCACCGCACCAGCTCCGCCGCCATTGCCGCCACGCGCGCACTCGCCCCGGCGGTGCCCAGTCGCCCACGCACCTCGGCCAACCCCTCGAGCATCCGTCGCCGCGCCGGCCCCTCCGCATCGAAGAGCGGCGCGAGCGCCGTGGCCACCGCCCCGGGGGTGAAGGCATCCTGCACGAACTCCGGCGCGACCTCGCGCCCCGCCACGATGTTCAGGAGCCCGATGTGCGGGATCCGCACCAGCTGGCGCGCGATCGCGTATGAGATGGGACTCGTACGGTAGACGATCGCGCAGGGACACCCTGCCACCGCCGCCTCGAGCGTCGTCGTTCCACTCTTGCACAGCGCCACATCAGCAGCGCGCAGGACGTCGAAGCTCGCCGAGCGGATCACCGGGAACGGGATCTCGCCCGGGGCGAACTCGATCGTCGGCGCCGCGCTCAACACCACCTGCAATCCCGGACGGTCCGCTTGCAATCGCCGCGCGACGGCGACGAAGTCGGCGAGATGTCGCCGGATCTCCTCGGCGCGACTCCCCGGAAAGAGCGCGAGCACCTCGCCCGATTCCGGGAGGCCACACCGACGGCGCGCCTCGGCGCGATCGGGCATCGCCGCCGCCCGGTCCAGCAGCGGATGGCCGACGAAGGTGGCATCGACGCCACCCGCGCGCAGCAGCGCCTCCTCGAAGGGGAGGATCACCGCGGCCTTGGTGAACGTCGCCGCCATCGCGCGCATCCGTCCCGCCTTCCACGCCCAGACCTGCGGCGTGATGTAGTAGAGCACGGGCACCCCAGCGGCCTTGGCCGCGGCGGCGACCCGCATGTTGAAGCCGGGATAGTCGATGCAGATCACGAGCGCGACCCGCCCGCTCGCGAGCCGCGCCTTCACCTGGCGCAGGAGCCTGAGATGCGCCGGGATATGTCGGATGACCTCGACGAAGCCGACGACCCCCGCATGTTCGGTCAGGAGTTCCACCCCCGCCGCACGCATGCGCGCGCCCCCCGTCCCGGTCAGCGCGAGGTCGGAACGCACGGTCCGGAGCTGCTCGGCGAGCAGCGCCCCATGCAGGTCGCCGGATGCCTCGCCGGCGAGGATCAGGATCTCACGCACGTGGGGCCGTCACACCCGGGCGCCGAGCGCGGCGAACGGGGAGCCCCGCTCGATGTCGGCGACGATCTGTAGCGCCACCGCCAACGCATCGCGTCCCGCCCGCCCCGTGACCGCCACGGGCGCCTCACCCCGCAGCGCGGCGGCGAAGCTCTCCAGCTCAAGCTTGAGCGGCTCCCCCTCAGGGGCCTCGAGCGGCACGCGCTCCACAAAGGCTTCGAGCGGCTGCGCCTGCCGCGCAAGCGTCGCCAGATCCACATCGCCGCGCAGGCGATACATCTCCCCCGTCCCGGCCGCGAGATCGAGCGAGAGATACCCATTGCGCTGGAAGATGCGGAGTTTGCGCATCCGATCCTTGGAGACGCGACTCGACGTGATCGTCGCCACCGCCCCGCTCGCGAACCGGAGCCGCGCATCGGCGATATCGATCGACGGCGTCAGCACGGGAAGGCCGGCCGCCGAGACCTCGGTGACCGGCGACCCGGTGAGCGTGAGCACGAGGTCGATATCGTGGATCATGAGATCGAGCACCACCGCCACATCGCTGCCACGTGGATTGAAGGGGGCGAGTCGATCACTGTCGATGAAGAGCGGATGGTCGACGTAGGGGAGCGCCGCGCGCACCGCCCGGTTGAATCGCTCGATGTGCCCGATCTGCACCAGCACCCCCTGCCGATCGGCCAGATCGAGCAGTTCGTCCGCCTCGGCCAGAGTCACGGTGATCGGCTTCTCGATCAACAGGTGTTTCCCCTGCGCCATCGCCGCCATCGCCACCTGATGATGGAACGGCGTCGGCACGACGATCGAGACCGCGTCGACCTCCGCGAGGAGCGCGTCGAGCGTGGGGTGCGCCTGGATCTCCAACTCGCGAGAGACCACCCCGGCGCGCTCCGCGTTCGCTTCGTAGATCCCGTGGAACGCCACGCCAGGCACGCCGCGCAACAACCGGGCGTGATGGAAGCCGAGGCTCCCCGCCCCGATGACGCCGATGCGCACCGGTCGCGTCATACGACGACCCCGCGCCCGCTCGCCTCGACGAAGGTGATGAAGGCCTCGACCTCCGGCAGCGGCTTGAGCTCGGCGCGTGCGCGCTCGAGCGCCTGCGAGATGTTCTCCTCTGACCGGAAGAAGAACCGATACGCCTTCTTGAGCTCCGCGACCGTCTCCTCGGCGAACCCGCTGCGCTGGAGCCCGACGGAGTTGAGCCCGTAGAGCTTCACCGGGTTCCCCACCGCCTTCACATACGGCGGGATATCCTTCGCCACGCGCGACATCCCACCCACGAAGGCATGGCGACCGATCTTCACGAACTGGTGCACCGCGCAGAGGCCCGAGATGATCGCCCGGTCGTCGATCTTCACATGACCGGCGAGCTGTGTCGCGTTCGAGATGATCACCCCGTCTCCGACATGACAGTCGTGCGCGAGGTGCACATACGACATCAGGAAACAGTTCCGGCCGACTGTGGTCTTGTGCGACTCCGAGGTCCCACGGTTGATCGTCGCGTATTCACGGATCGTCGTGCCCTCGCCGACCTCGACCGTCGTGACCTCACCCTTGAACTTGAGATCTTGCGGCTTGCCGCCGAGCACCGACCCGATGCCGACGGTCACGCGAGGTCCGAGATGGACATGCTCCTCGAGCACGGCGCGCGTCTCGATGACGCTCCCATCGCCGACGGTGCAATGCGGGCCGATCATCGCCCAGGGCCCGACGACCACATCGGTGCCGAGCTGGGCGCCGGGATCGACGATCGCGGACGGATGGATGCGGACGCTCATCGGTCGCGCACCACGGCGGCCATATCGGCCTCGCAGACCACGGTGTCATCCACCTTCGCCACGCCCTTGATCCGACACATCGTGCTCCGCAGCTGCACGATATCGACCTCGATCCGCAGTTGGTCCCCGGGTTTGACCGGCCGACGGAACTTCACGTTGTCGAGCGACATGAAGTAGACGACCTTCGTCTCCGGCGCATCGACCGTTCCCATCAGGAGGACCCCGCCTACCTGGGCCATCGCCTCCACGATCAGCACCCCCGGCATGATCGGGTGCCCTGGGAAGTGCCCTTGGAAGAAGGGCTCGTTGATCGTGACGTTCTTGATCCCCACGATGCGGGACTTCTCATGCATCTCGATGATCCGATCCACGAGCAGGAACGGATAGCGATGCGGGAGGATGCGCATGATCTGTTCGATGTCCACCGGTAGCTCCCTGTTCGAGTGCCCTGCCGCCTGTGCGAGCATCGCCCGCACGAGGGTGACGGTCCCACGATGACTCGGCTTGGTCGCCGTGATGTGCGCGGCCACGCGACCGCCGGCGAGCGCGAGATCCCCCACCACATCCATCGCCTTGTGCCGGACGAACTCGTCCGGCCACCGCAGCGTGTTCTCGACGACCCCGGTCGCATCGAGCGCGATCGTGTTCGTCGTCGACGCGCCCTGAATCAGTCCTTTCCCTCGCAGCTCCTCGACCCAACTGAGGAGGCCGAAGGTCCGGGCCGCCGACAGCTCGTCGCCGAAGGACTCCGGCGTCACGGCCCATTGACCCGTCTGCGTCCCGATGAGCGGATGCGGGAAGTCGATCCGGACGTCGAGCGCCAGCCCCTCGGCTGGCCTCGCCACATACGTCGACTCCCCGTCGACGACACGCACCGGTTCGCGGAGCCGCACCACCGTGACCTCGCCTCCATGATCGACGATCCCGGCGTCGAGGAGCGCTGCACGGAAGGGCTCGGCCGATCCGTCCATGATGGGCGGCTCGGCCGCATCCATCGCGATGGTCAGGTCATCGATCCCGAGGCCGGCCACCGCCGCCAACACATGCTCCACGGTGTGGAGCGCCTGGTCGCCGTCGCCCAGCTGCGTCCGACGTTCGGCCGCCACCGCCACCGACACATGGGCCGGGATCACCGGGGCGCCGGGCAGATCGGACCGCCGGAAGCGGAGCCCCTGACCGACGGAGGCCGGTTCGAAGGTCAGCGCGCAGGGTCGCCCGAGGTGGAGCCCCGCCCCAGCGACCGTGACCGTCCGCGCGATGGTCCGTCGCCCCATCAGGCGTCCGTCCCGCCACCGACGAGGCGCTCGAGCGCGGCGATGATCCGTGGGAGACGCGCCGTCGCGCCGGCCCGCCGCAGCTCCTCGCGATGCGGTCGCGCCGGGAAGCCGCTCCAGGTCTCACCCGCGGGTACGTCCTTCACCACCCCGGACTTCGCCGCGATGCGCGCGCCGCGACCGACCGTGAGATGCCCCCCGACCGCGACCTGTCCCCCGAGAGAGACGAGATCCTCGATCCTCGCAGAACCCGCCACGACGCACCCCGCCGCCATGAGGCAGTGCGTCCCCACGCGGACGTTGTGCCCGATGTGCACGAGGTTGTCGAGCTTGGTCCCGTCACCGATCACCGTGTCGTCGATGCTCCCACGGTCGATCGTGCAATTCGCGCCCATCTCGACGTCGTCCCCGATCACACAGCCGCCCACATGCGGGATCTTCTGGTGCACCCCGTCGCGATAGACGAAGCCGAAACCATCGCTGCCCACACGCACCCCGGCATGGAGCAGACCGCGCGCGCCGACCCGACACCCCGGGTAGATCGTCACATGGTCGATCAGGCGCGTCTCGGGACCGATGGTGCTCCCGGCCCCGATGACGCAGTGCGGGCCGATCCAGGCCGTGGCGCCGATCGTCGCCCCGGCACCGATCACACTGAAGGCCTCGACGCAGGCCTCGGGGGAGACCACCGCATCGGACGCGACCACGGCCGTGGGATGCACCCCGACGAACGGCGGCACCGGCCGCGGATGAATCCGCGCGATGACCGCGAGGATCGCCTCGTGCGGTTTGGCCACCACGAGCCGCGTCCCACAGGCCCCCGCCGCCTCGGCGAGTTCCGGCGCGACGATGACCGCGCTCGCGGCGCTGGTGGCGAAGAGGTCGAGGTAGCGCGCCGAGGCGAGGAAGGAGAGCTCCCCCGGTCCCGCCCGATCGAGCGGCGCGACCCCGGTCACAACGACCGACGGGTCGCCGACGATCGTCGCACCCAGCATGGCGGCGATGTCAGCGACCCGAAGGGGGTCGGACGATGGCGCGGTCATGACCGCGACCTCCGAATGACGGACGTGCCGATTACGGGCGACGGACGCCCGCGGGCTGTCCCGTCGGTCCCGAGGCCGGCGGACGCGTCGCCGGCGCGGCGGCCGGGGGACGCGTCGGGGTCGGCTGCGCCGCCGGACGGGCCTGCGGCATCGTGCGGATCCGCGCGATCACCTTGTCTGAGAGATCGAGGTTCTTGTCCATCGCGACGACGGGGTTCGCCTGCGCCCCCATGTCGAAGATCATCGCGTACCCCTCCGCGGCCCGCACCATCTCGAGCGCCTCGCGGATCTGATCGAAGAGCGGCTGCATCGCCTCCGCCTGCTTGGCCTGCGCCTCCTGCTGCAGCACCTCGAGCGTGTCGCGGTAGCGCGCGTCAAACGCCTGCATCTCGGTGAAGCGCTTGGTCCGATCGGCCTGCGTCAACGTCGACGAATCCTTCTGGAAGGCGCTCAGCATCGCGTTCAGCGAGTCCACCATGACCTTCTCGCGCGAGCCAAGCGCGTCGATCTCGGTCCGCAACCGGGCCTCGATCTGGTTCCGACCCGGCATCTCCTGCAGGATCTTGCGCGTGTCGACGAAGGCCACCTTGGTCTGAGCGGTGGCAGGGGCGGCGAGGGCCGCGAGGGAGAGGGCGGCGAGGACGAGACCGCGAAGACGGACGAACATGGGTGAGGGCACTCCGAAGGGTTAGAAGACCTGACCGAGCCGGAAGTGCAACTGCCACTTCGGATCGGGACGACCGAACGCGTCACGCCGATCGAACCCATAGGCATAGTCGATGCCCAACGGGCCGAGCGGTGTCACGGTGCTGAGGCCGATGCCGGTCCCCCGGAAGAGCCGCGTGGGATCGAAGTCCCGTGGGCGCGCCCAGAGATTGCCCGCATCGTAGAACAGGTTGAGGTACACCGACTGATTGAACCGCAGACCGACCTCGGCGGTGCTCACGAAGAAGGCGCTGCCGAACGACTCGCGCTGCGCGTTGAACGTCCCCGTGGCCGTGGTGAATCCGTTCGGCGTGATCGAGAACTCCGGATACCCGCGGAGCGCTTCGCCGAACTGCACACCACCAAGGGAGAACTGCTGCGACCAGAAGAACTGACCCGGGTCGCCGAACACGGCACCGGCACGCGTCGAGAGCCCAAAGGTCAGGCGCAGCGGCTGCGTCCCCGGCTTGGTTCCGCCAAGGCGACCGATGATCGTGTAGTTGCGGAACTCGGTCGTGTAGCGCTGATAGGTCGCCGTCCCGCCGAGCGGGCCGCCATTGAAGGCCGCGCTGAAAGACTGGAGCTGGCCCTCGGTCGCGAACGGCATGTCGAGCCGGGTGTCGCGGCTGACATCGACCCCGACCGTGCTCCGGATGCACCCCGCGCACTGATCGGTCGTGACCGTCCCAAGGAGCCCATCGGTCCCGAAGCGCACCCCCTCCAGCCCATAGGAGACGAAGACGCGGGCGAAGCGGCTCCGCGGGAAGGGGAAGCCGACGCGCAGCGTCCCGCCGGTGCGCGTCGTGCGCCCGAGGTCGGCGATGCGGAACCGCGCCTGCGAGCGGTACGCGTTCACCTGGCCCGAGATCAACGTCCCGCGGATCTGCGGATCCACGTACGACGAGTTGAAGTCGTTGATGAACTGGCCGTACTGCCATTGCAGCGAGCCCCGCTTGCACTTGCCGAAGAGATTCGGCTGCTCAAGGCCGATGAAGCCGCCGAGCCCCACCCCCTGCCCGACCGAGGCCCCGAAGTTCACGTTCCCTGTCCGCTTCTCCTTCACGCGGAAGACGATGTCGACATCCCCCTCTTGGTTCGCGGGACGGACGTCAGGGAACGGCAACGGCGCTTCGAAGAATCCGAGGTTGGAGATGCTCCGCCAGCTGCGGATCATCCGCTCCTGGTTGAACACATCGCCCGGGATGATGACCAGCTGGTCGCGGATGCAGTTCTCGACAGTGAAGTCGTTCCCGAGGATGTCCACGCGATTGATGATCGCCGGGGTCCCCTCCTGGATATCCCACCGGAGGCGCACATACCCAGCGCTGTCCGAGGGATCACGCTCGATCACCGGCCGCACCTGGGCGTAGATGTATCCCTCGTTGCTGTAGAGGGTGCTGATCTGCTGCGTCGCCTCGTCCCAGCGCGAGCGATCGAAGATGTCGGTGGCCGGGGCGCGGCGCCTGACGAGCCCCTGGATCCGCTCCGTCAGCGAGGGGTCACGGGTCGTGAACGGGTAGCGAGCCGCGATCTCCTCCGTGGAGAAGCGACGATTCCCGACGACCTCGAACGCCTTCACCCGATACTGTGGCCCCTCCTGCACCTCGAGCTCGAGCAGCGCCTTGCCGCGCTCCCGATCGATCTTGAGCGAGTCATGCGTGATCTGGAAATCCACGTGGCCGCGATCGGCGAAGAGCTTGGGGATCTTCTCCCCGAGGTCGGTCGCATAGGTGTCCTCGTTGAACTCCCCGCGCCGGAAGAAGAAGAACCCCTCGGGCTTGGTCTTCATCGCCCCGACCACCTCGCGATCCTTCACGAGGGTGTTCCCCAGGACGTCGATCCCCGAGATGGCGAGCCGCCGCCCCTCGTCCACCCGCAGGGTGAGCTGCACGCGGTCCCCGACCATGGTGGTCTCGGGGACGATTCGGGCGAGATAGAATCCATTCGCCTGATAGAGCGAGTCGATCCGGCGCATCGAGTTGGCGAGCGCGGCGGGATCGACGGGGCGCCCGACGAGGAGCTCGACCCGGTCCTCGACCTGCCGCTGGGACAGGCGCTTGGGGCCGGTGACGTCGACCGTCTGCAGGAGCGGCCGCTCCGTCACCGCGAGGACCACGATCGTCTTCGGCGAGAGGGAGAGGTCACAGGTGACCGCGACCGTCTCGAAGTCCCCGGTGGCATAGAGGTCGCGCAGCACGCGCTGGACCGCCGGGAAGTTGAGCGTCTGGCCCGCCCCGATCCCGCTCGTGGCGAGGATCGACTCCCGGGAGACCCGCCCGGCCCCCCGAACGGCGATCGAATCGGGGGTGAGGCAGCGGCCCGTGAGCGCTCCAGGATCCTGTGCCTGTAACGGGGTGCCCGCGAGGAGCAGTGCGGCCGCCACCGAGGAAAGTCGACGCATCCTTGCAATATACACGATCAGCCCCCTCAACGGTCCCTCCGCCCCGGGGTCCGTTCGGGGGGAAGAAGGGGGTCGAGGGGGCCGAGGATCCGCCCCGGAATCCGCCGGGGTTCTAGGCCTTCGGGATGCTCCGAACCGGGGCGCGGAACGCCAGCCGCGTCCCATCCTCCGAGACATCGACCTCGATCTCATCCCCACGGCTGAACTCCGCCAGGAGGATCCGCTCCGAGAGGGGATCCTCGATCCACTTCTGGATCGCCCGCTTGAGCGGCCGGGCCCCGTAGGCCTGGTCATACCCGTGCTTCACCAGGAAGTCGACCGCCGCCTCCGTCAGCTTGAGCGTCAACTCCTCGTCGCCGAGCCGCTTCTGCACATCCGCGAGGAGGATGCTGACGATCTGCGCGATATGCTCACGCCCGAGCGGATGGAAGACGATCACATCGTCGAGCCGGTTCAGGAACTCGGGGTTGAAGGCATGCTGCAGCTCCTCCTTCACCTTGTCCGCGATCCGGGTGAAGTCCGAGGCCTGGTCGGCCGCCCCGAAGCCGAGGCTGCGGTTCCGCGTGATGTCCTTGGCCCCGACGTTCGAGGTCATGATCACGACCGTGTTCTTGAAGTCGATCACGCGGCCGTAGTTGTCCGTGAGATGTCCCTCGTCGAGCACCTGCAGCAGGATGTTGAACACATCCGGATGCGCCTTCTCGATCTCGTCGAGGAGGATCACGCTGTAGGGCTTGCGACGGATCGCCTTGGTGAGGGTCCCCGAGTCCTCGTAGCCCACATAGCCCGGGGGCGCGCCGATGAGCCGCGACACGGAGAACTTCTCCATGTACTCACTCATGTCGACCCTGATCAGCGCCGACGAATCGGCGAAGAGGAACTTGGCCAGGGCACGCGCGAGCTCGGTCTTCCCGACCCCCGTGGGGCCACAGAAGATGAACGAGCCGATCGGACGACGCGGATCCTTGAGGCCGGCACGGCTGCGACGGATCGCGCGCGCGACCGCCTTGATCGCATCCTCCTGCGCCACCACCTGCCCGTGGAGCTCCTCCTCCATCCGCAGGAGCCGCGCCGTTTCCGCCTCCTGAAGGCGCGTCACCGGGATCCCGGTCCAGCGGCTCACGATGAAGGAGATCTCCTCCTCACCGAGCACCGGGCGCATCGACTGGCGGCGCTCCTCCCACTCCTCCTGGCGCGCCCGGATCTGGCCCTGGAGGTCGCGCTCGTTGTCCCGCAACGAGGCCGCGAGCTCGAAGTTCTGATCCCGGACCGCCGTATCCTTCTCGAGATTGACCTGCTCGAGCTTCGCCTTGAGGTCGGCGACCTCCGGCGGCGGCACCTGCGAGGCGAGCCGCGCCCGGGCCCCCGCCTCATCGATCACGTCGATCGCCTTGTCCGGCAGGAAGCGATCGGTGATGTAGCGCTCCGAGAGCTTCGCCGCGATCAGCAGCGTCTCGTCGGGGATCGTCACGCGATGGTGGTCCTCGTACTTCGACCGCAGCCCCTTCAGGATCTCCACCGTCTCCTCGATGGAAGGCGGGTCGACCACCACCGTCTGGAAGCGGCGCTCGAGCGCCCCGTCCTTCTCGATGTGCTTGCGGTACTCGTTGAGCGTCGAGGCACCCACGCACTGCAGCTCGCCGCGCGCCAACGCGGGTTTGAGCATGTTGCTCGCGTCGATCGCCCCCTCGGCAGCGCCCGCCCCCACGAGGGTGTGCAGCTCGTCGATGAAGAGAATGATCTGCTTGTTCTGCGCGATCTCGTTCATCACGGCCTTGAGCCGCTCCTCGAACTGGCCGCGATACTTGGTCCCGGCGATCACCGCCGCCATGTCGAGCGAGAGCACGCGATGATCGCGTAGCGAATCGGGGCAGTTGTTCGTCGCGATCATCTGGGCGAGCCCTTCGACGATCGCGGTCTTCCCCACCCCGGGCTCCCCGATGAGCACCGGGTTGTTCTTCTTGCGTCGCGAGAGGACCTCCATCACCCGCTCGATCTCCTTGAAACGCCCGATCGTCGGATCGAGCTGCCCTTCGGCGGCGAGCACCGTGAGATCGCGGCAGAAGTGATCGAGGGCTGGGGTCTTGGACTTCTTCTCCCCCTTCCCGGTGGACGCGGCGGGGGTGGCCCCCGCGGCGGCGGGCGCCGCCTCGCCGTTCGACGGCATCTCGGTCCCGAGAAGGCGCAGCGTCTCCGCACGCGCCGCCTCGAGGTTGACCCCGGCATCGGTCAGCACCTGCGCCGCGATCCCCTTCTCCTCACGGAGGAGGCCGAGGAGGAGATGCTCCGTCCCCACATAGCTGTGGTTGAGCTCGCGCGCCTCACCCATCGCGAGCTCGAGCACCTTCTTCGCCCGCGAGGTATACGGGAGATCGGGGCCGGCCGCCTGCGCCGCCTTTCCCTTCTTCACCGTCTCCTCGATCTTCTGTTGGATCTCCTCGAGGTCGACGCTCAGGTTGTTGAGGACCGCCGCGGCGACCCCTTCCCCCTCGCGAATGAGGCCCAGCAGGATATGCTCGGTACCGACGTACTCGTGATGGAGCCGTGCCGCCTCCTCACGCGCCATCGCCAGCACCTTCCGCACTCGTTCGGTGAAGTTGTATCCGTTCATAGATCGCCTCGACGACCCGTCAGGCGGGTCACCCGGTGTGTCGTGCCTCGTTCGCCAAGACCTGTCGCACGTATTTCGCGCGCGCGAGGTTCGCTTCCCCCTCCGTGAGGGGCCGCCCCTCCGCCTGCGCCAGATGCGCCGACTGGCTGAAGATCAACAGCTTGTTCAGCGTGTATACACTGAGCCCGGACAACAGGTTCAGCCCCGCCGCGAGCCGCACCGCACTGAGGAGGGTCATCGCCTCCTCCGCCGGCAGGTGTCGCGCATGCCGCACCGTGCCATAGGCGCGCCACAGCTTGTCCTCGATAATATAGCCAGCGTCACGCTGCAGGACCCGTCGCGCCTCCTCCTCCCGCTCGATCACGCGCCGCACCACCCGCATCAGCTGATCGACCAGCTCGTCCTCGGTCCGCCCCAGCGTCGTCTGATTGGAGATTTGGAAGTAGTTCCCGACGACGTCACTCCCCTCGCCGTAGAGCCCACGGTAGGTGAGCCCCATGTGCTGGAGCCCCTGCAGCACCTTCTGGATCTCCTGCGTGAGCACGAGCCCCGGCAGATGGATCAGCACCGAGGCCCGCATCCCCGTCCCGGTGTTCGTCGGGCAGGCGGTCAGGAACCCGAACTCCTGGTGCCAGGCATACGGCAGCGCCTGGCCGAGCTCCCGGTCGATCCGCTCCGCATCGCGCAGCGCCCCCGCGATGTCGAACCCCGACCGGAAGGTCTGCACGCGGAGATGGTCCTCCTCGTTCACCATCACCCCGGCGTCGCCGGTCACGATGACCCCGCCCGCGCCCGGGATCGCTCCCTTGCGCTCGACCCCGGCCAGCTCGCGACTCACCAGATGCCGCTCGTGGAGCAACAGGCGCTCCTGCGCCGTGCACTCGTCCACCCGGACGAAGGCCCCGTCGCGGAGGGAGGCGAGCCGCGGCATCGCCTCGCGCACCTCTTGCAGGACGCGAAGCCGCTCCCCCTCACGCGCCCGCGCCGGAAAGGCGAAGCCCGAGAGGTTCCGCGCGAGACGGATGCGCGAGGAGATCACGATCCCGGCCTGCTCGCCTGAGGCGATCAACCAATGGAGCCCGCCGTCGGGTAACAACGAGAGATCGAGCGTCACTCGAGCCCCCGGATCTCATCGCGGAGCGCCGCCGCGGTCTCGAATGCCTCATCGGCGATCGCACGCTGCAGGCGGTCGCGGAGCGCGCGCAGGGTGCCCTCCCGGTCGGGCTCGGCCCCCTCGCTGGCGTCCTGCGGCTCGTAGCGCCACCCCTCATGTCGCGTCGACCCATGCACCCGTCGCAGGAGCTCCCGCAGACTCTGATCGAACGCCCCGTAGCACTGCGCGCAGCCAAGCCGACCGCTGGCGCGGAAATCCCGGAGCGAGGTGCCGCAGTAGGCGCAGCGCGCGGCATCCCCCGGTAGTTGGGCCGCCTGCTGCTGGACCGCTTGCAGGAAATCCCCCAGCGGATGCGTCGGCTCGGCGACCGTGGTCTCGATCCCCCGCTCGGCCGCGCACTTCTCGCACAGGTGCACCTGCGCGACCGTCTGTCCGACGATCTGCGTCAGATGCACCACCGCATCGCGCTCCCGACATTGATCGCACACCATCAGCTCCCTCCGTCGTCCGCGGCCTCGGCGCGCAGCCGCCCCTCCGCCAACTGCAGCACCCGCGTCGCGCGGGCCGCGAGCGAGCGATTGTGCGTCACCACCACCACCCCGACCCCGGTCTCCCGGGTCAACTCCGCGAACAGGTCGTGCAACCGCTCGGCATTGTGTGCGTCGAGGTTCCCCGAGGGTTCGTCGGCGAGCAGGAGGCTCGGCCGCATCGCCAAGGCGCGCGCCACCGCGGTCCGCTGCTGTTCCCCCCCCGAGAGCTCGGCGGGCCTATGGGATTGACGCGCGGCGAGCCCCACCCGTTCCAAGAGCGTCGTTGCCCGGCCCCGCGCCTCGTGGTCCTCCACCCCCGCGATCCGCAGCGGCATCAGCACGTTCTCGAGCGCCGAGAACTCCTTGAGGAGATGATGGAACTGGAAGACGAACCCGATCGACCGGTTCCGGAGGGCGGCCAGCTCGAGATCCGAGCGCCGAGCGGTCGGCTGGCCGACGACGCGAACCTCGCCCGCATCGGGGCGGTCGAGCGCCCCGAGTACATGGAGCAGGGTGCTCTTCCCCGACCCACTCGCGCCGACCACGGCGACCATCTCCCCAGGCCCGACGGCTAGGTCGACCCCGTCCAGGATCCGCAACAGTGAGCCATCGCCGCCGCGATACCCCTTGGTCACGCCGGTGGCCTCGAGCACCGGCCCGTGCTGGTCCGTGCTCATTCGCTGCGGATCGCCTCGATCGGGTAAAGGCGCGCCGCACTCGAGGCGGGATGGAGCGTCGCGAGCAGGGTCACCGTGAGACTCCCCGCGAGGATCAGCAGGGTGTCCCCGACCTCGAGCTGCACGGGGAGATACTCGATGAAGTAGACCGAGGGATCGAGGGCGATCAGACGGAACCGGTCGATCGTCATCCCGAGCCCGACGCCGAGGAGCGCCCCGACCCCGGTCCCCACCGCGCCGATGATGGCCCCTTGCCAGAGGAAGATCCGGCGCACCGCATCCGAGCGGAGCCCCATCGCCCGCAGGATCCCGATCTCCCGCGTCTTGTCCCGCACCACCATGGTGAGGGTGCTCACCACATTGAAGGCCGCGACCATCACGATCAACGCGAGGATCACCGCCATCCCGAGCTTCTCGAGCTTGAGTGCGCGGAAGAGCGAGAGGTTCTGCTGCTGCCAATCGACGGTGCGATAGGGATAGCCGAGGGTCGAGTCGATCTGCGCGGCGATGGCCGGGGCGACCCAGCGATCGGCGGTTCGTACCTCGAGCCCCGTCACCGCCGTGTCGAGTCCCGCGAACTCCCGCCCCACATCGAGATCGACGTAGATATAGGCGTTGTCGTACTCGAACATCCCGGTCGTGAAGACCCCCGTGACCTCGAACGCCATGAAGCGCGGGATCACCGCGCCGAGCACGGGATTGAGCGACGCCCCACTCGCGGTGACGAGCGTCAACGTCGCACCCGGGTACGCCCCGAGTCGTGAGGCGAGGAGCGACCCGACCACCGCACCGCGACGGCCACCCTCTCGCGAGGTGAAGGTGAAGTCGCCACTCGTCGCGTGTTCGCGGATCCGCGTGACGGGGAGCGCCCCGGAGTCGAGAGGCGCGATCCCCGCCACGGTGATCGCCTCCGAATACGTGGAGCCGAGCGTCGCGAGCCCCTGATGGACCACGAAGGGCGCGACGCTCACCACCCCGGGAAGGGACTCCACCTGCGCGGCCGCGCGCCGCCATCCGTCCATCCGGAGCGCCTCACCGTAGGTGAGGACGCGTACATCAGGGCTTCCCACGAGGATCTTCTCCCGGAGGTCGGTCTGGAGCCCATTCATCACCCCGATGATGATGATCAGCGCGCTCACCCCGACGGTCACGCCGGCGACCGCGATCACGCTGATGAACGAGAGCAGACGGGACCCGCGGCGGCTCCGGAGATACCGCCAGGCGATCGCCAGCTCGAGCGCGCGGGTCCCGACCATCCGACTCACTCCGGTCGCATCAGCGGGAAGAGAATCACATCCCGGATGTGCGGGGTGTCGGTGAGGAACATGAAGAGCCGATCGAGCCCGATCCCCACGCCACCGGTCGGCGGCATCCCGTACTCCATCGCGCGCAAATAGTCCTCATCGACGCCCGTCGCCTCCTCGTCCCCCGCCGCCTTGAGTCGCGCCTGCGCCTCGAAGCGCGCGCGCTGGTCGATCGGGTCATTGAGCTCGGAGAAGGCGTTGGCCAGCTCCTTTCCCTTGGCGAAGAGCTCGAAGCGCTCGGTCAGCCCCGCCAGCGTGCGATGCGGCTTCGCCAGCGGCGAGAGCTCCACCGGATAATCCACCACGAAGGTCGGCTCGACGATCTTCGACTCCACGTGCGCCTGGAAGAGCTCGTCGAGGAGCTTGGGCCGCGAGAGCGTCGCCACATCGGCGACCTTGGCCTGCTCGGCCGCGCGCCGGAGCGCCGCATCATCGAGCGCCATCACGTCGGGGATCCCGAGCGCCTGCGAGAGCGCCGGCACCCACGCGATCCGCGGGAACGGGGTCGCGAAGGTCGGGACCGGCCCCGCCTCGGAGCCGTCATGGCGCACACGCGGCGCAACACCCAACGCCTCACGCACCGCCGTCGCGGCGGTGACGAGGAGCTGCTCCACCCGCTCCATCATCACCGTGTAGTCGGCGTACGCCTCGTAGAACTCGAGCATCGTGAACTCGGGGTTGTGCGTGCGGTCGATCCCCTCGTTCCTGAAGTCATGCCCGATCTCATAGACGCGCTCGAATCCGCCGACGATCAACCGCTTGAGATAGAGCTCATCCGCGATGCGCAGGAAGAGCGGCATGTCGAGCGCATTGTGGTGCGTCGTGAAGGGCCGCGCCGCCGCACCGCCGTACAACGGTTGAAGCACCGGGGTCTCGACTTCGAGATAGTCCCAGGCATCGAGCGCGCGCCGGATCGCCGTCGTCATCTTGGAGCGCGCCGCGAAGTGCCGCCGGACCTCCGGATGGACCGCGAGATCGGCGTAGCGCTGCCGCGACCGCTGTTCCCCATCGGCGAAGCCGGAGTGGCGCACCGTCCGCCCCTCCACCTGCTCCTCCTTCCCGAAGGGAAGCGGGCGCAGCGACTTCGCCAGGAGGGTCCACGATTCCACGCGGACCGTCACCTCACCGGTGCGCGTCCGGAAGAGCGGCCCCGACACGCCGAGGTGATCACCGAGGTCGAGGTGCGTGAGGAGGGCGAACGCCTCCGCGCTGAGCTGATCCTGTCGGAAGTAGAGCTGGATCCGCCCCGTGTCATCGGCGAGATGCGCGAAGATCGTCTTCCCATGCCCGCGCCACGCCACGATCCGCCCCGCGACTCGCACCGTCGGCCCCTCCTCCGCCTCCCCGAGGAGCCCGAGTGCCGGATCGCAGTGATGCGAGCGGTCATAGCGGTACGCGAAGGGGACGACCCCCGCCTCGACGAGCGCGCCGAGCTTCTCACGGCGCGCCTGCATCACGAAGTTGAGCTCGTCGCTCATCTCTTCTCCCCCGCGGCGGCCGGTGCGCCACTCTGCTTGAGATACGCCTCGATGAAGGGGTCGATCGCCCCGTCCATCACCTTCTGCACATCGGTGATCTTGAGCTCGGTGCGATGGTCGTTGACCATCGTGTACGGCTGGAAGACATAGCTGCGGATCTGGCTCCCGAACGACACGTCCTGCTTCGTCGCATCGAGCGCGGCCTTGGCTGCCGCCTGCTTCTCCGCCTCAAGATTGTAGAGGCGGTTCTTCAGCATCTTCATCGCCGTGGCCTTGTTCTTGAACTGCGACCGCTCCTGCTGTGAGGCGCAGACGATCCCCGTCGGGAGGTGCGTGATGCGCACCGCCGAGGAGGTCTTGTTCACGTGCTGCCCACCGGCACCCGAAGCACGGTAGACATCGATCCGCAGATCCTCCTCGCGCACCTCGATGTTGATCTCCTCGTTCACCACCGGGTAGACGAAGACCGAGGCGAAGCTCGTGTGCCGACGCGCCTGCGAGTCGAAGGGCGAGATGCGCACGAGTCGGTGCACCCCCGTCTCCGGACGGAGGAAGCCGAAGGCGTACTCCCCCTTGACCTCGAGCACCGCCCCCTTGATCCCCGCCTCTTCGCCTTCGGAGAGATCGAGGATGTCGACGGTGTAGCCCTTTCGCTCCGCCCAGCGCGTGTACATGCGCATCAGCATCTGGGCCCAGTCCTGCGCCTCGGTGCCACCGGCCCCGGCGCTGATCTCGACCTGCGCATCGCGGAAGTCGTCGCGTCCCTGCAGCAACGAGCGCAGGCGATACGCATCCGTCTCCTCGGTGATCGCCTTCGCCTCACGCGCTACGTCGGCCTCCATCTCGGCGTCGGGCTCCAGCGTCAGGAGCTCCGCGAGCTCGATCGCGCTCGTGGTGCGACCGATCAACCTGTCGTAAGGATCGATCCACCCCTTGAGCGTCTTCACCTCCTGCACCACCTCTCGGGCGCGCTCCTGCGCATTCCAAAAGCCCGGGTCCGACATGTCCCCTTCGAGGGCGGTCAGACGTTCGCGCTTGCGATCGAGGTCAAAGGTACCTCCGAAGCTCGTCCAGACGGGTCTGGTCGTGCTGCAGGGAGGCGAGGTGTTCGGAATCGGCCATCGGTGGGGTGAGGCGGATGCGTGGCGAGCCGGCCCCACGATGGGTGCCGGCTCGCGTCGCGTGCCTTGGAAAGATAGCGGATCCCGCTGAGTTCTGTAGGCCGGCGGCGCGGGTCAGAACAGGGCGCGACCCTGGGCGACCATCTCGTTGAGCGCCTCCTGGAAGTAGCTGGTCCCCTCTGCCATCTCCCGCCCCACCTCGGCGACGTAGACGGCATACGATTGAGCGATCTCCTCGCGGAAGGCAATCCGCAGAGTCCCCGCGGCCTGAGCCGCCTCCCGGCGGCCCGGGTGGTAGGCGATAAGATCGGAGACCAGCGCACGCGCGAGACGCTGTGCGCGCTCGTGTGGGGTGGCCCGGAGGACGGGAGGGCGCGTCACAGCGGTGGGGGTGGGGACCGCCGCGGAGGGTCGCACACTCGACTCGATCTCCGGCGCCGCAGCCGCATCCGATTCCGCGAGCGCACGGCTCCACTCGCTTCGCCGGGCGGTTCCCTGCTCCTCCGAGAACCAACCGTCGTCGATCGGGGTCCCGTGCGACGTCCCCCGCAGCGACACCGCCGATCCACACGCCGAGCAACGCGCCGTGACCCCAGTCGCTGGCACGAGCGCCGGATCCACGCGATAGATCGCGCCGCACGATCCGCAGCCGACGTTCATCCCTGATCCGACCGTGCCTGGTCGAGCAGGAGGACGGGGATCCCCTCGCGGACCGGGTATCGTAGCGCGCACGTGGGGCACCGGAGCGTCGCCGACTCCTCGACGCGTTCGGCCGGTGCGTCGAGCAACGCCCCATGGCAGCGCGGACAGGCGAGGATCTCTCGGATGGCAGGCGGGATCGACGGGACGGTCACGAACTGGACTCCTCGGTAGGGACCTGGAACCCAAGACGGGCGAGCGCGGCGGGGTTCCGACGCCAGTTGGCGAGCACCTTCACCCAGAGATCGAGATAGACCGGCTCCCCGACCAGGGTCTCGATCCGCTCACGGGCCGCACGTCCGACCTCGCGGATCCGACTGCCACCCGCCCCGATCAGGATGCGCTTCTGGCTCTCGCGCTCCACGTGCAGCACCGCTCGAATGTAGAGGGGCGTGCTCCCCTCGCGGAACTCGTCGATCTCGACGGCCACGCCGTAGGGGACCTCCTCCTCGAGCTGCTCCATCACCGCCTCGCGGATGAACTCCGAGACGAAGAAGCGGGTCTGTTGGGTGGAGATGTCATCCGCCGGATAGAGGAAGGGACTCTCGGGCATCCGCCGACGGATGGCCGCGAGGAGCGACTCGATCCCCTCCCCCGTCATGGCGGAGATCCCCACGGCTTCAGGGAATTCCGCCAAGAGGGCATCGCGGACCGCGGGGGTGAGCTGGTCGATCTTGTTCAGGACCACGAGGACGGGGGCCTTGGGCGGCGCGGGGAGCTGCGCGAGGGCGGTGAGGTCCTCGGGGCGGTCGCTGGTGGCGTCGATCAGATGGACGACGAGGTCGGCGTCACCAATGGCTTGCTGGGCCGCGTACTGCATCGCCTTGTGGAGCGCGTAGCGGGGTTCCAGGAGGCCTGGGGTGTCGAGGAAGATCAGCTGGGCCGCGTCATCGGTGAGGATCCCGACGACGCGCTCACGGGTCGACTGGGGCTTGGGGGAGACGATGGCGAGCCGGGTGCCGACCAGCCGGTTCAGGAGGGTCGATTTCCCGGCGTTCGGGCGTCCGACGAGGGTCACGAAACCGGCGCGGGTCACGGAGGGGAATGTGTCGGGACGTGGGGGCAAAGAGAAAGCCCCTGCCGAGTGAACGACAGGGGCTTCCAAGGGTGCCGGCGACGGCCTACTCTCCCGCGACCTCTCGGTCGGAGTACCATCGGCGCTGTAGGGCTTAACGATCGTGTTCGGGATGGGAACGAG